>CACIVL010000010.1 GCA_902590125.1 uncultured Pelagibacteraceae bacterium | reverse complement strand
TTGATCCTTCCTTATATCGATTTAGGAATTGAATACTATGATCTTGGAATAAAAAATCGAGACAAAACAGAAGATCAAATAACAATTGATTGTGCTAACGCAATAAAAAAAAATGGAGTTGGAGTTAAATGTGCAACTATAACTCCTGATGAAGGAAGAGTAAAAGAGTTCAGTCTTAAAAAAATGTGGAGGTCGCCAAACGGAACAATTCGAAATATAATTGGAGGAACTGTTTTTAGAGAGCCAATAATCTGCAAGAATATTCCAAAACTAGTTCCAAGTTGGACTAACCCAATTTGTATAGGAAGACACGCATTTGGTGATCAATATAGAGCTACAGATTTTAATGTCCCAGGCAAAGGTAAATTAGAAATAAAATGGACTTCAGAAGATGGAAAAGAAAAAAAAGAATTTGAAGTTTTTAATTTTCCAGGACCTGGTATTGCATTGTCCATGTACAATTTAGATAAATCAATAAAAGATTTTGCAAGATCATGCATGAATTATGGACTTAATAGAAAATGGTCTGTTTATTTTTCTACCAAAAATACAATTTTAAAAAAATACGATGGAAGATTTAAAGATTTATTTCAAGAAATTTATGATAAAGAATTTAAAGAAAAGTTTAAGGAAAGAAATATAACTTACGAACACAGGCTCATAGATGACATGGTAGCATGTGCTATGAAATGGAATGGAAATTACATTTGGGCATGTAAAAATTATGATGGAGATGTACAATCTGATACAATAGCTCAAGGGTTTGGTTCATTGGGCCTTATGACAAGTATGTTGATGTCTCCTGATGGTAAAACTATAGAATCCGAAGCTGCACATGGCACCGTTACAAGGCACTATAGATTGCATAAAGAAGGCAAAGAAACATCGACAAACCCAATAGCCTCTATTTTTGCGTGGGCAAGAGGTCTGTATCATAGAGGAAAATTAGATAATAATGAAGAATTAAAAAAATTTGTAAAAACTTTAGAAAAAGTTTGTATACAAACAGTTGAAAGTGGTTCAATGACTAAAGACCTAGCAATTCTTATTGGTCCATCTACAAAATACCTAAATACTAATCAATTCTTAGATGTATTAGCCAACAATCTAAAGAAAAAGTTAAATTAAAGATTTGAGTTTTTCAAAAGCTTTATCGATTTTATTAATTTCAACTCCACCCGCTTGAGCAAAATCAGCTCTACCACCACCACCTTTGCCACCTACAATTTCAGATCCAGTTTTAACAAATTTAACAGCATCATATTTGCTCGTAAGTTTATTAGTAATCCCCACAGCTAAGCTAACTTTTCCATCTTTGCTAGCAAAAACTATGACAACACCTTCGCCTATTTCTTTTTTGCCTTTATCTACAAGTTTTCTTAGATCTTTAGAGGGTAAACCAATAACTTTCTGAAATCTAACTTTAGTTTTATTAATAATTTCATCTTTAACAATATTTTTTGATTTATCGCTTAAAATAGACTTAACTGAAAGTTGGTCAAATTGTTTCGTTAAATCTTTTATTAAATCTCGTTGATTGTCACTTTTTAAATTAGGCTTACCACCAAGTTTGATAATTTCTTCTGATAAGTTTTTTATTATATCTTCATTTTTTTGACTAGAAAGATCTAATAATTTTTCTTTATTATTTAAAAATTCTTGTAATTGTTTCTCTCTTAAAGCTTCTACCCTTCTAACTCCAGCGGCAATTGATGATTGACTAACAATCTTGAACTTTCCTATATCTCCTGTATTTCTCACATGTGTTCCTCCACATAACTCGGTGGAAAAATATTTATCTGTTTCATTTCCCATAGATAAAACTCTAACTTCTTCTCCATACTTTTCTCCAAACAAAGCCAATGCACCATTATCTACCGCTTCTTTTGGTGTCATTATTCTTGTTTTTACATCTGATTTTTTATCTATCATCGAATTAACAAATGTTTCTATTTTACTAATTTCTTCAGGAGAAATTGGCTTCATATGACTGAAATCAAATCTTAATCTGTCAGCTTCAACTAACGATCCTTTTTGAATTACATGAGTGCCTAAAACTCTTCTAAGTGACTCATGAAGCAAATGTGTTGCAGAATGATAAGCTCTTATATTGTCTCTTCTTTCAATATTTATTTTCATCTCAACACTATCTTTTATCTTAATAGCTCCACTTAAAACTTTTCCGTAATGGACAAATAAATCTCCTAATTTCTTTTGAACATCAATTACTTCAAATTTAAAATCTCCTGAAATAATATGTCCAGTGTCACCTACCTGGCCTCCTGACTCTCCATAAAATGGTGTTTGGTTTGTAATTAACATTCCTTCGTCACCAAATTTTAAACTTTCAACTTCTTTATCGTTTTTTAACAAAGATAATATGATTCCTTCTGCCTGATTTGTTTCATAACCTAAAAATTCTGTTGGTCCTAATTTGTTTTTAATCCCAAACCAAATTTCATCAACCGAACTATCGCCAGAGCCTTTCCAGTTTTTTTTTGCAAGCTCTCTACTCTTATCCATTAAAGATTGAAATTTTTCATGATCTACTTTTAATGATTTATTTTTTAGAATGTCTTCTGTGAGATCTAATGGAAAACCATATGTATCGTACAACTTAAATGCTGTTTCCCCAGGCAAAGTTTTATTTATCTTTGAAATTTCTTCATTTAAAATTTTAATTCCTCTATCAAGAAGAACTAAAAACTTTTCTTCTTCCATTCTTAAAGTCTCTTTTATTAAAGATTGAGCTCGTTCAATCTCAGGGTAGTTTCCTTTCATCTCTTCCATTAAAGTTTTAAAAATATTGAAGAAAATTGGTTCTTTTGCACCTAATAAATGAGAATGTCTCATTCCTCTCCTCATAATTCTTCTTAAAACATAACCTCTTCCTTCATTTGAAGGTAAAACTCCTTCAGCAATTAAAAATGAACTCGCTCTTAAATGATCTGCTATAACTCTAAAGCTTGAAATATTTTTTTCATTAGATTTTATTTTTACAGCTTCAGAAATTGAGTTTATAATTTTCTTAAAGTGATCTGTTTCATAGTTATCATGAGTTCCTTGAAGTAAAGCTGCAATTCTTTCTAAGCCCATTCCAGTGTCTACTGATGGTTTTGGCAAATCGACTCTTTTATTCTTTGAAACTTGTTCAAACTGCATAAAAACAAGATTCCAAATTTCAATATATCTATCTCCATCTTGATCTTTTGTTCCTGGAGGTCCACCTTTTAAATGAGCGCCATGATCAAAAAAAATTTCTGAACAAGGTCCGCATGGACCTGTTTCACCCATTGACCAAAAATTATCTGAAGTTTTTATTTTAATAATTCTATCAGTTCCTAAACCTGAAATTTTTTTCCATAAGTTAAATGCTTCATCGTCATCATGAAAAACAGTAAAATAAAGTCTATTTTTATCTAATCCAAAATCTTTAGTTATCAAATTCCATGCTAGATCAATCGCTTTTTCTTTAAAATAGTCACCAAATGAAAAATTGCCTAACATCTCAAAAAATGTGTGGTGTCTTGGTGTGTAACCTACATTTTCTAAATCATTATGTTTACCACCAGCTCTTACGCATTTTTGTGAAGTAGTTGCTCTTTTATAATCTCTTTTTTCTAGCCCAGTAAAAACATTTTTAAATTGAACCATTCCTGAATTAGCAAACATCAAAGTAGGATCATTATTTGGAACCAAATTGCTAGATTCAACTATCTTATGGTCATTTTTCTCAAAATATTTTAAAAATGTATTCCTTATTTCATTTAACGATTTGCCAGCCATATTTTTAAAATACAGCTTTTTTATTTGATGTCTAGATAACTATAAGGGAAAAAAGGCGCTTAAAATAAGCGCCTTTTATTAACTAAAAATGACTTTTAACTAATTCTTTTTTGTTGAAACTTGTTCTTTAGGATCAATTTTTTCTTTTACTTTATCTAAAGGATTGCCTTCTATTTTTTTAGAAATAACTCCAGCTTTTTCTCTAATTGCCATTTCAATTTCTGCAGCAACTTTTGGATTTTGTTCTAAATAAATTTTAGCATTTTCTCTTCCTTGTCCTATTTTTTCGCTTTTGTATGCATACCATGCACCTGATTTTTCAACTATGTCTGCTTTAGCGCCTAGATCAATTAATTCTCCAACTTTACTAATTCCTTTTCCATACATTAAATCAAATTCAACAACTTTAAATGGAGGAGAAACTTTATTTTTCACTACTTTAACTCTTGTAGAGTTACCAATAATTTGTTCTTTGTCCTTTATTGCTCCAATTCTTCTGATGTCCATTCTTACAGAAGAATAAAATTTCAATGCATTTCCACCTGATGTTGTTTCGGGGCTGCCAAACATTACACCGATTTTCATTCTTATTTGATTTATGAAAATAACCATTGTGTTTGTTCGTGAAATTGAGCTTGTTAATTTTCTTAATGCCTGACTCATTAATCTTGATTGAAGACCTACATGATGATCACCCATTTCTCCTTCAATTTCGGCTCTAGGAGTTAATGCGGCAACTGAGTCCACCACTAGCACTGACACAGAACCTGATTTTATTAGTGTATCAGCTATTTCTAAAGCTTGTTCGCCTGTATCTGGTTGAGAAATTAACAATTCTTCAGTATCTACACCTAATTTTTTTGCATAAACTGGGTCTAATGCGTGTTCTGCATCTACAAAACCGCAAATTCCTCCAGCTTTTTGAGCCTCTGCTACAACCTGTAAAGCAAGTGTAGTTTTTCCAGAAGATTCTGGTCCATAAATTTCAATAACTCTTCCTTTTGGCAGTCCACCTATTCCTAAAGCTAAATCTAAGCTCAAAGATCCTGTAGAAATGGATTCGATATCCATTGCTGTTTGTTGGCCAAGTTTCATTACGGAACCTTTGCCAAAAGTATCTGTAATTTGACTGATTGCTGCGTCTAACGCTTTATTCTTTTCTTTTTTCTCTAAATCTTGATCTTTTGTAGATTTAACTACTTTTAGGTTGTTTTTAGTCATTTTTTGCCTCTTTTTTTATAATAATTAGTGTTCGAATCATGTGTTTAAATGTACACATTTTGTTCTCTTTAGCAACAATTATTAATTTTGGTTAAAAAATGCCTATTATTACAGCAATTTTAAATAGCTATTATTTAATAAACCTAATGTTTGTAAAAGTTTAAATTGCGCTAAGAAATAATTTCTTTCAAAATTAGCTAGATTAATTTCAGAATTTAATAAAATAGAATTAGACTGAATAACATCAAGCGTTGATCTTCCAAGCCCACTTTCATATTCAACAGTTATTCCTTCGTTCGCAATTTCTGCTGCTTTAACCTGCAATTTAACCGAGTCTAATAAACTTTTTGAAGACTTCAAATTTGACCATGCACTAGCAACATTTGCATCATTTGTTTTAAGTGCATTATCGAAAAGTAATTTTTTTCTATTTTTTAAATTTTTGCTTCTACTTAATGAAGCTGTATTTTTTCCACCTTTAAATATTGGCCATGAAATGGTTGCTGTTATTGTTTCTTTATCACGTTCATCATAAGAAGAGCTTAAATCATCTGTTTTTGATGATTCTAATGACAATGTTGCAGAAGGTGATAAGTCTGATTTTGCAATTTTAACATCTTTTTCAGATTGCTCATACTCTAGCTTTGCAATAATTAAGTCAGGATTATTTTTTTTTGAAATTTCAATAGCTTCATTTAAACTATTTGGAATTTCAAAGTTGATACTTAAGTTTTTATTTAAATTATTTGTATCTTGAATTGGTCCAATTATTTTTTCATAAGTTAATTTAGCTGTAACTTCTTCATTTTTTGCTTCTATAAATTGAGCCTGAGCTCCTGCCAAAGAAGATTCTGATTGAGCTAAATCTGTTACAGTAATTTTTCCCTTTTCTAATCTTGCTTGATCAGTTTCAACTTGTCTTTCTAATAAATTTACATTTCGTTTATTAATATCAAGTTTTTCTTTTGCTAGTATTAATCCTGTATATGCTTCAATTGCTTTAAATAATACTGTTTGTTCAATCTTTAAAAGTTTTGCTTCTGCTAAAATTAAACCAATTTTATTTTTTTCTAAATCAGCAATGTTACCAAATCCTTGAAATAATTTTTGTTCAATAGTAATTGAGCTTGTTTTTGGTTTTACATCGGTAATTGCTGCATCACCTCCTGATCGATTAGTAAGCTTATTTGTATTTTCTTGGCTTTTTGTTCCCGTCAAAGTTACTGATGGTAAAAATTCACTTTTTGAAATTTTCAAATCTTGTTTAGAAACTTCAATATTTTCTCTTTCTGCATTCAGTTCTGGATTATCTTTATAGGCTTGTAAAAGTGCTTCTGATAAAGAAACAGCAAATACATTTTTTGAGTAAAATGTTAATAAAAATAAAATAATAATTATTCTAGTCATTTTAATATTCAAATTAATTATTTCTTTTGATCTAATGCGTGGTTTTCTCCATCGCTGACAGGAACATTTTTTATCTCAAATGGTTTTATCCCTTCAACGCATGCAATATTTATACCATATATTTTTGGGTTACTTCTTGGTCTGTTGTGAGTATGAATACCACAATTTGAGCAAAAGTAATGTTGAGCAGTCTTAGTATAAAATTGATAAAGTTTTAAAAGTTTCTCCCCTTTTACAAGCTTAAAATCATCTGGTCCAACTACCCCTATAATGTATCCTTTTCTTTTACATATAGAACAATTGCAACGTAAAACTTTTTCAAATCCTTCTTCTGGAACTTTAACTTCAGCTTCTACTCCGCCACAATGACAAGTTAATTTTTTCATTAGTTTTATCCAAATTTCATAACATGATTTTTCTTATCTGGTAATAGTTATCCACAATACTAATAAAGTCTTTTTAAATGTTCATGTTTTGATTCACTTTTGATTCACTTGCAGACTCAAAATACAACCTAGTTGACTATATCTAAAATATCTTATAGAACAAAACAAGAACATGAAACTAACAGTACCATTTTATTTACATAAAGCAGGCGCTGGTTTTCCATCTCCCGCCACAGATTATATAGAGGAAGACATAGATCTTAATATTCACTTAATAAAAAACGTTCCAGCAACTTTCATTATTAGAGTGCAAGGAAAATCAATGACTGATATTGGAATTAATGATGGTGATTTGTTAGTTGTAGATAAAAGTTTAAATCCTAAAAATTTTTCAACAGTAATTGCAAATGTTCACGATGAATTGGTTGTTAAAAGTTTTGTTAAAGAAGAAAATAAAAAATTTTTAACATCTGGATCTAAGAAGTTTGAAGACCGAATTTTAATCAATGAAGAAGAAGATATATTTATTTGGGGAGTTGTAACTTATGTCATACACTCAGTATACTAGAAAAATAGCTTTAATAGATTGTAATTCATTTTATGTATCTTGTGAAAGATTATTTAACCCTAAAATTAGAAAAAAACCTGTTGTAGTTCTATCAAACAATGATGGTTGTATTATTTCAAGATCTAACGAAGCAAAAGCTTTGGGAATTAAAATGGGTGAACCTTATTTTAAAGAAAAAGATGTAATTATTAAAAATAATGTTCAGGTTTTTTCATCAAACTATTCTTTATATGGTGACATATCAAGAAGAGTGATGAGAACGCTTAAACGTTTTAATTCAGATATAGAAATTTACTCAATTGATGAGGCATTTTTAGATCTATCAAATTTTTCTGATAACGAAGTTCAAAATATAGGACATGAAATTAGAAGCATAGTTTTAAAATGGACAGGCATACCAACAAGTATCGGAATTGCCAAAACTAAAACTTTAAGCAAAGTTGCAAATCATATTGCTAAAAAAAAACAATCTGGTGTTGTTAGTTTAATTGGAATTAAAAATATTGATTCAATACTAGAAAAAGTAAAAATCAATGATGTGTGGGGAGTCGGTAAACAAATAACAAAATTTTATCAACAAAACGGAATCTATAATGCAAAACAATTAAAAAACAAATCTAATACATGGATTAAAAAAAGTTCTAATGTTTTAAGCTCAAGAACAGCAATGGAGCTCAAGGGCATTCCTTGTATTAATTTGGAGACTACAAACTCTAAAAGAAAAAGTTGTGTTGTTTCACGCTCATTTGGACAAAGAGTAGAAAATTTTCAAGAATTAAAAGAAGCAATAGCAGGCTATTCTTTAAATGCTTCAGAAAAAATTAGATCAGAATATTTAGTTACAAAATCAATAACTGTTTTTATTAGAACAAGCCCTTTTCAAAATAACTATGGTTTTTATTCAAATTCAAAAACGATTGATTTGCCAATAGCAACAAACAATAGCATAGAAATAGTTAAAGCGTCACTGAATGCTTTAGAAGCAATTTTCAAAAATGGTTATCGTTATCAAAAAGCAGGAGTAATACTGTCTCATTTATCTGATTCAATTAATAGTAAAAATTTATTTTCTTCTGAAAGAGATGAAAAAATAAATAACTTAATGAAATCTATTGATAGTACTAATTATAAATATGGAAGATCAACTTTAAGTCTTGCAAGCGCTGGAGTTCACAAAAGATGGAAATCAAGAAGACAGCATTACTCAAAAATAGATACGGCTGATTTTTATTCTTTACCAAAAATAAAAGTTATTTAAGATTTTCAATATTACTAATATTGTCTAAAGAATTATTTAATTCAGATATATTTTCACGTCCTGAAAGAGTAAAAACTGAAAAAATCATAATAATAACCAAGATTACTGGAATAACTGTAACAAATGAGATGTGTTGTAAAATAAGAAAAATATAAACTGCTAGAAAAATTATAGATCTAAATAATACAGTAATTTTAAACACAGTAATAATTGAAAGAGAATGTAATAAAAGATTAAAAAAATTCATCTTTGATGGGCCAAAATATCTAGATCCCCTAATTGATGAAATGGATTTTTGGTCTTTACTTATCTTTGACAATGACCCAGAAAAACTGCTCCAGGTTGCCGGTTCCTCTATCATTTGAGATACTGTAGATCTGGGTAAGCAGGTATAATTTCCAAATTTAATTGATTTTCCTGTAAAAATAAAAGTTAAATATTTATGGACAAAATAACAAAATTTAAAAAAAAAACCTTCCGATCTTTTAATTCTGTTTGCTGTAATAACTTTGTCAGGATATTCGTCTGTTTTATCAATAAGCAATTTTAATTCTTCGGGTCTATCTTCACCGTCCCCATCCATCGGTATCACATAATCAAAATTTTCTTTATCAATAATATATTTTAATCCTGCAGCGTTACATCTTGCATGACCTTTGTTCTTTTTCATATTAATAACTTGAACAGATTTTAAATTATTTAGATTAAGATCAATTTCAGGTCTTGATTCTATCGATGCATCATTAATAATTAAAACAGAGACTTCAGCATTTAAATTTATAATCTGTAAATCAATATTTTCCAAAAGTTTAAGGACTGATTGCCAATCATTATAAATAGGAATTAATATTTTAATTTTTTTCATTTTTTAATAATTTTTCTTTATTGAGAACTTACTTGTTATAATGTCAAATTGATCAATCTCCTCCACAATAATTGCAACTAAATTTTTCACTGTTATATTTATATAATGGATACAAAGAAAAAAATATTAGTTTTTGCTGCTACCTTTAATGAGTTAGATAATGTTAAGGAGTTAGTTAGTTTAATTAAAAAACAACCCTCTGATCCTGATATTTTAATAATTGATGATAATTCGCCTGACGGTACATCTGAAGAAATAAAAAAATTACAAAATAATTTTAATAATCTTTTCCTGATTGAAAGAAGTGGAAAACTAGGTCTAGATTCAGCGCACAAGGAAGCATATGAATTTGCACTAAAAAATAACTATGATTTCTTAATAACTATGGATGCAGATCTTTCTCATGACCCAAATGAGTTAGGTAATTTTATTAAAAATTTGGATAAATTTCCGTTTGTTCTTGGCTCAAGATATATTAGTGGTGGTCAATGCTTAATGACAGGCAGAAGATTAATACTTAGTAAATATGGAAACTTAATCATAAAATTTGTTTTTCAAGTAGATTGCAATGAGTTCACAACATCTTATAGAGGCTTTAATCTTAAAAAATTGAATAATTTTCATTTAAATTTAGTTAAAGCAAAAGGATATAGCTTCATGATGGGAGCAGTACATGAAATATTTAGAAAAAAAATTAAATTCAAAGAAATTCCCATAATTTTTAATGATCGAAAAAAAGGATATTCAAAGATTCCAAGAATTGAAATATTTAGAACCCTAATAAATTTATTTATACTAAAATTTTTTAAATAAATTCATTTATCATTTTTTATTTTTTTTCATTTGTACAAATATAAAGGGTAGTATTTTCTTGTGAATCAAATTCTAAAGTTGGAAAAAATCCATGAAAAATACATACTGGTGTATTTCTAATTACTATGTATCCACCTTTAAAATTTTTTGGCCATTTTTTACTCCAATCTTTTGGATTTTGTGTTTCCTCATAATCAGGCATCCATTGTGGTCTTGAACTTAGATGATATGAAAAATTACCTGCATACCATTCATCTCCTATAACTAAATCAATTTTGCTTTTATATTTTTTTTTCCAAAGTTCTTCTATTTCTTCAGCTATTTGTTTTCCACCGTAATCTGTTCTTTTATTTGTTTCTGTTATTGAAATATAAGTATAAACAAACGGTGACAAAATAAATAAAATTAAAAATGCCAAAATAAAACCTTTTAATTTATTTAAATTAATTTGTAATTGAAAAATATAAATTATTAAAACTCCAAAAAATAAATAAAAAGGTGTCATCCACATTGTTCTAATTTTAACGCCCATAATCATAGAAGTTAAAAACATTAATAAAATTGGAATAATGTTTATAATCAATAAAAATAATAATTTTTGATCCTTAAAATTGATTTTTGATTTAAACTTTGAAATAACAAAAAAACTCATAATAAAAAAAGGTATCAGTATGCTAACTTGCTTGCCCAAAAATATTATTGGAAAAATAAGATGATCTTGAAAATTTTGATCTCCTGCACCAGTTCTATGAAGTCCATAAGTAATAGTAATATAATCATTTTCTGTAAGCCAAATTAAATGTGGTAATAAAATTAAGAAAAAAGGTATTAAAGAGATTAAGCTTTTTAAGTTAACTTTTTTTTTAATAATCATATAGGCAAAAAATACATCCATTGCTATAAGCAGATAGATAAACAAATATTTTGATAAAATCCCTATAGCTGCAAATAAACCAAATAATAACCAATCAATAGTTTTATTATTTTTAAATCCTTTCCAAGCATATAAAACTGATAAAGTCCAAAAAGGTAATTGACAAACATTTACATTAAATTCTGGAGTAGTAAAATTATAAAAATAAATTCCTTCTAACAATAACACTGACAACAAACCGTAAGTTTTATTATCAAAAAATTCTTCTGAAAATTTCCAAACAACAAAAAAAGATATAACGACAAAAATTTGACTTAATAAATAGTATGCCCAGTCATTGCTTCCAAATATTTGATAAAACATTTCAACAAAAAAAGCACTTGCAGGAGGATGTTTGTTAAATCCCCAATCTAAATTACTTCCCCAAGCTAAAGCTTCAATGGTATCTAATGGTAAATTATTATTTGTAATTGTTGGAACTAAAGTCCACAGAATTAAATGCGTTGTAATAAAAGTATAAAATAAATTGTTTATATTTCTTTTATTAAAGGTCATTTACTTAAATTTATACAATTAAACCAATATTGACACCCATTAATTGCTGACTATACTCCTCGAATTTAAAAATAGACATATGGTAAAAATCTCCAAAACATATGAGCCTAAATTATCAGAAAAATACATGTGTGAAAAACACAAAGCTTATTTCAAAAAAAAACTTAATGAATGGAAAACTGAAATAATAAGAGCTAATAATGAAGCTCTTTATAATGGCTCTTTAGATGATAATAGCATATCAGCTGACATTGTTGATCAGGCAAGCTCACACACTGATAAAACAGTTGAGATGAAAGCTATTAATAGACAGATAAAACTTATTTCAAAAATAGATCAGGCATTAAATAGAATTAAAGATGGCACATATGGATTTTGTGCAGAAACTGGTGAACCTATAGGTCTTAAAAGATTAATTGCTAGACCTGTTGCTGAACTTTGTATTGCAGCGCAAGAAAAGCATGAAAAAGAAGAAAAAGTATACGCTGACAACTAAAGCTTAGGTATTTTAGATCCATTTTTTAGAAGGTCATAACCTTTAATTACAGCTTCTCTATCAGCAATTTCTAAATACCATCTGGTTAAATTTTTAAATTTTTTAAGACCTATATCATGCCATTCATGTCTTGCAATCCAAGGCCAGGTTGCAATATCTGCGATAGTATAATTTTTTCCTGCTAAATATTTTGATGATCCTAGTCTTTTATCTAAATCTTCATAAATTGTTTTAGTAATTTTAAAATATCTCTGTTCTCCAAATTCACTTTTTCCAGAATTATAGTGATGAAACTGGTGGTGTTGTCCAATCATTGGCCCTATCAAACCCATCTGTGCCATTAGCCATTGATTGATAATATTTCTATCTTTAAGATCGTAAAATTTATTACTTTTTTCTCCTAGATACATAAGAATTGCTCCTGACTCAAACATACTTACATTATTATCATGATCTATAATTGCAGGAATTTTATTAAATGGACTTATTTTTTTAAAATCGGAATTAAATTGTTCGCCTTTATTAAGATTTATATTGGTTAATTTATAATTGTAACCAATTTCCTCTAACATTATTGTAATTTTTTTTCCATTAGGCGTGTCAGCACTAAACAATTCTATCACTTTTTAACACCTAATCTTTCATGAATGCTTTTCGAAGTTGTTGAAAATTCAAACCTTAGTTTTTCATCTGGCCTTGCATATTTAAAACTACCTCTTGCAGCTAAGGCGCCTTCATGAAAACCAGATAAAATTAGTTTAACTTTTCCTGGATAAGTACAAATGTCTCCTATGGCAAATATTCCTTTTTGATTAGTTTCATAACTTTCAGTGTTTACTGGTATGTGCTTTTTGTCTAAATTTAATCCCCAATTAGCAATTGGACCTAATTGCATAATTAATCCAAAAAATCCTAAAACATAATTTGTTTCAATTTTTTTAATGTTTCCATCGTCATTTTTAATGCCTATGCTTTTTATTTTATCTCCTCCTTCTACTGAGCTTAATTGATATTGCGTTAATATTTCAACTTTGCCTTGTTTTTCTAATTGTTTAACTTTATCTACACTTGATTGAGCTCCTCTAAATTCGTCTCTTCTGTGTATTAACTTAACATTGGAACTACTAGAAAGTTCTATTGCCCAATCCAAAGCTGAGTCACCTCCTCCAAATATTGAAACGGTTTTATTTTTAAAAATTTTTTTATCTTTAACAGAATAAAATATTTCTTTTCCTTCAAATTTTTCACATTCTTTTAATGAGAACTTTCTTGGTTCAAAAGAGCCCACTCCTCCTGCAATAATAATACTAAATGCTTTAAACTCTTTTCCTTTTATAGTTCTAATTAACCAGTTATTATTTTCTTTTTTGACTTTTTCTACTCTATCGCTTAAATGGAAATTGGTTTTGAAAGGTTTTATTTGCTCAATTAAATTGTTTGTTAATTCTTCTCCAGTGCATTCAGGTATTGCAGGAATATCGTAAATGGGTTTGTCGGGGTAAAGTTCAATGCATTGACCTCCTTTTTTATCTAAGTTATCTACAACTTCGCATTTCAAACCAATAATTCCAAGCTGATGTACGCAAAAAAGTCCTACTGGGCCTGCGCCTACAACTAAAACATCTGTATCAATCATTAAGCTTGTTTCACTGGAAGATTTACAACCAGCCCTTCTAAGTTGTCTGACACAGTCAATTGACAGCTTAATCTACTAAATTTATTTGGTTCATAAGCCATATCTAACATATCTTCTTCGCCATCTTCCTTTTTGGGTAATTTATTAAACCATTCTTCTTTGACATAAACATGACAAGTGGCACATGCCATTGAACCACCACAGTCAGCATCAATTCCTGGTATATTGTTTTGAACAGCTCCTTCCATAACAGTTAAGCCATTTTGAACCTCTATTGTATGAGACTTGCCAGAATGTTCAATATAAGTGATTTTAGCCATTAAATTTATATAGGTATAGAAAAAAGTAAGGCAAGTAAAATTAATACTTGTCTTGTCTAAAATATTAAAAATTACCTACTTCTTTGTGCAGTATTTTGCATTGCTGCAGCCCAGATTATTAATCCAAATGCTATTTTATTAATAAAGTCTGCAATATTGTAAACTATATTTAATAAGTTATCGTCTACACTGTTTGTTATATAACCAAATACATAACCTAATGGGTATATTGCCCAGACAACTGTAACTATCATTCTCATTGAGCCATAAGCATTTACCATTGGTTTATTTCCACTTCTTGCTGCAGCTCTACCAGCTTCTCCAGAGAATATTTCGTACAATAAGTAAATCCATGCTCCCAGTCCAATTGTAAAACCAACAATAGAAGGGATATTTTCCGATACTCCCAAATACGCTACTAATACCATCAAAACACTTCCGGATAATAATTTCCAAAAAAGACTTTTTGGAACTTTTCTGACTGCTGATAAAATTAAATAAAACAGTATCATTTGAAGTGGCATAGTAATTATCCAGTCAATATACCTATATAATATTGTTGCTTCGCCTTGACTTACATACACATTTCTTATGTACAAATAATTAACAAACGCAATACCAGTTATAATTCCAGCTACTGTTAGTGCTGTTCTCCAATTGGGATTCACTGATCCTCTTTCAATGAAAAAAAATACAGTAGCTGAAAGCAAGCCCATTGAAATCACCCAAAACGAAATTCCTACAATGTCATCAGGGGGCAAAAAATTCATGTCTGCATTTGCTATGTTTGGCAAAGCAAATAAAGTCACTGAAGTAAAAGCTAAAAGTTTTAGTCTTTTCATAAGAATTCTATTTTTTCAATAATATTAATACAAACTATATAAACTATACACTCAGTAATATGGAAGTTTTTTTATCTCTATTTTATATTGATTTTATTCGTTTTTTAAAATTAAATACAACTCATATCTTAAATAATTAAAAATATTATATTTAAATTAAATGAAAAATAATTTTGATAAAATTTATGAAAGTTCAATAAAAAACCCTGAAAATTTTTGGCAAGAAATCGCTGATGATATTTTTTGGTTTAAAAAACCAAATAAAATTTTAAATAGAGCAAAACCGCCTTTCTATAAATGGTTTGAAGATGGTGTAACAAATACTTGTTACAACGCATTAGACATTCATATTGATCAAGGTAAAGGTGATAAAACTTGCTTAATTTATGATAGTCCAATTACAGGAAACAAAAAAAAATTCACTTATAGAGAATTAAGAGACAAAGTTTCAAAATTTGCTGGAGCTTTAACCAATCAAGGTATTAAAAAAGGAGATAGAACAATAATTTATATGCCAATGATTCCAGAAGCGGTGATTGCAATGCTTGCATGTGGAAGAATTGGAGCTATTCATTCGGTTGTTTTTGGTGGTTTTGCCTCAAATGAATTAGCTAGTCGAATAGACGATAGTAAAGCAAAAATTTTAATTACTGCTTCGTGTGGTTTTGAACCAGGAAAAACAGTTGAATATAAGCCGCTGGTAGATGAGGCTCAAAAGTTAGCTTCTCATAAAATAGATAAAATAATTCTTTTTCAGAGATCCGGCCATGAAGTAAAATTAAATGCTCCAAAAGAATTGGATTGGAACGAAGTATTATCGAATGCTCAAAATGTTGATTGTGTAGAAATGAATTCTAATGAATTTGCCTATATTTTATATACTTCTGGAACAACAGGTATACCAAAAGGAATTGTTAGAGATATTGGAGGCCATATAGTTGCTCTTAAATGGACAATGAAAAATATTTACAATATTGATACTGACGATATTTGGTGGTCAGCAAGTGATATTGGTTGGATTGTAGGTCATTCATACATTGTTTATGCTCCACTATTTAAAGGTTGTACTACTGTTTTGTTTGAAGGAAAACCTGTTGGTACTCCAGACGCAGGAATATTTTGGAAAATAATTTCTGATTATAAAATAAAATCACTTTTTACTGCCCCAACTGCATTTAGAGCAATTAAAAAAGAAGATCCTGAAGGAAAATTTTTTTCTAAATATGATTTAAGTTCATTTAAAAGTTTATTCTTAGCAGGCGAAAGAGCAGATCCTGACACTATAAAATGGGCTGAAAAACTATTAAAAGTTCCAGTAATTGATCATTGGTGGCAAACTGAAACTAGCTGGGCAATTAGCGCTAATTGCACAGGAATAGAAATGATGAAAACAAAATATGGTTCTGCTTGTAAAGCCGTTCCAGGTTATGACATAAAAATAATTAAACCAGATCAAACTTTAGCTAAACCAAATGAAATGGGAGATATTGTTGTTAAGCTTCCATTGCCTCCAGGAACTTTTCCAACATTATGGAATGCGGATAAGAGATATGAAGAAACATATATGTCTAATTATAAAGGTTATTACCAAACTTATGACGCAGGGCACATTGATGAAGATGGATATATTTCGATCATGTCCAGAACGGATGATATCATAAATGTTGCAGGACATAGATTGTCAACAGGGGCAATTGAAGAAGTATTGTCTGAACATCAGTCAGTTGCTGAATGTGCGGTAATTGGAATAGCTGATAAATTAAAAGGACAATTGCCAATCGGATTAATCACATTAAAAGCTGGAGTTGAGAAAGATAATGAAACCATAGCTAAAGAATGTGTACAAATGGTTAGAGATAAAGTTGGACCAGTTGCTGCATTTAAAGTTGCAATAGTTGTTAAAAGATTACCAAAAACTAGATCGGGAAAGATATTAAGAGGAACAGTAAGAAAAATTGCAGATAATGAGCCTTATAAAATGCCAGCAACGATTGATGATCCTGCTATTCTTGATGAAATAAAAGGGGATTTAAAAAAACATAACATATTGAAATAATTAAAATTTTAAAGGCTTACCATTTGCTTTTTCAATAAGTTTACCATCCCAAACAATTGCTTTTCCATTTACAATCGTTCCTAAAGGAAAACCTTTTACTTCATAACCATCAAATGGTGTCCAGCCACATTTGCTTGCAATCCAATCGTTTTTAATAACTTTTTTCATATTCATGTCTACAATAGTTAAATCAGCATCATATCCTTCTTTAATGTAACCTTTGTTTTTGATTCCAAAAATCCTTACTGGATTTTCACAAACTAATTTTATTAATTGGTTTAAGGTTAATTTATTGTTGTTTATATGATTAAGCATAATAGGAATTAGAGTTTGAACTCCAGGCATGCCTGATGGAGTTTGGGGATACTCTTTCTTTTTATTTTCTAAACTATGAGGAGCATGATCGGAACCAATCGTATCGACGATTCCATCTTTTACAGCTTTCCAAAGCATATCTTGATGTTTTTTGTCTCTAATTGGCGGGTTCATTTGTGAAAGAGATCCAAGTGTATTGTAACAATCAGGTGCGCTTATTGTGAGATGTTGAGGAGTTATTTCAAAAGTAACATTTCCTTTATATCTAGATAAAAATTCAACTTCTTCTTTTGTAGTTATGTGTAAAACATGTATTTTTTTTTTATAGCGCTCAGCAATTTTAACAACTCTTCTGGTGGATGACATTGCACATTCTTCGTTTCTCCAAACGGGATGAGAGCTGACATCTCCTTTTTTTATAAATTTTTTTCTAAGATTAAGAATGTCCTCATCTTCTGAATGAATAGCAACTATTTTAGAACTGTTTGAAATAACTTTTTCTATATCTTGTTCATCTTTAACTAAAAGATTTCCTGTAGAGGAACCTGCAAATAATTTTACACCACAGCATCCTTCAAGCTTATCTACGTTTTTTAAATCTTCCATATTTTGAGGTGTTGCCCCAAAGTAAAAAGCATAATTAGAAAACATTCTATTTTTAGCTAAGCTAAGTTTTTTATTAAATTCAGTTTGATTAGATGTAGGCGGATTAGTGTTAGGCATTTCAAATACAGAAGTTATTCCACCTAAAACTGCAGCTTTACTTCCAGATTCTAAATCTTCTACATTTGTAGAACCTGGTTCTCTAAAATGAACTTGCGTATCTATACAACCTGGTAAAATAGTTAATCCTTGAGCATCAAAGGTATCTTTAGCATCAGTTGTAATTTTTCCAATCTCTACTATTTGGCTATCCTTTATAGCAATATCTTGATTATTTTTTAAATCGTTGTCTATGTAGCATGAGCCATTTTTAATGATTAAGTCTAACATTTAATAGAAAAGTAATTATATTATAAATGAACATCATTCAAATATGAATATTAAAAATGTATATATTTTAGAAGACCGTGAAATTCTTTTCATCAATGGGCCTGATGCAAAAGAATTTTTACAAAATCTAATTACAAACGATATTAATAAAGTTAACGAAACTAATAGTTGTTTTGCATCGCTACTAACTCCCCAAGGAAAATTTCTTTTCGATTTTTTAATAATTCGTCATAAAAATGGTTACTTTATTGACTGTGAAAAAAAACAAACTGAAGAGCTTTTTAGACAGTTAAATGTTTATAAACTTAGGTCAAAAATTGAAATTACAAATTTAAGCAATGAATTTGTAATTGCTGCTTTTAGTTATGAAAAATTTATGTCTTTTAAAGAAGCAAAAGATGTTCCAGGAAGCACTTTTAAATATAATGAAGATCCTATTTTATTAGACCCAAGACACAAAATGCTTGGGGGAAGATTAGTAATAAATTTAGAAAAACTTTACTCATCCTTAAAAAAAATTGACTTAAAAAGTTCAGAACCAGAAGAATATTATAATTATAGTTTTGCACTTGGAATCCCTCAAAAAAATATGGATAAACTGCGTAATAAATTATTTGGAATTGAATGTAACTTTGGTGAACTAAATGGAATAGATTTTAAAAAAGGGTGCTATGTTGGTCAAGAAAATACTTCTAGAATTAAATTAAAAAATAAATTATCAAAAAGATTGTTACCAGTAAAACTAATTGAAGGTAAGATAAATGAAGGTGATTCTATTTTTAATAAAGATTTAAATATTGGAAAAATATTAATTAATAAATATTATCCTTTTGCGGTAATTAAAATTTCAAATAATAATTTTGACTTTAATTCAGTTTATAAAGTTAATAATTCAAAAGTAAAAATTATAAAACCAGATTGGATAGATAATAATTTTAAAAATATTTAATCTAACAAACTAATATTTTAGATTTTTCAAATCTTCCTCAAAAATATTATTTATTTTTTCATGAAGTTTTTTTGGAACTATTTCTTTCCAATTATTTTTAGATCCTAGATGAAAAAAATCAATTTTTTTATTTGTTTTTTCAGAGTATACATTTTCTAGAAAACCTTCTTTTTTCTCTTTATGCTTTAAAATTTCAAAGCCTGTTGACTTAATACAATTGTTAATTTTTGTTTCATTAACTTTTTCATTTGTTTTACATAAATCATTTATGTAATTAATTAAATTTTTTAAAGTTTTGTACGCATCTTTTTCTAAATCTTCATATTTTATAACTATTCTTTTAAATAAATTATTACTAATCCAAGATTTATAGTGATTTGACCAAGAGCTTAAAAAATGAAAGTCGGAGTAGTCATTTTTTTCCCTAATATCATAAATATATTTTTTTTCATTTAGCATAAAATTTAATGATGCTTCATAATCTAAATCATAATGATTTTTTAATGATGTAAGAACATTTCTTGGATCTCTAACCACATAAATTATTCCAAGTGTGTATTTTGGTTTTGTAAAATTTTTTCCATTAAGTGCAATTAAAGAATTATGAGTTTTTAAAAATATTTTCTTTTTTTTGCTAATTATTTTTTTTTGAGAAATGTCCCAGTATGAATTTATTTCTCCAGGTTTATCAATTTTTATATCAAAATATTTTTTTTGCGGATATAGACCAATATTTTTTAATAATTCAAAACTAAAATTTCCGTCTTCAGAATAATAATAGGCAGAAAGTAATGATCTAACCCATGTATTTCCACTTTTAGGGTAGGATGCTATCCAAATAATCATTAGTTTTTATTTTATAAATTTGCTTAGATCGGGTTTAAAGTACTTTGGTCCTTTCATTACTTTGCCTGAATCGTTATATATTGGATTGCCATGATCGTCCAACTTGCTCATATTAGATTGTTGAACTTCATCAAAACATTTATCTAAATCAATTCCGAAAGCATGTCCAGCGCCATAAGTTACATATAAAATATCTGTTAATGCATCGGCAACCTCAACAAGGTTTTTACTATCTATAGCTAATCTTAATTCTTCTAGTTCTTCTTTGATTAAGCTATATCTTAATTCATTAATTTTATCTGAGCCAAATGAAGATTTTTCTTTAACTTCTTGACCAAAGGTTTTCATAAAAGTTTTTACTTTTTCAAAATTTGTCATATTACTCCTGTAAGATTCTATTTAATTAGTATATAAGAAATAAATAAATAATCTAAATTTTACTATGAAAACTAGAAAAGAATTTGACAGTATTGGTTCAATAAATGTGCCTGCTGACAAATATTGGGGTGCCTCCACTGAAAGATCCAACAAATATTTTAATATTGGTGATTTTTTAGTAAGACCTATTGTTATTAAATCTATTGCAATGATAAAAAAAGCAGCAGCAATAGTGCATCAAAAGAATGGAAGTATTGATAAAAAAATAAGCAAAGCAATTGTTAAAGCTTCAAACGAAGTGATTTCTGGAAAACTTATGGAGCATTTTCCTCTTAAAGTTTGGCAAACCGGATCTGGTACACAAACTAATATGAATGTTAATGAAGTAATAGCTAATAGAGCAATTGAAATGCTTGGTGGAAAAAAAGGTACAAAAAAACCTGTTCATCCTAATGATCATGTTAATAAATCACAATCTACAAATGATGTATTTCCAACTGCAATGCATATGGCTATAGCTATTAGAGCAAAAGACAAATTAATTCCTCACCTTAAGTTGCTTAATTTAGAATTAAAAAAGAAAACTAAAGAATTTAGTAAAATTATAAAAATTGGTAGAACTCATCTTCAAGATGCAACACCAATAACTCTAGGACAAGAATTTTCAGGATACCATTCACAGCTAAACAAATGCATTAATAGAATAGAAACATCACTTGAAGAAATATACTTTTTAGCACAAGGAGGAACAGCAGTAGGAACTGGTTTAAATACAAAAAAAGGTTTTGATAAAAAAATAATAAATGAATTAAAAAAAATTACAAAACTTCCATTTAAACCAGCAACAAATAAATTTGCTGCCTTAGCATCTCATGACGCTATAGTAAATTTTTCGGGAACAATGAATACAACAGCAGTTTGTCTAATGAAAATTGCAAATGATATTAGATTCTTGGGATCTGGTCCAAGGGCTGGGTATGGAGAACTAATATTGCCTGAGAATGAACCTGGTTCATCAATTATGCCAGGAAAAATTAATCCCACACAGTGTGAGGCTGTCACCATGGT
The DNA here is from genome assembly GCA_902590125.1 of uncultured Pelagibacteraceae bacterium. Lineage (GTDB taxonomy): Bacteria > Pseudomonadota > Alphaproteobacteria > Pelagibacterales > Pelagibacteraceae > Pelagibacter. The sequence goes on along the minus strand of CACIVL010000010.1, from coordinate 1,039 downwards.
TTGTGTGAAAGTAATTGGAAACCATAATGGTATAACAATGGCAGGCTCCCATGGACACTTTGAATTAAATGTTTTTAAACCTTTAATTATTCATAACATTTTACAATCAATTCATATAATGGCTGACTCCTCAAAAAGTTTTGCAAATTATTGCATTAAAGGTCTAAAAGCTAATAAAAAAAGAATTAAAGAACTTTTAGATAATTCTTTAATGTTAGTAACCGCTTTGGCTCCACATATAGGATATGATAATGCGGCTAGAATAGCAAAAAAAGCTTATAAAAATAATACCACACTTAAACATGAAGCTTTAAAGTCAAAACTAATAAATGAAAAAGATTACAATAAAATTGTCGATCCAAAAAAAATGATTCATCCGAAGTGAGTATTAAAAATTTCTCTAACAAAATTTTTTAAATTTATCCAGTTTTGAATTTCATTTTTTTTGCTATCATTATATAGATTTATAATATCCTGAGATTTATGATTTAAAATATTTTTTCTTTTATTTATTCTAAAGTTATTAATATTTAATTTATTATTATACGTATCGATATTGAGATCAAAAAAAATATTTTTCAATAATTTTCTATTTTTTTTTGGAATTTGAAAAATGGTATAAAATTTTTCTTGATGCACAATATTAAAATCAAAACTACCTTCGAATATCATATTTTCGTCAACAATATCAACTTTGCTTTTATTCAATTTTATTGAACCAATTTTTTTACTAACTAAATAAGAATTATTAAAATTAATTTTTCCATTATCAAAATTTATTAATATTTTTGAATAATCAAAAACTTTGTTCCGAACATTTTCTGCATTTATAGAAATTTTAACATTTAAATTTTTATTAAACAAAAAACGTAAATTTGATGATTTAATCAAATTATAGCTGGAAGTTAAAAATTTAAACAAATTTAATTTTTGTATATATGCGTCTAATTTTAAATCAAATGGATCGAGATAAATCTTTCCAGTATATTCTAATTTATTATTAATAATTTTAGAATTTTTTGATCTAAAACTGACTAGA
>CACIVL010000009.1 GCA_902590125.1 uncultured Pelagibacteraceae bacterium | reverse complement strand
ATTCAAGTTTAGTAACGTTTGTTCTTATATGTTCCTCATAAAACTTAGAAATCTCTCTACAAATTAATATTTTTCTATCTGAAAAAAAATTTTTAATAATTTTAATTGCTTTATTAATTTTTTGCGGTGAAATAAAAAATACAATTGAACAATTTAGATTTGATAAAATTTTAAAATCTTCTTTAATATCTTTATTTTTTTGAGGAAAAAAACCATAAAAATAATATTTTTCAGAAAAACCACTAATAGAAACTGCGGCTGTTACTGCTGATGGTCCTGGTACTGGGTAAACATCAATACTATTTTGAATGCATGCATTTACTATAACTCTACCTGGGTCAGAAATACCAGGAGTTCCAGCATCGGAAATAATTGATACAATCTTTTTAGTATTTAAAATTTCAATAATTTTATTTGTATTTTTTTTTTCATTAAACTTATGATTAGAAATCAACTTGGATTTTATGTTATATTTTTCTAATAAATTTTTTGAAACTCTAGTATCTTCACAAAGTATGAACTCAGATTGTTTTAAAATTTCAATGGCTCTCAAAGTAATATCTTTTAAATTGCCAATTGGCGTAGATACAACGTATAAACCATATTTTATTTCATTAATTTTTTTGTCTCTTTGTGGAATCATTAAAATATAATCATTATAATAATAACATTAAAATGAAAATATTTATTAAAATTATAATTTTGTTTTGTATAACTTCATTTTTAATCAATCAAAAAATATTAGCAGAAGAAAAAATTAAAATTGGTCTCTTGGTTCCAATAACTGGGCAAAATAGTGAAATGGGTAAATCAATTATTAAATCAGTTCGACTTGCAATAAATAAAATTGATAATTCATCCATAGAAATATTTCCTAGAGACACAGCTTCAAATCCAGAAATGACATTAAGAAATGCAAAAAAACTTTATGAAGATGGTGTTAAAATAATTATAGGACCTGTTTTTAATGAAAATTTAATTTATTTAGATGAATTACAAGATGTAACTTTTTTATCATTAACAAATAAAGTTATTAATAATCCAAAAAATATTATTAGCGCGGGAATAAATGCAGATTCACAACTTAAAACAATAATAAAATTTCAAAAATTAAATGAAATTGATAAAACAATTTTTTTAATACCTAAAGAAAATTACAAAGAAGAAATAGAAAAATCTATTAAGCAATCAAAAATTAAAATCAAAGAAGTTTTCTATTACGATTCTGATCCAACTAAACTGACAAATCAAATAGAAAAAATAACAAAGTATCATATAAGGAAACAAAACCTTGAGGATGAAATAGAAAGATTAAAAAACTCTAATGAAAAAAATAAAGAGAAAAAAATCAAAAAACTTGAAAAAAGACATACACTTGGAAAAATAGGTTTTGACTCTGTCATAATAGCAGATTTTGATGAAAGTTTAAAAAGTATTACAACTTCACTTTTGTACACAGATGTTTCTCCAAAAAAAGTTTATTTTGTAACTTTAAATCAGTGGTTTGATGAATCATTGCTTAAAGAAACAAACTTACAGCCAATTTTTTTTCCATCAATTAACAAAGAAAACTATGATAAATTTATAGAAACTTATCACAAAACTTTTGATGAATATCCTAATCAACTATCATTTTTGAGTTATGATTTAATTGGGCTAGTCTATTACTTAGCGCTTCAAAATGATTTTATTATTGATAAAAAAATGTTTTCAAAAAAAAATATGTTTAAAGGAAAAATGGGTATATTTGAAGTAAAGGATAACAAAATTAATCACACCCTTAATTTTTACAAAACTGAAGATAATAATTTTAAAAAAATTTTTTAATTTTTTTGAAGGCTTGAAAACGATGATCTATTTTATATTTATCTTTAGGTTTCATTTCACCAAAGGAAAGTTTTTTATTTAATGGCTTAAAAATTGGATCATAGCCAAAACCATTATTGCCTCTTTTTTTATTTAAAATATAACCTTTTACTTTTCCTACTGAATTTACAAATTTACCATTAGGCCAATACAAAGTTAAAACACAAATAAATTGGGCTAGAATTTTTTTATTTTTCCAATTTGGATCCTTTTTTTTTAACTCATTAAATACTTTTTTTATTGCAAAGTTAAAATTGCCTTTTGATCCGGCCCACCTAGATGAAAAGATGCCTGGTTTTTTATCTAAAATATTTATTTCAAGGCCTGAATCATCCGCTAAACAAATCATTTTTGCTTTTTTTGAAAAAAATTTAGCTTTAATCAATGAGTTTTCTTTAAATGATTTTCCATTCTCTTCCGGGCTATTAAGTTTTAACTTTTTAGGTGAATAAATGATTAAGTTATTAGGTAGTAAGTCCTTTATTTCTCTTAATTTTCCAGCATTATTTGTGCCTACAATTATATTAGTATTTTTTTTTTGTTTCATCTAGCAATTATCAAATTTCTTACCATATAAGGTTACATGGAAAAAGAACAAAACTCTAAAACTGAAGAAAAAAAAAATAATAAAATAAAATCCACTGAAAATTCAGAAAAGGATAAAAAAACAAAAGAAAAAGAAGTTGAACTTTCTCCTGAAGATAAAGTCAAAGAACTTGAAGAGAAGTTAACTAGAACGCTTGCTGAAATGGAAAATCAAAGAAGAAGATTTGAAAAAGAAAAAGATGATGCTTTTGAATATGGAGGATTTTCGTTTGCAAGAGAATCTTTAAATTTAATTGATAACTTTGATAGAGCTAAACAGTCTTTAGAAAACGATGAAAAAATTAAAGGTTCTCAGGCATTAAAGAAAACGCTAGAACATCTTGATATAGTTAAAAAAGATTTAATTTCTATTTTTAAAAAAAATAATATTGAAGAAATAGTAGCAGTAGATAAAAAGCTCAATCCAAATTTACATCAAGCAATGATGGAAATAGAAGATAATAATAAAGAACCAGGAACTATAGTTCAGGAAATTCAAAAAGGTTTTAAAATGAAAGATAGGTTACTAAGACCTTCTTTAGTTGCTGTTTCAAAAAAAACTGAAAAAAATGAGGAAAAAAGCGAAGAAAAAATGAAGAAATAATGCTTATGGGAGGCTTGTACATCAATAATTAACACTTATATGAAAAAGAGGAATTAAAATGAGTAAAGTAATAGGAATAGATTTAGGAACAACAAATTCATGCGTATCTATAATGGAAGGTACGCAGGCAAAAGTATTGGAAAATGCTGAAGGGGCAAGAACAACTCCTTCTGTTGTAGCTTTTACAGATACTGATGAAAAATTAATTGGTCAGCCAGCAAAAAGACAAGCTGTAACAAATCCTGAAAATACAATTTTTGCAGTTAAAAGATTAATTGGAAGAAATTTCGAAGATTCCACAGTTAAAAAAGATATTGAGTCGGCACCTTTTAAAATAATCAATTCAGAAAAAGGTGATGCCTGGATTGAATCAAAAGGAAAAAAATATTCCCCATCTCAAATTTCTGCTTTCATCCTACAAAAGATGAAAGAAACAGCAGAAAAATATTTAGGTCAGGAAGTATCAAAAGCAGTTATTACTGTTCCGGCATACTTTAATGATGCTCAAAGACAAGCAACAAAAGATGCAGGTAAAATTGCTGGTTTAGAAGTTTTAAGAATTATAAACGAACCAACTGCTGCTTCATTAGCTTATGGGTTAGATAAAAAAGCAAATAAAAAAATTGCTGTATACGATTTGGGAGGAGGGACATTTGATGTTTCAATTCTTGAATTAGGTGATGGTGTATTTGAGGTTAAATCAACTAATGGAGATACTTTTTTAGGCGGTGAAGATTTTGATAATGCTATTGTTGATTATTTAGTTAACGAATTTAAAAAAGATAATGGTGTAGATTTAAAATCGGACAAATTAGCTCTTCAAAGATTAAAAGAAGCTGCGGAAAAAGCTAAAATAGAATTATCTTCTGCTACTCAAACAGAAGTTAATTTGCCTTTTATTACTGCCGATAAAACAGGTCCTAAACATATTAATTTAAAAATGACTAGAGCTAAATTGGAAGCTTTAGTAGAAGATTTAATTGCAAGAACATTGCCTCCTTGCAAAACCGCATTAAAAGATGCGGGTCTAACAGCTGGTGAAATCAATGAAGTTATAATGGTTGGCGGTATGACTAGAATGCCAAAAGTTATTGAGCAAGTTAAAAATTTCTTTGGAAAAGATCCAAACAAGAGTGTTAACCCTGATGAAGTTGTAGCTATGGGAGCCGCAATACAAGCGGGAGTTCTTCAAGGTGACGTTAAAGATGTGCTTCTTCTTGATGTAACACCTTTATCTCTTGGAATTGAAACTTTAGGAGGTGTATCAACAAGACTAATTGATAAAAATACAACAATACCAACTAAAAAAAGTCAGGTTTTCTCAACAGCTGAAGATAATCAGCCTGCTGTATCAATAAGAGTTTTACAGGGAGAAAGGGAAATGGCAACTGACAATAAATTACTTGGAAATTTTGAATTAGTTGGAATTGCTCCAGCTCCAAGAGGAGTTCCTCAAATTGAAGTGACATTTGATATTGATGCAAATGGTATAGTTAATGTTTCAGCGAAAGATAAAGGAACTGGTAAAGAACAAAAAATTCAAATTCAAGCGTCTGGCGGTTTAAGCGAAGAAGAAATTAACAAAATGGTCAAAGACGCTGAAGCAAATAAAGAAGCCGATAAGAAAAAGAGAGAGTCAGTTGATGCAAGAAACCAAGCTGATACTCTTTTACATTCTACTGAAAAAAATCTAAAAGAGCATGGTAGTAAAGTTTCAGAAACTGATAAAAAAGCTATAGAAACATCAGTTGCAAATTTAAGAAATGCACTTAAAGGAACTAATTTAGAAGAAATCAAAAAGAAAACTCAAGATTTAGTACAATCTTCAATGAAATTAGGTGAAGCAGTTTATAAGTCTCAACAAAAAGATACAAAACCTGATGCTTCCAAAGGTGATGCTAAAAAAGATAAAGGAAAAAAAGACGATAATGTTGTTGATGCAGACTTTGAAGAAGTAAAAGACGAAAATAAAGAAAAAAGCGCTTAAGACTGACAACTTGTTTGTCTTTAACTATTTATGGCAAAAAGAGATTATTATGACGTCTTGGGTATTCAAAAAAATTCATCTCCAGAACAAATAAAAGCAGCGTATAGAAAATTAGCTGTAAAACATCATCCTGATAAAAACCCAGGAGATAAATCTTCAGAAGAAAAGTTTAAAGAAGCCAGCGAAGCATATCACGTTCTTTCAGATAAAGAGAGAAAACAGAATTACGATAATTTTGGTCATGCTGCGTTTGAAAATGGAGCAGGTGGTAGAGGTGGTTTTGGAAATTTTGACTTCTCAAGTCATTTTTCTGATATTTTTGAAGATTTCTTTGGCGATTTTGGCGGATCTGGCAGAGGCAGAAGAAGCAGAAAATCAAACTTTAGAGGATCAGATCTTAGGTATGATTTATCACTTACATTAGAAGAAGCTTATAATGGAAAAAAACAAGACATAAAATTTTCAACATCAGAAAAATGCAATACCTGTAGTGGAAGTGGTTCCAAACCAGGACATGATGCTGCTTCATGCTCAATGTGTGCAGGGCATGGGCAAGTAAGATCTAACCAAGGTTTTTTTACAGTTCAGCAAACATGTCCTCAATGTTCTGGAACAGGAGAGGAAATTACCAATCCATGCAATAGTTGTGGTGGACAAGGTAAAAAACAAGCTTCAAAAAGATTATCAGTAACTATTCCAAAAGGTGTTGATGATGGAACGAGAATAAGATTAGCGGGTAAAGGTGAAGCGGGTTCTAGAGGTGCAGGAAGTGGAGATTTATATTTGTTTATAAATGTTTATTCACACGAACTATTCAAAAGATCAGATGAAAATTTATTTTTTGAATATCCCGTATCTATTGCAGATGCTGCTTTAGGTACTTCTTTAGAAATACCAACAATAGATGGTGCAAAAGCTAAAATTAAAATACCTGCTGGAACTCAAAGTGGAAAACAATTTAGGCTTAAAGGTAAAGGTATGCCATATATGAGAGGTAGTGGAAATGGCGATCTTTATGTTCAAGTAAATACAGAAGTTCCTGTATCACTTAATAAAGAACAAAAAGAATTACTTGAAAAATTCAGAAAAATTGAAAACGAAAAATCAAATCCAAGTATTAAAAAATTCTTTCAAAAAGCAAAAAGTTTTTGGAAAAATTAAATGAACTGGGAACAAATTATCCCGGCTATTTCATTAATTGCTGTATTAATATTAGTTCTTCCGGCTTTCTTGAGATCTAATTCCAAATTAAAACAGTTTTTAACTAATTTGTCCATTTGGGCTATAATTGTTATGGTTGTTATGATAGTTTTATATTTTATCATTTAATGAAAAAAGTTAATTTAGCTATTACTGGATGTATGGGAAGAATGGGTCAACAACTCATTAAATCTTCTAAATCTGATAAAAACTTTAAGTTAGTTGCTCTTACAGAAAATAGAATAATTAATAAAAAAATTAGTGGAATTAGACCTGATTTAAATACTGAAAATGCATTTAAAAAAGCAAATATAATAATAGATTTTACTATTCCAAAATGCACCTTAGAAGTACTTAAAATTGCATCTAAACTAAAAAAAAGAGTAGTTATTGGAACAACTGGTTTTTCTAAAAAAGAAGAAAATTTAATAAAAAAATATTCTAAAAAAATACCTATTCTTAAAGCTGGCAATATGAGTCTTGGAATAAACTTGTTGATGTATTTAACTGAAATTGCTTCAAAATCACTTGGAAATAATTTTTTAAGTAAAGTTTTTGAAGTGCATCATAGACATAAAAAAGATCATCCATCAGGCACAGCTTTAATGCTTGGAAAAGGTATTGCTATTGGAAAAAATAAAGATTTTTATAAATTGCTTGGAAAAAAATATTTAAATAAAAAAACTTTTCCTTACAGCAAAAAAATTAATTTTAATTCAATTAGAAAAGGTGAAATTGTAGGAAATCATAAAGTTCATTTTTCAAGTGGAAAAGAAACTATTACTTTAGATCATGAAGCATTTGATAGAGCTCTTTACTCTGAAGGTGCATTTACTGCAGCAAAGTGGTTAATGAATAAGAAACCTGGTCTCTATTCAATGAGAAACGTTTTAAATTTTAAATAAATTTTAAATGAAATCTGGAGAAATAAATTCTCTTTTTAAGAATTTAAGCAAATCTATAAAAAATCCTAAAAGTGATCTTAAGTACAAAAGTAAATTTACTCTTTTAGTATCAGTCGTTCTTTCGGCTCAGTGCACTGATGTTAACGTTAATAATGTCACCAAAAGTATTTATCCAAAATACAATAAGCCTGAACATTTTGTTAAATTGGGACAGAAAAAAATTGAAAAATTAATCAAAAGCATTGGTCTTTTTAGAAACAAAGCTAAAAGCGTTTATTTATTATCAAAGCAATTAATCGAAAAACATGATGGAAAAGTTCCTAATAATTTTGAAGATTTACATGCCTTGCCTGGTGTTGGAAGAAAAACTGCAAGTGTTGTATTAAATGAAGGTTTTGGATTGCCTACAATTGCGGTGGATACACATGTGTTTAGAGTTAGCAATAGAACAGGTTTGGCTTATGGAAAAAATCCTGACGAAGTTCAGAAAAAATTATATGAAGTAGTTCCTAAAAAATACTTAAAAAAAGCTGGCCATACTATATTGCTTCATGGAAGATATACTTGCAAAGCAAGGGTACCTTCATGTAAGACATGTGTAATAATCAAATATTGTAAATACAACAGCAAAGAACTTAGATGAAAATTTTAGGAATTGGAAACGCTATAGTAGATGTTATTTGTAAAGTAGAAGACAAATTTATAACTGATAATGGTTTAACTAAAAGCACAATGAAGCTTGTTGATAAAGCTGAATTTAAAAAACTATTATCCAGCTTAAAAATTGAAGAAACTGTCTCTGGTGGATCGGTTGCAAATTCTGTCGTAGGATTATCTCAATTGGGCAATAAAGTAGGATTTATTGGTAAAGTAAATGAAGATGATCTTGGTGGTAAATACGAAGAGGGATTAAAAAAAGAAAATGTAAAATATTTTTATTCTAAAAAAAAAGAAGAATTGCCAACTGGAACTTGTCTAATATTAATCACCCCAGACTCTGAAAGAACTATGTGCACTTTTCTTGGTATAGCAGGAAAAATAAATGAAAATGATGTTGATGTTAATGCTGTTAAAAATAGTGAAATAACATTTTTAGAAGGGTATTTATGGGATGAAGGTGATCCTAAAAAAGCTTTTAATAAAGCAATTCAAAACTCAAATAAAGCTGCAATGTCATTATCAGATCTATTTTGCGTGGAAAGACATAAACCTAATTTTTTAGATCTAGTTAAAAATAAATTAGATATTATTTTCGCAAATGAACAAGAAGTTCTATCTTTAATTGATTCAAAAAATTTTGATGAAGTAATCTCATTTGGCAAACAACTTGAAAAACTAATTGTTATTACTCGTGGTGAAAAAGGAAGTATAGCAATTCAAAAAAATGAAGTGGTAAAATGTGATAGCAAAAAGGATTTAAAAATTGTTGATTTAACAGGAGCTGGTGATCTTTTTGCAGCAGGTTTTTTGCACGGCCATGTAAATAATTTATCTTTAAAAGAAAGCCTTGAAAAAGGTACTGAAATGTCTTCTAAAATAATTCAAAAAATTGGAGCAAGATTGAATTAATTTATTTTTTTCTTCTTTTAAAACTTCCCTTACCCTTTTTTGATTTTACTACTCTGGATCGATATTTTGGAGATCTTAAATCTTTTGCAATTAAATTTTTTTTCTTCATTCAATGAAATATCCTTCATCATTACTTAAGATAAAATTACTATCTTTGAATTTATCGTTAATCTTTTTTCTCAATCTATAAATGTGTGTTTCAACAGTATGTGTTTCAAGTTCTAAAGAATAGCCCCAAACTTTATTTTGAAGCACATTAACTTTTTGAGGTTTTTTATAATCATTAAGAAAAAGAATAATATCAATTTCTTTTTGTGTAAGTTTTAAGTTTTGTTTATCTTTTGTGATCGTTCTTGAATTTAAATTTAATTGATAATTTTTAATATCAATATTGGATTGATAATTGTATTTTTGCTTAATTAAATTAACATTTAGTATTTCTACTAATTTATCTATTGTTATTGGATAGTTTAAAATAGAAAAAATTTTTTTTCTATCAATTTTTTTATTATTTAAAAAAGCTTTCTCATTTGATTTTACTAAAATTAAAGAATCATTAAGATTTAAATCATTAGAATTTAAAAAATTTTCTTCATTATTATAGTGTAAAACTTGAAATTTTAAATAATCCTTAATTTCATCTAAAATATTATATAATATTTTAAAATCGATAATGTGAATTGTTTGTTTAACCATTTAAATTAAAATTATGAAAATAATCTTAAAGAATAAATATACTTTAAAAATTGATGATTTTAAATTTAAATGTTGCATTGGCAAAAACGGAGTAAAAAAAAATAAAATTGAAGGTGACAAATGCACTCCAAAAGGAACTTTTAAATTAGGTACACTTTATTACAGAAAAGATAGAGTAAAAAAGCCAATCACAAATTTAAAAATAAAAAGCATAAAAAAAAATATGGGATGGTGTAATGATCCAAAAAACAAATATTACAACAAAGAGATAAAAATCAACAAAAAAATCAAACACGAAAAATTGTTCAGAATTGATTACAAATATAACTATTTGCTAGTAATTGAATATAATTCAAAAAAAATAAAACCAAATAAAGGTAGTGCAATTTTTATCCATTTAACAAAAAAATTTACACCTACAGCAGGATGTATTGCTTTGTTAGAAAAAGATTTTTTAATTATGACAAAGCTAATAAAAAAAAAATCAACAATTAAAATTAGCTAATTCCTTTCTCCAAAAATTTTAGAACCAATTCTTAAGAAAGTAGTTTTGTATTCACATGCTTTTAAATAATCATCAGACATGCCCATGCTTAATTCGGATAAATTAATTTCATCAGATAATTTCTTCATTTTAGAAAAATAAATTTCAGATTTGTTATCGTTTGGAGGAATACACATTAATCCTTCAATTTGTAAATCAAAATCATTTTTGCATTTTTTATAAAAACTAAATAAATTTTCTTCTAATATTCCACTTTTTTGAGACTCATTGCCAATATTTACTTGAATAAAAATTTTAATTTTTTTTCCTATTTTTTGTTGTTCGTTAGATATTTTATCAGCCAATTTAATATTATCTAATGAATGTATGTAATCGAAAAGTGGCAAAACGTGTTTTACCTTATTGGTTTGTAATTTCCCAACCATGTGCAATTTGATATTCTTAAAATCATTTTTAATATCTGTCCATTTTTCTATTGATTCTTGAACTTTATTTTCGCCAAAATGAATATGCCCATTATTAATTAATGGAATAATATCAGAAATGGGAAAAGTTTTACATATTGCAATAATTTTTGGGTTATAATTTAAATAATTTAACTTTGTAATTTTAGATTGAATTTCTTTTTTTATTAAATCTAAGTTATTAATTGTTTTATGAAGCATAATCTTTCAAAAATTTATCACTTTATTGATGATTTTAAAGAAAAGGATATTAAATATTTACCTAAAAATATTGCTTTGATTTATAGAAACTACGAAAAAAAACCTTCTAAAACACTAATTATAAAAATAAGGAATTTCTGTAGGAAAAAAAAAATTAAATTTTACCTATCAAATAACTATAAAATGGCAGTAAATCTAAACTTAGATGGAGTTTATTTACCATCATTTAATAAACAAATTAAACTTAATATTTTCTCAAAAAGAAAAAATTTTTTAGCTATAGGATCAGCACACAATGCTCGTGAAATTAATATTAAACAAAATCAAGGTTGTAAATTAATCTTTTTAGCACCTATATTTAAGATAAATAAGAAAAAAAACTTTCTTGGTATTAATAAATTTAATCAATTATCATTCAATAAAAAAATTAATTTTATAGCTTTAGGCGGAATAAACAGCTCAAATATTAAAAAAATTAACCTTTTAAATTGTTATGGTTTTGCAGGAATAAGCTGGATAAAAAAAAACGGCCTAAGAAAACTTAGGCCGTTTTTAAATTGTTTAAATATCCAATAATTTAGAATGCTAAGCCAAGAGAAATTTCTGATTTCTCTCTAGATTTCGCATCACTATCATAATTAGGATTTGATTCTTCCATTCTGTATGCTTTAATTGACATACCACCAGAAGACCATGCAACTTGAAGTGCATCAGTATCTTTATCAACATCTGCAATAGCTGTACTAGCATTGTCCTGTGTATCATAAGTATCTGATGTATCAGTCCATGAAAGTGATAAGTTATCATTTACGTTAAACGCAATTGACATACTTTCAGCTTCAAAGATACCTGCTGATGTTCCTACAGTTGCTGGAGAGGCTGCAGCAATTGCAGCGCCTGTTAAACCAGAGTCATAGTACGACGTTTGGTAACCAACAGATACTGGACCTGTTGAAAACTTAGCAAACCAAGTACCAGTAAACTCATCTCTAGCAGCATCTGAACCCGCTGCTACAGATTTAACGTTTTCTCTAGTATCACCGTAAATACCAAGAGTTAAACCATCAACGATACCAGTTATAGTCATTCCTAAACCATAACCAATTCCGTATACTCCTGTATGAGCACCTGAACCACCATTGTTAACACCAGAGTCAGTAGCATCTTGAGAGAACGCTGCATCAAGAGATACAGTAGCTCCACCCATATCAAATGCAGGTGAGTCCCATATGATTGCGTTGTTATCTAGATTAGCACCAACTAAGTTAGATGAGTTTTGGTAAAAGTCTGAAGTCTGTTCATACGCTTGAGGAACTTCCTCATCATATCCTGATCCAGCACCACCAAAAGATTGTCCAACTTTAAAAGTACCCATTGAACCCATAGTCAATGTAGTAACGTGTGTTGATAGTGTAATTGCGTCACTGATGTAAGTAGCTGAAGAAACTGCCCAACCATTATCAAGTTCACCTGAACCTGAAACAGTTAAACCTTTATCAGCACCGATAGACTTACCTTCAGTCCCTGTTTCCTGGTTCCATGTCCAATTGGCAGCACCACTTACAGACATTTCGCCAGCATGAGCGCCAGCAGCAGCAAGCGTACTCGCTAAAGCTGTAACACCCAGTTTTTTAATGTTATTCATAATTCTCCTTTTGTTATTTATTCATATGAATGAAGGGTAAATACCATTTTCAATAATTCAAATATATTTAGAAACACTAATATTATTGCTTTTTTTCTATTGTGTTGCATTTTTATCACTATTATTTAGTTTTTTTTGTTGATATTATATAAAACAAGTGTTTTTTGAGAAAAAATAAGGTTTTTCATGAAAAAATGGACATTATTACTAATAATTGCAGGGGTCATTTTAACTAGCTGCGGAATTTACAAAAGAGCAGACGTAAAAGATAATCCAGTTAATGTTAATGAAAGAGTAAGAAAAAACATTGAAGAAGGAAGGGGAATTCGATTTGGAAAAGGAAGCAACACTGGGGGCACTTTTGATTTTGCATCTTCTAACGAACTTTGGAGAGCTTCAATAGATATTCTCGATTTTGTTCCGTTTACTAATGCAAGCTATTCTGGGGGAATTATAATTACAGACTGGTTCTCTGGTAATTCTAAAGTTGAAAATGAAAAAAGAGAATTGAAAATTACAGTACGATTTTTGACTAATGAAATAAGAGCTGACGGTCTAGTTATCACTATATATGAAAAAATATGTACGCTTGATTCAATAAATGATTGTAATACAAAAAAAATAACCTCTAATCTTGAGAATGAAATAAAGTTAGCAATTTTAAAAAAAGCAGCAATTCTAGAAAAAGAGGGTCTTAAAAAAACTATACAAAAAAATCGTAAAGGTAAGAATTTGCAAAAGGGTGGATCAAGAGACACTTTGTTTGATAAATAATAATGAAATATTCCTAAACTCAAATATAAAATTAAGTTAACAGTTTAAATAAAGGTTTAGATATTTTATAATAAGATTCTTTATTGTGAACAGATATAATTTTAAAATAATTGAAAAAAAGTGGCAGGATTATTGGGAAAAAAATAACTTTTTTGAAAGCAATATTAAAAAAGATAAAAAAAAATTTTATTGTCTAGAAATGTTTCCTTATCCTTCTGGCAAAATTCATATGGGTCATGTCAGAAATTATACAATAGGTGATGTATTAGCAAGGTTTAAAATAATGACGGGTTACAATGTATTACATCCAATGGGATGGGATTCTTTTGGTTTGCCAGCCGAAAATGCAGCAAAAGAAAACAACTTAGATCCAAAAACTTGGACTGAGTCGAATATTTCTACAATGAAAAAACAACTAAAAAAAATAGGTTTGTCAATTGATTGGAAAAGAGAAATTTCAACATGTTCGCCTGAATATTATAAACATCAACAGCTTTTTTTTTTAGAATTATATGAAAAAGGCTTAGTTTATCGAAAAGAAAATTATGTAAACTGGGATCCAGTTGAACAGACTGTTTTAGCAAATGAACAAGTAATTGATGGTAAAGGTTGGCGCTCTGGAGTACCTGTTGAAAGAAAAAAGTTAAATCAATGGTTTTTTAACATTTCAAAATTTTCAGAAGAACTTCTTCAAGGTTTGGGTGAGTTAAAAAATTGGCCTGATAAAGTAAAAACAATGCAAAAAAACTGGATTGGTAAATCTTTTGGTTGTGAAATTGATTTTAAAATAGAGGGCAATTTACCCATTAATACAATTAAATGTTTTACAACAAGACCAGATACTCTTTTTGGATTTTCTTTTTTAGCAGTTTCAGTTGACCATCCTATTTCAAAACATTTTTTAAATGATCCCAAATTTATTAAATTTAGAGAAGAATGTTCAAAAACTGGTACAACTGAAGAATCTATTGCTCTTGGTGAAAAAATTGGATTTAAAACTAATTTAGTTGCTGTTAACCCATTAGATGAAAAACAAAAAGTCCCTGTATATTTTGCAAATTTCGTTTTAATGGATTATGGTTTTGGAGCAATTTTTGGCTGCCCAGCACACGACCAAAGAGATTTAGATTTTGCAAACAAATATAATCTAAAAATTAAAACTGTAGTAAAACCTGTAAATGAAGATAATAATTTTAAAGTTCTAAAAGAAGCTTATACAGGGCCAGGAATAGTTATTAATTCTAATTTTTTAAATGGTTTTAAGGTGCCAGAAGATTCAATTATTAAAACTATAGAAATACTTGAAAAAAAAAAGTTAGGAAAAAAAAAAATTAATTTTAGATTAAAAGACTGGGGTGTATCCAGACAGAGGTACTGGGGTTGCCCAATACCAATAGCTTATGACGAAAATGGAAAAGTTTTTCCTATACCAAAAGAAAATTTACCGGTAAAGCTACCAGAAAATATTAATCTTAATTGTAAAGGTAATCCATTAGACAGCGCTAATGAATGGAAAAAAATAAAAATAAATGAAAAAGAACTAACTAGAGAAACAGATACCTTAGACACTTTTGTCGATTCATCCTGGTATTTTATCAGATTTTGTTCTGCTAATAATAAAAAATATGGTTTTGATTATGATGAAGTAAAATATTGGATGCCAGTTGATCAATATATTGGAGGTGTTGAACATGCAATATTGCATTTACTTTATTCAAGATTTTTTACTAGAGCATTAAATTACAAAAATGAGAAATTTGGTTTAAAAGAACCATTTCAAGGGCTGTTTACTCAAGGCATGGTATGTCACGAGACTTACAAAGATGAAAATAATAAATGGTTGAGCACAGATCAAGTTGAGACAAAAGATGGTAAAAATTATTTTTTAAAGAAAGATCCAACAAAAAAAGTAATTGTTGGTCCCTCAGAATCAATGTCAAAATCAAAAAAAAATACAATTGATCCTGAAGAAATTATTGAAAACTATGGCGCTGATGCTGTAAGGTTATTTATGTTGTCCGATAGTCCGCCAGAAAAAGATGTTCAATGGACTGAACAAGGAATAGTTGCTTGTTATAAATTTATTCAAAAATTATGGATTTTACATGAAAAAATTAAAATTAAATTAAATGAAACTGAACAATCAGAAAAAAGTTCTGATTTAATTTCAAAATTTACCAATCAACTTATCAATAAAATAAATACTAATTTAGAAAAATTTCACAATAATGTAATTGTAGCAAATTTTTATGAAACATATAATTTTTTGATTAAAGAAATTGAAAAACCAATAAATAAAAAAGATTTAATAGAAAATTACACAAAAATTCTTAAATTAATGTCTCCAGTTTTGCCTCATTTTACATCTGAATGTTTAGAAGAATTAAAATGTGATAATAAACTTGATTGGCCGAAAATAGATAAAAAAGTTTCAATAGTTGAAAACTACAACATTGTTGTTCAAATTAATGGAAAAAAAAGAAATATAATTAACACAAATTTGAATATGGATGAAAAAGCATTAATTAATGAAATTAAAAAAAATTCTAAAACTAATAGATTTTTAAAAGATAAAAATATTAGTAGAGTTATACATATAAAAAATAAATTGATAAATTTAATTATAAAATGAAAAAACTAATTATTTTTGTTGTTGCGTTATTTTTTTTGAACAATTGTGGATATACTCCAATATATTCTTCGAGCGATAATAATTTTTATATAAAAGAAATATCAACAAAAAATAAAAGCAAATTAAATTCCAAATTTGAGAATTTGGTAAAAAGATTTTCTAATCAAGACAGCAAAAATATAATTAATTTAGAAATTAGTTCAAATAAACAAATTGACATTATATCAAAAGATACAAAAGGAGATCCGGCGGTATTTAATATGACAATTTCAATAACTATAAAAATTCTTGAAAAAAATAAAATAGAAAATTTTTCTGAAAGCTTTAGCTACAATAATAATTCAAATAAATTTTCATTAAAACAATATGAAAAAGAAATTGAAAATACTTTAATAAATAAAATTGTTGAAAAAACCAAAATATATATATCAGAAATATAAAATGATAATAAAATCACATGAATTAAACAAAATAAATTTAAAAAAAAATAATATTTATCTTTTATATGGTGAAAATGAGGGACTAAAAAATAAAGTTATTAATGATATTTTTAAAGAATTTTTAAAAAATGCTTATAAATATGACGAAAAAGAAATACTAGAAAACAAAGAAAATTTTTTTAATAGCATTTTATCAAAATCATTTTTTGAAACAAAAAAATTTATTATAGTTTCAAGAAGCAGTGACAAAATTACAGGTATTATTGAAGAAGTTCTTGAAAAAATTACAGATGATGTAAAAATTATTTTATTAGCAAATATTTTAGAAAAAAAATCAAAATTAAGATTATTATTTGAAAAAAATAAAAATATTATTTGTATCCCATTTTATTCTGACAATGATAAAACATTAAGTAGTGTTGCAAGCTCTTATTTTAAAGAAAGAAAAATACCAGTCTCACAAGAAATAATTAATCTGTTAGTTGCTAGATCTAGAGGGGATAGATTGAATCTAAATAATGAAATTAGTAAAATTGAAAATTTTATTAATAATAAAAAAAAAATAAATATTAATGATATTTTAAAATTAACTAATCTTGCTGAAAATTATAGTGTGAACGAATTGGTAGATAGTTGTCTTGCAAAAAAAACAATGAAAACAATAAATATTTTAAATGAAAACAACTACAGTACAGAGGATTGCATTTTAATAATTAAAACTTTTTTAATAAAAGCAAAAAGACTAAATAAATTGCAAAATCAGACTAAAGACAACAAGAATATTGATCAAATAATAACATCATTTAAACCTCCTATTTTTTGGAAAGATAAAGAAATTGTAAAAGAGCAAATAAGAAATTGGTCACTTAAAAAAATAGAACATCTAATTTATAAAATTAATGAAATTGAATTGCTAATAAAAAAGAATTCTTCTAATTCAATAAATATTTTATTTGATTTTATTATTGCACAATCAAATAAAACTAATAATTAGATTTAATAACTTCAATTAGCTTATTTAATTGATCAATATTTTTATATTCGAGAGTTATTGATCCTGAATTTCTTTTGTTATTTTTTATAAAAACATTTAAACCAATCTTATCAGAAAGAGATAATTCAAGATTTTTTATATTTGGATCTTTTGATTTAAATTTTAAAACTTTTTTTGTTTTAAATATTTTGACTAAATTTTCAGTTTGTCTGACAGATAAATTTTTTTCTATTATCTTTTTTGCTAAAAAATTTGCATTTTCTAATCCTACTAATATTTTTGCATGACCTTGGGACAATTTATTGTCTTTAATTAAATCAACTACTTCGTTTGGCAAATTTAATAATCTTAAGCAATTTGCTACATGGCTTCTACTTTTTCCAATAAATTGTGCTACTTTGTTTTGATCATAAGAAAACTCATCAATCAGTCTTTGATAACCTTGTGCTTCCTCAATAATATTAAGGTCAATTCTTTGAACATTTTCAACAATGGCAAATTCAAGAGATTTAAGATCATCAGCTTCTGTTATAACAACTGGTACTTCATGAAGACCAGCATTTTGAGCTGCTAACCACCTTCTCTCACCCGCTATTATTTCATATTTAGAATTCTGATCTTCAGATTTTCTAACTACAATTGGCTGAATAATTCCACGCTCTTTAATTGAACTTGTTAGCTCATCTAAATTTCCCTGATTGAAATTCTTTCGAGGTTGATATTTGTTTCTAACTAATTCACTAATTGATAATTTATTAATATTTGTATCTACTTTTGTATCACCAATTAAAGATGATAATCCCCTACCTAATCCTTTTTTAATTTTTAATGCATCCATTAAGCGGCTGTTTCGAATTGTTTTTCTTGGTTAATAAACTCGTCAGTAAAACTGAAGTAAGATTTACTTCCGGGACAAGTTTTGTCGTACATTAAAACAGGTATTCCATGAGATGGAGCTTCTGATAATCTTACATTTCTTGGTATTACAGTATTGTAGACTTGACTGGTAAAAAAGTCCCTTGCTTCTTTCTCAACTTGAGAAGAAAGTTTGTTTCTTTTGTCATACATTGTTAAAAGAATTCCTCTAATTTTTAAATCAGGATTTAGATTTATTTTAATTCTATCTATCGTTTTCATTAATTGTGTTAACCCTTCAAGAGCAAAAAATTCTGTTTGTAGGGGTACTACTAGTGAATGAGATGATACTAACGCCATGACAGTTAATAAGCTTAAAGACGGTGGGCAATCTATCAATATATACTCATATTTTGCTCTATAATCCTTTAAATAAGCCATTAATTGATCTTTTAAGATAAAAGCTCTTTTGCTGTCTCCAGCTGTTTCAACCTCTAATCCTGAAAGATCAACATTTGATGAAATTAATTCTAAATTATCAAATTGAGTTTTCTTTATAACCTGTGGGATAGTTTTTGTTCCATTCAATACCCCATAAATTGTTTCGCTGGAATTATCTAAGTTAGATAAACCCAATCCAGTTGTTGCATTACCTTGTGGGTCTAAATCTATTACTAAAACTTTTTTATTTTGTTGAGCCAAACCCGCTGCAAGATTTATTACCGTCGTTGTTTTTCCAACTCCACCCTTTTGGTTTATTACAGATATGATTTGTGTTTTATTCAAATTTTTTTTTTATATTTTTTATTTTTATTAAAAATGAATCTTCACTTGTTAAGCTCATCTTTTCCTTATACTCAAATTTCCATACCTTGAAAGCATCCTTCAAAGTTTGTTTTCCATTTTTCCCCATAAATAAAATTAAATTTTTAAAACTAGAAAAATTCTTATTCATTAATTCTAAAACAACTGGCAAAGGTTTAAATGCGCGGCCAATGACAGTATCTGAATTTAAATTACCCATTTCAAAAATGTTTCCTTCAATTACTTCTGTGTTTAAATTCAATTGCTTCGAAACATCTCTCAAAAAGATACTTTTGAGATGACTTTTTTCATATAGCTTAAATTTCATAGACTGATTTAATTTTTTCATCATAATAGCCAGTACTATTCCTGGTAATCCTCCTCCAGATCCCAAATCACTACATATATTATCATTTATATCAATAAAATCAATAGCTTGTGCTGAATCAATTATGTGTCGTTCTCTTATAATTGAAATATTTTCTGTTTTTTTACTTATTATATTAATTTCTTGGTTTTTTTTGATTATAAGTGAAATATATCTTTCTAAATCTATACATGTTTCACGTGAAACATTAAATTTATCTAATAATGAGTATTTATTGAAATTTTCTTCCATTAAGCTATATGCTTAATAGACTTTCTTTTGACATGTGACAATAGGATATAAACAGCTGCAGGAGTAATTCCGTCTATTCTTAGAGCTTGTCCCATTGTTTTAGGCTTTATTTGTTTGAATTTTGCTTTAACTTCATTGGATAATCCAGCCAAAGAATCATAATTAACTTTATCGGGGATTATAAGATTTTCATCTCTTTTAAAAGCTAATATATCAGATTTTTGTTTGCTTAAATATCCCTTATAATGGGCATTAATTTCAATTTGTTCATCAATTTCTTGAGTAAAAAAAGGTATATTTGGCCAAATTTCTCTAATTTTACTCATTGTAACACCTTTTTGAGACAAAACTTCGCTAGATGACCTTAAAACACCATCTTTTGCAATTTTAATATCAAATTTATCAGCTTTTGAAGGTGATATATTTAATTTGTTCATTTTGTTCATCATAATACCTATTTTGGAAGATTTATCTTCATAAAGTATTTTTCTTTGTTCACTTATTAATCCTATTTTAATACCCTTGCCAGTTAACCTCCTATCTGCATTATCAGACCTTAGGCTTAATCTGTATTCAGCTCTAGAAGTAAACATTCTATATGGTTCAGCTACACCTTTTGTAACAAGATCATCTATCATAACACCAATATAAGCATCCGATCGATCTAAAATAAAAGGTTCAGAACCTTTAAATGATAAAGCTGCATTTATGCCTGCTATTAAGCCTTGAGCTGCTGCTTCCTCATAACCAGTTGTTCCATTAACCTGTCCAGCTAAATATAAATTATGAATCTTTTTAGTTTCAAGAGTCAAAAAAAGTTCTCTAGGATCTACATAGTCATATTCTATAGCATAACCTGGTCTTAATATTTTAGTATGCTCTAAACCGTTGATATTATTGACTATTTCTTGCTGCACAACTTCAGGTAGTGAGGTAGATATACCATTCGGATAAATAGTATAGTCCTTCAAACCTTCTGGCTCTAAAAAAATTTGATGTCGTTGTTTTTTAGAAAATTTTACAATTTTATCTTCTATTGAAGGGCAATACCTAGGTCCAACACCTTTTATGCTTCCAGAGTACATTGCACTCTTCTTTAAATTATTAGAGATGATTTTATGTACCTTATCATTGGTGTAAGTCATACGACAAGACACTTGCTTGTTTAAAGTTTTTTTAGTCAAAAAAGAAAAATAATATGGATCATCATCTGCAAATTGTTCTTCTAAATTTGTAAAGTTAATTGTTCTTCCATCAAGTCTTGGTGGTGTACCCGTTTTTAATCTTCCAATTTGAAAATTATATTTTTCTAATTGTTCAGTTAAACCTGTAGAAGGTTTTTCATCATATCTACCAGCTGGGGTTTTTTTTTCACCTATATGTATAAGACCATTCAAAAAAGTTCCCGTTGTGAGTATTAACTTGTTACATGAAACTTTACTTCCAGAAAGAGTTATGAAACCATTTATGCTGTTTTTATGAAATATGAACTTAATTACAGGATCAGAAAAAACGCTTAAATTACAGTAGTTTACAACTTTTTCTTGCATAAAATTACGATATAATGATCGATCTGACTGAGTTCTTGGTCCACGTACTGCTGGTCCTCTACTTCTATTTAATAACCTGAATTGTATTCCAGACTTGTCTGCTATTTCTCCCATTAATCCATCTAATGCGTCTATTTCTCTAACAAGGTGTCCTTTTCCAAGTCCTCCAATAGCTGGATTGCACGACATTTCGCCAATTGTTTCTATTTTATGTGTGAATAGCGCAGCGTTAACTCCTAATCGGGCTGCCGCAGCAGCGGCCTCACATCCAGCATGTCCACCTCCTATAACAACTACATCAAATGATAAATCATTTTTCATGTTTTTAATTTATATTTGATATATTTTTTTACAAGAGAACAGTAATAATTGCTAAATAACGACCATAAATAGGGCTTATTTGCCTATACAAAAATCATTAAAAATTGAACCTAATACCTCTTCAACATCAACTTTTCCAACAATAATTCCTAGATGTCTTGTGGCTAATCTAAGATCTTCTGCAGCTTTATCAAATTCTTCACCTAAATTTTTATTTTTGAAATCTTCAAGATGAGTAACACATTGTTCCAAATGTTGCCTGTGTCTTTCTCTAGTTATTAAAATATCTTCAGATTTTATAAACTGATTTTTTAATTTGCTTTTTATTACTGATATTAGTTTATCAAGATTTTTTTCTTTTTTTAGTGAAACATATATTGGACTATAATTTTTAAATTCTTGAACCATATTATCTATTCCAAGGTCAGATTTATTAACAACAAGTATAGATTTACTAGATATTAAATCCTTCAAAAACGCAGTAAAATAGCCACTTTTTGGCTCTATAACTACTATATTTAAGTCTGCATCTTCAGCTCTTTTAAGTGCTAATTTAATTCCTTTTTTCTCTATTTCGTTTTTTGATTTTCTTATTCCAGCTGTATCAGAAACTACTACGGGCATACCATCTATATTTAAGTGTGTTTCAATAACATCCCTTGTTGTTCCTGCTATTTCTGAAACTATAGCTACCTCTCTTCGTGATAGATAATTTAATAAACTAGACTTGCCAGCATTAGTAGGACCTACTATTGCAATCTTAAAACCCTCTCTAATTCTTTCACCAACTTTTTGATCATTTAACGTTTTTTTAATTTCAGACTTAATTTTATCTGATTTTTCCTTTATATCTTTCAAGAGATTATCTGGTAATTCTTCATCTGAAAAATCTATTTTTGCCTCAACGTTGGACAAAATTTTTAATAGGCTATCTCTCCACGAATTGAATTTAACAGAACTTGCTCCTGACATAATTTTAATTGCTTGTTGTCTTTGAATTTCTGTTTCTGATGAAATTAAATCTGCAATACTTTCCGCCTTAAGCAAATTTATTTTATTATTTTGAAAAGCTATTTTTGTAAATTCTCCTGGTTCAGCCAATCTACAATTTTTTATTTGAGAAATTGAATTTTGAAGAGCTTTAATTACTGCTATGCTACCATGAACATGAAATTCAGCTACATCCTCTCCTGTATAGCTCTCAGGTCCAGGAAACCATAGAATTATACCTTCGTCTATAAGCTCAGAAGTGTTGATATTGTTTATTTTTCTTAGGGTAGCTATCCTTGGAATAGGTAAGCTACTGCCAGTTAATTTTTTAATGACAGTTGCAGTTTCTTTGCCTGAAACTCTTATAACAGCAACTCCAGAAAGGCCTGGTCCAGTAGATAAAGCATAGATTGTCATCGTTCTATATTATTATTATATTCACATTTTGCTAATTTTGTTAATCTTATTTAAATTATGATTGTTTGGATAGCCTCATACCCAAAAAGTGGAAATACTTGGGTTAGATCATTTTTAACAAATTACTTTAATAGAAATACTACAAATTTTAATCTTGATTTTCTTCAACAGATAAAAAGATTTCCAAGGCAAGAGCTTTTTGATCAGTTAAAAATTGATTATACAAAATTTGAAGAAATAGTTAAAAATTGGATTAACATGCAAGAATTTCTTAATCTAAAACAAGAATTCACTTATTTAAAAACACATAATGCTATGTGTACTGTTAATAATTATCCATTTACAAACACACAAAATACTATTGGTTTTATTTATTTAGTAAGAGATCCTAGAGATGTGATTTTGTCTTATTCTAATCATCTTAATAAAAGCATTGAATATACTTTTAAAATGATGATTGATAAATCGGCTCGTGAAAAAATTGATAATAAAAACAATGATGAGATAATATTGGGTAGTTGGTCTGAAAATTATAAATCTTGGAGAGATTATAACTCAGTTAAGAAAATAATAATTAGATATGAAGATCTAATATTAAATCCTTATGAAAATTTTTTTAAAATAATTAATTATTTAAATCAAATAAATAAATTACCTATTGATGAAGAAATGATTAAAAAGTCTATAGAAAATGTAACTTTTGAAAAACTTCAAAATCTAGAAAAAAAATTTGGTTTTAATGAAAGAACTCATGGAATTTTTTTTAGAAAAGGAAAAGTTGGAAATTGGAAAAAGGAGTTAAACATAAAAATTTCTTCTAAAATAGAACAAGTTTTTGAGAAAGAAATGAAAGAACTAGGTTATTTATAAATCATGCTGGTTTGTTCATTGAGTTAAAAAACTCAGCATTACTTTTTGTATTTTTTAACTTAGAATTAATAAATTCTATTGCATCCATAGTTCCCATTGGTGCTATAATTCTTCTCAAAACATTCATCTTTTGAAGATCATTTTTATCAAAAATTAATTCTTCTCTTCTTGTTCCAGATTTAGTTATGTCAATTGCTGGGAAAATTCTTTTATCTGAAATTTTTCTATCTAAAATAGTTTCACTATTTCCAGTTCCTTTAAATTCCTCAAAAATTACTTCATCCATTCTGCTTCCAGTATCTATTAAAGCTGTAGAAATAATTGTTAAAGATCCACCTTCCTCTATATTTCTTGCGGCACCAAAGAATCTTTTTGGTCTTTGCAAAGCATTCGCATCAACACCGCCTGTTAGGACTTTACCAGAGCTGGGTACAACAGCATTATAAGCTCTTCCTAATCTTGTTATTGAATCTAATAAAATTACAACGTCTTTTTTATGTTCAGTTAATCTTTTTGCTTTTTCAATTACCATTTCCGCTACAGCAACATGCCTTTGTGCTGGTTCATCAAAAGTTGAACTTATTACTTCTCCTTTAACAGTTCTTTGCATGTCTGTTACTTCTTCTGGTCTTTCATCGATTAATAAAACCATTAAATAACACTCTGGATGGTTGGCTGATATTGAGTTTGCAATACTTTGTAAAATCATAGTTTTTCCAGCCTTAGGAGGAGAAATAATTAAAGATCTCTGTCCTTTTCCAATTGGACTTACCAAATCAATTAATCTAGGTGTTAAATCAGTTTTTTTCTCTACTTTATTACTCTCAACTTCCATTACCAATTGATTGTTAGGATATAGAGGGGTTAAGTTATCAAATGCAATTTTATGACGAGCTTTTTCAGGCTCCTCAAAGTTAATTTTGCTAACTTGAAGTAATGCAAAATATCTT
>CACIVL010000008.1 GCA_902590125.1 uncultured Pelagibacteraceae bacterium | reverse complement strand
GATCCTGGGCGAGTAGATTCCCCTCCTACATCTACAATGTTGGCTCCATGTTTAAATAAGAATACTGCTTGTTTATAAGCTGCACTTCTTTTATTAAATTTTCCACCATCAGAAAAACTATCAGGAGTTAAATTCAATATACCCATTATGTTTGGAATATTTTTAAAATTTAGGTTTGAAAAATTTTTTTTTCTTTTTGATATATTTTTTAGATCTTTGCTAATTTTTTTTTTTAATTCTAGTGGTAAACTATTTATATCTTTAATATTTATTAGTTTCTTACTGTTTCTAGATAAAATTTCAACAGTATCAAAAGAAATTCTTAAATTGCCATTAAGAGGTAATGCTTTTTTTTTCTTAACTAAATTGATTGAATTACTTCCATAATAAAAATTACACGCTCGAGTGTAATATTTTATCATTATAATTTAGTGAACTATTTTTGGTTTTAATCCTATTGAACCTAAGGCTGAATTATTATCTTTATCTGCCTCTAAATCTTCAGATCTTGTAGGCTGTTTATTTTTATCAATTATATCTTTTATTTCATCTCCAGTAAGAGTTTCATATGTTAAAAGAGCTTTAGCTAATTTATGTACATCGTCAATTTTCTCAGTAATTATTTTTTTAGCTCTATTGTATCCGTTATCTATTATTTTTCTTATTTCTTTATCTATTTTTCTTGATGTTTCTTCAGACATATTTTGCTGTCTCGCAACCGAACGCCCAAGAAAAACCTCTTCTTCATTTTCTCCATATGTCATCGGGCCCATTTCATCAGTCATACCAAACTTTGTGACCATTTCTCTTGCTAAAGCTGTTGCTGTGTGTAAATCTGATCCTCTTCCTCCACCTGCACCGGTTGTAATTTTATCTTTACCAAAAATTAATTCCTCAGAAACTCTTCCACCCATTGCTACTGTGATTTGTGAATGATATTCAGCAACTGAATAATAATCTTTGTCTCTTTCTGGGAGTCTTACTACCATTCCTCCTGCCATTCCTCTTGGTATGATTGTGGCTTTATGAAGTATCATATCTTTAGAATCTACATTTAGTGCAACCACTGCATGCCCGGCCTCATGATAAGCTGTAATTTTCTTATCTTCTTCAGAAACAACTTTTGAACGTCTTTCAGCTCCCAGTCTTACCTTGTCTTTTGCTTCTTCAAATTCTTGTGTTGTTACAATTCTTTTGTTTTTTCTTGCAGCTAACAAAGCTGCTTCATTCACTAAGTTTGCTAAATCTGCGCCTGAAAATCCGGGTGTTCCTCTTGCTATAGTTCTTAAATTTACATCTGGAGAAATATTAATTTTTTTTGCATGAACTTTAAGAATTTTTTCTCTTCCAATAATATCTGGGTTAGGAACAAAAACTTGCCTATCAAATCTGCCAGGTCTTAAAAGAGCAGGATCTAAAACATCTGGTCTATTCGTTGCTGCAATAATTATTACACCTTCGTTAGTATCAAATCCATCCATCTCCACTAATAGCTGGTTTAAAGTTTGTTCTCTTTCATCATTTCCACCACCAAGTCCAGCTCCTCTACTTCTTCCAACTGCATCAATTTCATCTATAAATATTATACAAGGAGAGTGTTTCTTCCCTTGCTCAAACATATCCCTAACTCTTGAAGCACCAACTCCCACAAACATTTCAACAAAGTCTGAACCTGATATCGTAAAAAATGGAACTGCAGCTTCACCAGCAATAGCTCTAGCTAACAATGTTTTTCCTGTTCCTGGTGGACCAACCAATAAACATCCTCTTGGTATTTTGCCACCAAGTCTACTAAATTTTTTTGGATCTTTTAAAAATTCTACAACTTCTTCTACTTCTTCTTTTGCTTCTTCAATTCCTGCAACATCATTAAATGTGACTTTGCCTTTTAATTCATTCA
Organism: uncultured Pelagibacteraceae bacterium; assembly: GCA_902590125.1. GTDB lineage: Bacteria > Pseudomonadota > Alphaproteobacteria > Pelagibacterales > Pelagibacteraceae > Pelagibacter. Next base: position 25,652 of record CACIVL010000008.1, on the reverse strand, counting down.
TCATTTTTGCTTTTGAACGTCCAAAGCCCATAGCCCCACCTTTTCCACCTTGCATTTGTCTCATAAAGAAAATCCAAACAGCAATTAGTAGCAACATTGGAAACCAAGATACTAGTATACCTAAAATTGAAGGCATTTTTTCTTCAAGAGGAGCAGCTGAAATACTAACACCTTTATCTGATAATTTTTCGATTAAGTTGGGATCATCTGGTGAATAAGTTGTAAAAATAGTTCCGTCAGATAAAATTCCTCTAATGTTATTTCCTTGTATTTCTACTTTTACCACTCTTCCACTTTCAACTTCCGACAAAAATTCTGAAAATATAATTGTATTTTTTGAAGATAGAGAACCTTGGGGGTTTTTAAACATATTATAAAGACCAATAGTTAAAAAAACTATCACAGCCCACATTACTAAATTCTTTAGGTTCATAAGAATAAGATAAGAATTATTATCAATTAAACAAGTGTCAATATGTTACAAAATCTAATTTTTTGAGGACTTTTCTCTTGAAATTAATATAGTTTTGTTAACTTTTTCAAAAAAACACCCACCAAGAGTGACTTTTGTACCAATTTTATTCAATTTAATTCTCTCAATTAATTTATCAATACTTTTTCCTCTGGAAGCATAGTATTTTCCACTTATTAATTTCATCAGAAATGACAAAGATCTAAAAATAACTTCATGAGATTGTTTAAAAAAAAATTTATTTAATATAATGGTATTTTTATTACTAAAAAATATGACATTTTCATCTATATTTTTCTTAATATAAAAATTAATTGATTGATCTGAATCTTGTAAATTTCTAATTGTTAATTTAAATTTTTTTTTATCAAATCCTTCCTTTCTAAAATTCTCCATTAAATTTCTAATTCTAATTCTTTTAAAATTTTCATTTAAATTGGAAGGATCTTTAATAAAGAAGTTAAAAACTTTATTTGATAAATAAATTAATTCTTTTTTTTCTAAATTAATTAATGGTCTTAAAATCTTAATGCCATTTTTACTATATTCTGAAGTTTCTCCAAAGGATGTTAGGCCCTTTAAACCACTGCCTCTAAACAGTCTTATTAAAAAATTTTCGTATAAATCATCTATATGATGTCCTAACAAAAGATACTTGATCTTATTTTTTTTACATTGGTCAGTTAAAAGAGAATATCTTTTTTTTCTCGCTATTGCTTGAATGTTAGTTAATGGCTTATTTCCATGCCAATTTAATATTTTACAATCAATGTTAAACTTTTTTAATCTTAAAGACACTAATTTAGCCTCGGATGAGGAATCATTTCGCAGTTTATGATCAACAATATAAAATTTTACATCTAAATTGTTAATTAATGAAAAACATTTTGCTAAAAATGTTAAAGATAAACTGTCTGGGCCTCCCGAAACTGCTACGGCAAAATTGTATTTAATATTTAGAAATTTTGTAAATTCTTTATAAACTTTTAATATTTTTTTATTAGCTAAATGTTTAAGAATTTGATTATGAACTTTCTTTTTTGCAGTCAAACTTTTTTTCTTCATATTTAGCTTTTTGAAGAACAGATTGATTTGCTTTTGGGTATTGTTTTTCTACACCAGTTATCATCAAACAACCTTGATCTTTTTCTCCTATCTGAACTAATGATATACCAAGTTTTAATAAATTTATAGGAGCCTTATCACTTTTGGGATATTTTTGATAACCTTCAAGATAAGCTGAGGCTGCATCAGTATACAATTGTCTAATTCTAAACGTTTCAGCATACCAGTACTGTGCATTTCCAGCTAATTCATGTTCAATATTGGTGTTAATAAATTCTCTGAACGCTCTTTCGGCTGTATTATAATCTCCTACTTTTAAAAAACTTATCGCAAACTCGTATTGTTTTTCTGGACTTTCATCAGGTAATAATCTTTCTTCTGATTCAAAAGTTTCTGTAACTATTGTTCCAGTAGACTCTATAGATTGCGTTTGTTGCGTTAATAAATTTGTTTCTGTATCTTTATAAGATATTGAACCTAGATCTTGAGGCTCAGAAGAACCTGGTAAATTTTTTTCTGATTCTTCTTTTGACAATGATGTTATTTTTTTACTTTCATCAGTTGAAATTATTGAATTATTTTCTAATTCTTGAAATCTAATCTGGTTATCTGCTTGTACTTTTGATAATCTATTTGATAATTTATCAATTTTAAAATTAACCTCTTCAAACTTGTTTGTTAATTCTTGAAATTGTTTTTCTATTTCTGTCAATTTTAATAAATGTCTGGTTAACACATCTTCAGAATTTTGATCCATAGCAGAACCTAAAGAATTTTGATCAGTTAAATTTCCATCCAATGTGCCTGAATAAACTGCTTTTTCCAATGTTTTAAGATCTTTTTGTATTAACTCTAAAACTTCGTATACATTTGGATTTTCCGAAAAAGATTTTGTACTTACTAATATAGTTGTTAAAAATAAATTTATTAGTATAAAATTTCTAAACTTAATCATTTAATTGATTTGTAATTATAATAATGGCAAAAAAAAGACCCCGTGTATTTTACAACAGGGTCTTTTTAATATTAATTTAATTAATTTGCTTTTACTGTAACTGATCTTCTATTCTTTGACCAAGCCAATGGATTAGATCCGGAATCAACCGGTCTTTCTTTTCCATAACTAATTACTTGTAATCTGCTTGCAGACACTCCGTAAGTCATTAAATAGTCTTTTGCAGCGTTTGCTCTACGTTCACCTAAAGCTAAATTGTATTCTCTTGTTCCTCTTTCGTCTGCATGACCTTCTATCACAAAAGTTAATTCACTATTTTTTCTCATCCATGCAGCTTGCTTTCTTAAAGTATCTCTAGATGCAGTTGTTAGTACTGATTCATTTGTTGCAAAGAAAACTCTATCAGGTACTCCTGATGCTAAATACTCTACAGTATCTGTTCCAGTGTACACGTCACCTTGCATTTGACCTGTAGAAACTTTTTTCTGAGTTGCACAAGCCGATAAAAGTAAGCATGTCAGTATTACTAAAAATGTGTTTTTAAAAATTTTGCCCAAATCCATTAGTACTCCTTATATTGAATTATGTAACTTTTTCACAACTAATTAAATCTTTCAAGCTTAAAAATCAACCATTTAGTATTAATTACTCAATAAAGATGACCATGATGGGTCAGAAGCGTCTGTTTCTGTCTTTACTAACCTCTCATTATAGCCAGTTAAATCTATAGACCATAATTTAGCTGAAAATCCTTCTCCTTTTTCGTCAGTTTTTGTTTCCCTATAAAATATTAAAACCCTGCCATTTGGTGACCATGAAGGAGCTTCCTGATAATAGTTTTCTGTTAATAGTCTTTCGCCTGAACCATCAGTTCGCATGACACCAATATAAAATTTTCCTTTATGCATTTTTGTAAATGCAATTAAATCACCTCTTGGAGACCAAACTGGAGTTCCATAAATACCTTTTCCAAATGAAATTCTTTTTACATTGCTTCCATCACTTTTCATAACGTAAATTTGTTGATATCCACTTCTGTCCGAATTGAAACAAATATATTTTCCATTTGGAGAAAAAGATGGAGATGTATCTATTGATGGATGATTTGTGATTTTTTCAACAACACGATTTTCAAGATCCATTGTATATATTTCTGAATTTCCATCCATTGCGAAACTCATAATAATTTTTTTACCATCAGGAGAAAATCTTGGCGCGAAAGTCATGCCTGGAAAATCTCCCACAACTTCTTGAACGCCTGTTTCTATATCAAGAAGATAAACTCTGGGCAAATTTCTAAAATAAGATAAATAAGTTACCATCTGGTTCGCTGGATTAAACCTAGGAGTTAAAACCAATTCATTTCCTAAAGTTAAATATTTTGTGTTGAATCCATCTTGATCCATAATTGCTAATTTTTTAACTCTGTTTGTTTTTTTTCCTTCTTCAGCAACATAAATTATTCTAGTATCAAAGTAACCTTTTTCTCCAGTTAAACGTTCATAAGCTTTATCTGTTATAATGTGACCAACCCGTCTCCAATTTTTTGGGACAGTTGTAAAAGCTAAAGCCATCATTTCCTTTGCTGCCAAAACATCCCATAATCGAAATTCAACTCTTAATTTTTCATCAACTAATGTTACTTTACCCGTAATTAATGCTTGAGCCTTTATTAATGCCCAGTCTTCAAACCTAGGTTTTAAATGTGCAATATCAGGTTTTTGAAGAAATGCATTTTTATTTAAAGGATTAAATAATCCTGATGTTTTTAAATTATTTTCAATGACTATTGAAATATCTGAACCAATATCTTCGCTTTTTAATATTTTATTTAAATTACTCTTAGACTCATCATCTACAGATAGAGGAGATACTGCTATTGGTAACGGACTTAAGTTACCCCTTGTAATATCAACCTCAATCAATGCAAGAGTTTTAATAGGTAAAAAAATTACTAATATTAACAAATATCTAAAAAACATTTTTAACCTTCTAACATTTCTCTTGCATCAAAGTTTAGTTGCAAATCTTTCCATCTTTCATAACCTGTAGTTGGAACTCTCAGTGGTTGACATAATTTAATTGCCCTCAACGCACTTTCAGCCAATACTTTATAAAATCCTTGTCCTGGTTTATTCATTCTTGCATGATCTAAAATTTCAGATTTTATAACAGATCCGTCTGGTTTTAACTTCAATTTTATTCTAACTAATAAGTTTTCATTATAAGGCAATCCTAATGGAATACTCCAACATCCAAAAATTTGTGCTTTTAAAGCATCTTCTTCACTTAACGATAAACCGGTCATCTCTGCACTTTTATCTTGATCTTGTGTAATTTTATCTGTTTTTAGTTTGGTTTCTGCGGCTTCTTCTTTAGATTTATCAATAAGTGCCGCTATACTATTTGGATCAAACAATTCTTCTTTTTCAAACTCTGACACTTGTTTAACTTCATTATCTATTTTTTCTGGATTTTGTTTTTTATCTTCTAATTTTTGTACTTTTTCAATTTTTTCATCTGGAAGAGGAACTGCTTCAGGTTTTTCTTTTTTTACAATTTTAGGTGGTGCTTGCTCTGAAACTAATTTTTCTTTTTTTTTCACTTTTTCAATTATTTTTTTTGCTTTTGGAGCAAAAGGAATATTAGTTTTATCTGTAATTTGAATAAGCTCAATTGAAATAATTGGAGGAAGATCAATTGGTTTTTTTAATAAAAATGGCAAACTCATTGATGCTATTAGAATTATAAGCAAATGAAAAGTTGAAGAAATAGCAATATTTCTAATCACAGTTTACCTTTCTTTGTAAGGCTCTGAAATTAACGCTACTTTAGTAAATCCTGAGCCTGAAAGCATGCCCATTATTTCTAAAACTCTTCCATAATTAATTGTTTTGTCCCCTCTTACGTAAATTCTTGTGTCAGTTCTATTTTTTGAAACTGCCAATATTTTTGCAATAATCTTTTCATACTCAACTTTAGACTCTTGAATAAAAACCTCTCCTTTTGAATTAATGCTTAAAGTTAAAGGCTCTTGTTCTTCGGGAAGTGAATCTGCTGAACTTTCTGGCAAATCAACTTGAACGCCAACAGTTAATAATGGAGCCGTTACCATAAAAATAATTAATAATACCAACATTACATCTACAAATGGAGTAACATTTATTTCGCTCATTGGTTCTCTAGATGAACGTTTTAATTTGAATGACATTACTAAATTATTGATAAAAGTCTTTTTGAAAAATTTTCTAATTTTTGTAAATATTTTCTAGAATCATTACTAAATTTATTAAAAGCTACTACTGCGGGAATTGCTGCTAACAATCCTAAAGCTGTTGCAAACAAAGCTTCCGCAATACCTGGGGCAACAATTGCTAAACTTGTGTTTCTGGAAATTGCAATTGATTGAAATGAATTCATAATTCCCCATACTGTTCCAAATAATCCTATGAATGGTGCAGTAGATCCTACTGTCGCAAGAAAAGTATAACTTTTATCTATCTTCTCCATTTGTTGTTCAATATTTATTTCTAACATCCTAGACATTTTTTCATTTAGATTAGAGCTACGTTTAGATTTTAACATTGTCTGCATTGAATTTTTAAATACATTTGCCATAGGGTCATCAACATTTGATGGAAGACTATTATAAAAACTTTCAGCTGATCTAGATTTCCAAAACTTACTCTCAAACTCCTCTGTGCTTGCATTGATTTTTTTAAATAATTTAATTTTTTCAAAAATAATTGCCCATGAATAAATTGAACTAGCTATTAATAATAATATTACTGACTTTACAATTATGTCTGCCCTAATAAACAATTTCAATATAGAAAAATCAGTATTGCTTGCTAAACCAACTGCTTGAGATGTAATGTCTGCTTCCATCGCTTAGATCTCACACTAAAATGTGTCATGAATTTGTCTATAATGATAAATAACTACTCTTCAGATTGGTAAGTTTCGTAGAAAAAACTAGCTATTAGAATAGCATCTGCTTTATTTGCGTCTTTTTTTCTAGATAATTGTGATGAAATGTAAGGAAAAATCTCAATTGCTTTAGTTCTACTAGCATCTTTTTCTGATTTAATAAGGCTAAAATATTTCTTCCATTTTGCTGGTCTTACAAAATACATTGGAAGTTGCATAGTTGAACAAATACCTTTTAAAACTCCAAATGATTGACCAAAGTTAAACATGCTAGTAACACCTTGACCTGGCATTGCAGATACTTGTTCGATCACAACCTTAATATTTTTTTTTTCAAAGTTTTTTATTCTTGTATTAATTTCATTGTAAATTTGAGCAGCATTAACTTGTTTTTTGTTTTTTTTTCCTTCAGCCATGCTGGGCATTTCAATTAAATCAGTTATTTTCCCATCCTCAAAAAAACATATTGAGCCTGAAATTCCTGGATCAATTCCTATTATAAGCATTAGTTATTTACAAATTTTAGGTTAGTGTAAACGCTTTGAACATCATCATTATCTTCTAAAGTTTCTAAAAATTCAGTTGTTGCTTCAAATTTGTCTTTGCTAATTTCTACACTATTTAAAGGTTTCCATTCTATTCCTGCAAAAATAAAATTTTGAATAGTTGGTTCTAATTTTTTTTTCACGTTGTAAACTTTGCTCATTTCACATTGAATTTCATGAAAATATTCATTTGATACACACTCATCAGCACCTGACTCTATAGCAAGTTCTAAAATATTTTCATCAGATATCTCTTTTTTATCAATTTTGATAACTCCAATTTGACTAAAATTATGAGATGCTGAGCCTTGAGTTCCAAGATTACCACCATTTTTTTGAAAAATAGTTCTAATACTTGATGCAGTTCTATTTTTGTTGTCAGTTAGCGTTTCTACTATTACAGCTATTTTTTCTGGACCAAATCCTTCATATCTTAAATTTTCAAAATTTGAATCAACATTTGCTGACGATTTATCGATAGCTCTTTCAATATTTTCTTTTGGCATATTTGCTGAACGTGCTGCTTGAATTGCTGATCTTAATCTTGCATTCATATTTGGATCTTTGTCACCCAGTTTTGCAGCAACTATAATTTCTCTTGATAATTTAGAAAATATATTAGATTTTTTTTTATCAGCCTTGCCTTTTTTATGTTTAATCCCTGCCCAGTGTGAATGACCTGCCATAACTAATTAGAATTTTTTAAATCTCCTCCATGTATAAAATTTTCTATATTTTTTGCCAATCCATTGTCTGCATTGGCTTCAACAATTACGCCACTCAAAGTAGCTTTGCCTATTGCAGGAAAATGTTTTTTTGATTCTTTGTTTAAAAATTTATTTAATGAATTATCTTTATTCATTCCAATTACTGAATTATAATCCCCACACATGCCTGCATCAGTTAAATATGCAGTTCCATTTTCTAAAATTCTAGCATCGTTTGTTGGAACATGTGTGTGAGTACCAACAACTAGAGTTGCTTTGCCATCAAAAAAATGTCCTATTGCCATTTTTTCACTTGTAATTTCACCATGAAAGTCAACAACTAAAAAATCATAATCTTTTTTTAAATTATTTTTTTTTATAAATTCACTTGATGTATTAAATACATCGTCGCATTTTTTCATAAATATGTTACCCATTAAGTTAAGAACACCAATTCTAAAATTGTTTTTAGTTTTAAATATTTCAAATCCTTTTCCTGGAGATGGTTTAATTAAATTTTCTGGTCTTAAAAGTCTATTTTCTTTATCAATATAATTTAATGCTTCTTTTTGATCCCAAACATGGTTGCCAGTAGTTATTACATCGGCTCCGGAATCAAAAAGATCTTTGCTAATTTTTTCTGTAATACCTACTCCTTGGTCTGCAGCATTTTCTCCATTTATAATTACAAAGTCTATTTTTTTTTTTTTTATTAGACTTGGTAAATTTTCAGTTACAGCTAAACAACCTGATCTTCCAACTACATCACCTAAAAAAAGTATTCTCATTATAAAGTGTATTTATCAGTTACAATATAATCCAATTTTTTATCATATTTTGTAACTGGTACATTATTAATTTTTTTAATTGAAAAAGCTAAACCAATTTTTAAAATTTTTTTTTTTTTACTTAATTTTTTTATTACACGATCGTAATATCCTCCTCCATAACCCAAACGATTTAAGTTATTATCAAAAGCAACCAATGGCACTAGAATTACATCTGGGTATATTATTTTTTTTGAAGTAGGCTCAGGAATTCCGTATTGATTAATTTTTAAAGGATCATGAAAAGACCATTTATAAAAATCCATCTTAAATTTTTTTTTAATTACAGGTAAAGAAATTTGATAATTTTTCTTGGCAAATTTATTTAAAATCTCTAAATCATCTACTTCATAATTTACTGGAAAATATCCACCTATAGATTTTGTGACTAAATTATTTTTTTTTATCAAATTAAAAACTTTTTTAAAATCAATTTTATAATTTTTTTTATTTACAATTTTTCTAATTTTAAGAACTTTTTTTCTTAATTTGGATTTAAGCACAAATTTTATTGAATTAAATTTTCTGAGTTTATTTTTTGAACAAAATTTTCTATTTGACTCGCAGCGTCATCGATAATTTTTTCATAATCTTCTTTATTTTTTTCAATCTCTTTTTTAAAACTACTTTGTTCTTTAATTAATTGTTCAATTTCTTTTTCTTTTTTTTCTCTATACTCATACACCAAGGATTTTAATTCTCTAAATTTATTTGATAAATCTTTTAACTCTTTTTTTTTTTCATTTATTTTTTTTCTTGTTTCAAAATATTCGTCCATTATTTTGATAGATGTAATAAGCAAAAGTTTGTTTTCACCAATATTTCCTAAACTATTCTTTAAACCGTTAAATTTTTTATTTAAATGCAATGATAATTCTTCTAAATGCTCTTCTTGGCCATCATCACAAGATAAAAGAAATTCTTTTCCATTGAATTTTATACTTACATTTGCCATTTATCAATTTCTTCCAATAGAGTATCCGTTTCTTGATTTAATTCATCAATTTTTTCTGAAAATTCCATTTCTTTCTTTTCTTCATTCAATTGATATTTATTTATTTTATCTAACTTTTGTTTAAGTTGTTCGTAATCCTGCAATAAAATTTCATATTTCTTTTCTATTTCTTTTTTTTCAATTTCTAATTGATTTTTTTGATCCACTAAATTTTGTGAAGTGTTTACAAGACTTGGGTTTTCAAGGTTTAAATTTTTTAATTTAGAAAGTGCTAAATTTAGTTTTTTTTCTTTTTCGCTAGAAGTTTTCATATATATATATTTATATTATTAAATAGAATCTTCTTAGTCTAGATAGGATAATTTTTGAGTATACAAAATAAAGATTTGTCTAATGCAATTAGGTTTTTATCGATCGACGCTGTGGAAAAAGCCAATTCTGGCCACCCTGGAATGCCAATGGGTATGGCTGATGTCGCGACTGTTCTTTTCAAAAATTTTTTAAAATTTAATCCAAAAAATCCAAATTGGTTAAATAGAGACAGATTCGTTTTATCAGCTGGTCATGGATCGATGTTGCTTTATTCACTTCTTTACCTTACTGGATATAAAAGCATTTCTATAAATAATATTAAAAATTTTAGACAATTAAACTCCATATGTGCGGGACATCCTGAATATCAACCTGGTACAGGAATTGAAACAACAACTGGACCGCTCGGTCAAGGAATTGCAAATGCAGTTGGTTTTGCTTTGGCAGAAGAAATTTTAAAAAGCAAAGTTGGAAAAGATATAATAAATCATAAAACTTATGTTTTAGCGGGTGATGGATGTTTAATGGAAGGAATTAGCCACGAGGCACTTAGTTTTGCTGGTCATTTAAAATTAAAAAATCTTATTTTATTATTTGATAATAATTCTATCTCTATCGATGGTCCTACAAAATTAGCGGTTTCTGATAATACAAAAAAAAGATTTGAAAGTTATGGGTGGGACTGCATAGAAATAAATGGACACGATGAAAAACAAATTTTTAAAGCTTTAAAAAAAGCTCAAAAAGCAAAAAAACCTTTTGCTATTTCATGTAGAACAACAATTGGCTACGGCTCTCCAAATAAAAGTGGCAAAGCATCATCCCATGGAAGCCCTTTAGGAGAGGAAGAAATTAATCTAGTTAGAAAAAAACTTAAATGGAAAAATAAACCTTTTGAAATTCCAGATGAAATCAAAAAAGAATGGAATAAGATTGGTAAAAAAGCATCATCTAAAGCAGAAAAACATGAAGCTAATTACAAAGATAAACTAAAAAAATTAAGGAATCGAGAATTTAAAAATCATAAAAATCATATCTTCTTATTAATAGAAAAAGCGAAAAAAGATTATTTAAAAATCTTAAATCCTGTTGCAACTAGAAAATCATCAGAGATGTGTTTGGAAATAATATCAACATTACCAAATCTAATAGGTGGATCAGCTGACTTAGCAGGTTCAAATAATACAAAAACAAAAAAACACAAAATAATTAAACCTGGCAACTTTGCAGGTAATTATATTCATTATGGAGTTAGAGAACACGCAATGTGTGGAATAATGAATGGTCTAGCACTGCATAGTGGTTTAATTCCTTATGGTGGTACTTTTCTTATTTTTAGTGATTATTGCAAACCATCAATAAGATTATCCGCTTTAATGAAACAAAGAGTTATATATGTAATGACACATGATTCCATAGGACTTGGTGAAGATGGACCAACTCATCAACCTATTGAGCAACTATCAGGATTAAGATCAATTCCCAACTTAAATGTTTTTAGACCCGCTGATACAATAGAAACTTATGAATGTTGGCAACTTGCTTTAGAAAATATAGCATCTCCAAGCATTTTAGCTTTAACAAGACAAAAACTTAATCCTATTCGTAAAGAATTTTTAAAAGAAAACAAATGTTCATTGGGAGCTTATGAAATTTCAAGAACTAATCAAAATATTAAAATTACAATAATGGCAAGCGGCTCTGAAGTAAATTTAGCTCAAGAAGTGAGTCATAAATTAGCCACAGAAAACATTTATTCAAAAGTTATATCTGTTCCTTGCCAAGAATTATTTAAGCAGCAAACAGATAGCTATAAAGATAAAATTTTGAATGAAACTGAATTTACAATAACAATTGAAGCTGGATCCACATCTTGTTGGAAAAATTACATTACTAATAAAGGGTTAAGTTTCGGTGTTGATGAATTTGGTAAAAGTGCTCCATTTAAAAAGATTTATAATTATTTTGGACTAACAGTTGAAAATATTACAAAAAAAACTAAGGAAATGATAAATAAATAAATATGACTTTGAAAATTGGAATCAATGGCTTGGGTAGAATTGGTAGAATGGTAATCAGATCTATAGTTGAAAGTAAAAATAAAAACATAGAAATTAAGCACATAAATAATAGATCAAATTCTGAAATTAGTTGTTCGCTTTTAAAATATGATTCTGTTCATGGAAAATTTAATGCAGAAACTAAATTTAATAATAATAGTTTAATAATTAATAAAAAAAAAATATCGTTTTCTCAAGAATCGGACATCAATAATATAAAATGGAAAAAATTTGATGTTGATTATGTCTTTGAATGTACTGGAAAATTTAATTCTAGGGATAAATTATTAGCTCACATAAAAAATGGTGCAAAGAAAGTTATTGTTTCGGCCCCTTGTAAAGGTGCAGACAAAACTATTGTTTATGGTGTAAATCAAAAAAGCATAAACAAAAACGATTTAATTATTTCTGCAGCTTCTTGTACCACTAATTGTCTTGCGCCAGTTGCATATATTTTAAATAAAGAATTTCAAATAGAAAGAGCTTTTATGACAACTATTCACTCATACACCACAGATCAAAGGTTATTAGACAATTCTCATAAAGACCCAAGACGAGCAAGATCTGCTGGGCAATCTATGGTGCCAACTTCTACAGGTGCTTCGAAAGCCCTTGCTGAAATTATACCAGAACTAAAAGGGAAAGTTGAAGGTTTAGCAATAAGAGTGCCGACTCCAAATGTTTCATTAGTAGATTTAGTGTTTAATTCAAAAAATAAATTGTCAGTGAAAAAAATTAACGACACCTTTAAAAAAGCTTCAAAAAAAGAATTAAAAAACATCCTTGAATCAACAGAGGAAAAACTTGTTTCAATTGACTTCAACCACAATCCAAATTCTGCAATTGTAGATTTATCTTTAACTAATGTTGTTGGAAATAACATGGGTAAAGTTTCGGCATGGTATGACAATGAATGGGGATTTGCATTAAGAATGTGTGATTTAGCAGAATATATTCATAAAGTTTAATTTTTAATGAATAATATTTTAAATCAAAACTTAACTCTTAAAGACAAAAAAGTATTGATTAGAGTTGATTTAAATGTCCCAATGAAAAATGGAGCCATAACTGAAACTTCTAGAATAGAAAAAATAATACCAACAATAAAACTATTAATCAAAAAGCAAGCAAAAATAATAGTTTTATCTCACATTGGTAGACCTAAAGGAAAAATTGTCCAAGGAATGTCTTTGGAACCAATTTCAAAAAAATTAGCTCTTTTATTAAATAAAGAAATTTTGTTTAATAAAAATATAATAGATGAAAATACTATTTCTGAAGTAAACAAAATTCCAAATGGCTCTATAATTATGTTAGAGAATATTCGCTTTAATGAAGGGGAAGAATCAAATGACAGTAGATTTGCAAAAAAACTTTCAAATTTAGGAGATATATACATCAATGATGCTTTTTCATGCTCTCACAGGTCTCATGCTTCTATTGAAGGAATTACAAATTATATACCTTCATATTTTGGTTTGCAAATTACTGAGGAAATAAATGCTCTTAAAAAAATAACGTCAGAAATAAAAAAGCCAGTTACACTTATTATTGGAGGTTCAAAAATTTCTACAAAAATTAAAATTATTAATAATTTAATAAAAAAATTTAACAATATAATTATTGTTGGAGGAATGGCCAACACGATGTTAAAACACACGGGTATAAAAGTAGGAAAATCAATATATGAAAATAATTGTGAGGTTTTAATAAAAGAAATTTTAGAAAATTCTAAAAGATATAATTGTAAAATTACATGTCCTGTTGATGTTATAGTTTCAAAAAATCTTGAAGATGCAGGAAAAAATAAAGATATAAGTGATATAAATGAAAATGAAATGATATTGGATATTGGCCCAAAAACAATTTCTTCAATAAAAACAATAATTAATGATTCAAATACAGTATTGTGGAACGGTCCAGCAGGATATTTTGAAAATTTAAATTTTCAAAATGGTACCAAAAAAATATTAGAAATAATTTCACAAAAAACAGAAAAAGATAAAATTTTTTCAGTAGCTGGTGGAGGGGAAACTGTTGCAGCAATAAATAAATTTAAAAAGTTTGATTCATTTACATTTGTTTCAACTGCCGGTGGAGCTTTTTTAGAATATCTTGAAGGAAAAACTCTACCTGGTATAAAAGCATTAAATCAAAATGTCTGAACTAAATAATATTGCTTTAAAAATAATTGATAACGGAAAAGGAATTCTAGCTGCTGATGAAAGTACTGGAACAATGACTAAAAGACTAGAAGGTGTGAAAGTAGAGTCTAATTCTGAAAATAGATTAAAATTTAGACATACACTTTTTTCTTCTAAAAGTATGAAAGCATGCATAGGTGGTGTTATATTATACGACGAAACAATCAAACAAAAATTCAGCTCTAAAAAAATTCCTGAAATAATTTCTAATGCAGGTGCAGTACCAGGAATTAAAGTAGATACAGGAGCAAAAGTTCTGGCAAATTCACCTAAAGAAAAAATTACTGAAGGTCTTGATGGTTTAAGAGATAGACTAAAAGATTATTATAAACTTGGTGCGAGATTTGCAAAATGGAGAGGCGTGTACATAATTTCAAATAGCTGTCCAAGTAAAATTGCAATTTCAACAAACGCACATGCACTAGCTAGATATTCTGCTTTAGTGCAAGAAGCTGGCATGGTTCCAATAGTAGAACCAGAAATTTTAATGGACGGTGATCATTCTTCAGAAATTTGTCTAGCTAAAACTTCTGAAGTAATAAAAAAATGTTTCGAAGAACTAATATTGCTAAAAGTAGATTTGAAAGGCGTAATATTAAAACCAAACATGATATTACCTGGAACAAAATCTGACCAGAAAATTTCAAGTGATAAAATTGCAGAACTTACTCTTAAATGTTTAATGGAAAATGTTCCCAGTGAAGTGCCTGGAATAGCTTTTTTATCTGGTGGCCAAACAGAAATTGAAGCAACAAAAAATCTAGATACTATAAATAAAAAAAATAAATCAAATTTTATAATGAGTTTTTCATATGGCAGAGCTTTGCAACAAAGTGCTCTCAAATATTGGTCAAAAAATTTAGATGATATCGAAGGTACTCAAAAAATTTTTAACCACAGAGCTAATATGTGCAGTTTAGCTTCTCAAGGTAAATGGTCTGAACAGGTTGAAAAAAACTAAGAAATTCATTTATTTAATTTCACCAAGAAAAATTAAAAATAAAAAATTTTACAGTGATCTAGTTGCTGTTTTTAAATCAAAAAAAATATCATTTTTTCAATTAAGATTAAAAAAAGAAAATCCAAAAAAAATTATTAATATTGGAAAAAAAATTAAAATATTATGTAAAAAATTTAATGTTAAATTAATAATTAATGACAATCCATTTTTAGCAAAAAAAATTAATGCAGACGGATGCCATGTCGGTCAATTAGATACAACAGTAATTAAAGCTAGAAAAATATTAAAAAATAAAATTATTGGCGTTACTTGTCATAACTCAAAGAAATTAATTAAAAAAGCTATAAATGACAAAGCAGACTATATAGCCTTAGGTGCTTTTTATTCTACAAAAACTAAGAAAGTTAAGCACGAAGCTAAAATAAAAATTATAAAAGAAGCTAAAAAAATTACAAAAATCCCAATAGTTGCTGTTGGAGGAATAAATTTAAGCAATTATAAAAAACTCTTATTGAATAAAGCTAACTTTTTGGCTATTTCAAGCTACATTTGGAATAATAAAAAATATAAACCATTAAATGCTGTATTAAAATTAAAATGAAAATATCTGGAAATGAAATTAGAGTTGGAATGTTGATTGAACATAAAGGTGATTTGTGGCAAGTCTTAAAAACTCAACATGTAAAACCTGGAAAAGGCGGAGCTTTTGCCCAAGTAGAAATGAAGAGTGTAAACAGAAATACTAAGCTTAATGAAAGATTTAGATCAAGTGACACTGTTGAAAAAGCCTCTTTAGATGAAATTAAATATAATTTTTTATATGAAGATGAAACTGATTATTATTTTATAAATCAAAAATCTTTTGAACAAATTAATATTAAAAAAAACATTGTTGGCGAAAAAGGTAAAATGCTTACTGAAAATTTAGAAGTTGATATAAGCTTTTATAATGACCGTCCTTTGACAGTAGATCTGCCAAATCAAGTAGCTTGCGAAGTCAAAAATACAGACGTTGCATTAAAAGGTCAGACTGTATCTTCATCTTATAAGCCTGCAACTTTAGAAAATGGTATAAATATACAAGTTCCACCTTTTATTGAAAATGGTGACACAATCATAGTTGATACAAGAACCATAGAATATATTAAAAAGATTTAATTTAATATGAACTCTATATCAGCCAATCTCAATATAATGATTAAAGCAAGTGAAAAAGCTTCCAAAATTTTGATTAGAGATTTTGGAGAAGTTGAAAAATTACAAATATCAGTAAAGGGGCCATCTGATTTTGTGTCTAATGCTGATACAAAAGCAGAAAAAATAATCATTAATGAACTAATGAAGTCTAAAAAAAACTACTCAATAATAAGTGAAGAAGATGGATCAAAAATTAATTCAGATACTGAAAATGTTTGGATTATAGATCCAATTGATGGTACTACAAACTTTTTACATGGAGTTCCTCATTTTGCAATTTCTATTGCTTTAAAATCTAATAATGAAATTGTTTCAGGTTTAATTTATGACCCTATAAAAGATGAGATGTTTTATGCTGAAAAGAATAATGGTGCATTTTTTAATAATCAAAGAATTAAAGTTTCAAAAAAAAAAGACATAAATAACTGTTTATTTGGAACTGGCGGTAAAATATCAGAAATAGATATGATTACACGAAAATCTGGATGTGCAGCTCTAGATATGGCTTATGTCGCTGCAGGAAGATATGATGGTTATTTTCAAAATAATTTAAACTTATGGGATATTGCCGCTGGAATTATAATTGTTAAAGAAGCTGGAGGAATAGTTAACGAAGTTAATTTGTCTGAAAATGATAATATTAAAATAAAAGCTTCAAGCGCCGCAATTAATCAGAAAATGTTGGAAAAATTAAAGAACTTTTAATTGTTTTCCTAAAATCATTTGCTATAAGTCTCGATATGAAAAAAGGTATTCATCCGAATTATCATGCTATTAAAGTTGAAATGACTGATGGCACACAATTTGAAACAAAATCAACTTGGGGATCAGAAGGCGAAGTTTTAAAATTAGAAATTGATCCAAAATCTCATTCCGCGTGGACCGGCGGTAAACAAAAATTGCTAGATAAAGGCCGTGTAAGTAAATTTAATAAAAAATTCCAAAATTTTAGATCAGAAAAGAAAAATTAAATGTCTAATGTCCCATTAATGCCAATGGCTACAGCTGTTTGGTTGGTCGAAAATACAACTTTAACTTTTAAACAAATTGCAAATTTTTGCAATTTGCATGAAGTTGAGATCCAAGGCATTGCAGATGGAGAGGTAGCTAAAGGAATAAAGGCTTATAATCCTATCATTGCTGGACAATTATCTAGAGAAGAAATTGAACTATCCTCAAAAGATCAAAATAGACCTTTGCAAATTAAAGATACTGATATTGAAATTTCAAGTTTGGATAAAAAAATTAAAAAATATGTACCATTGTCAAAAAGACAAGACAAACCTGATTCTGCATTATGGCTTATAAAACATCATTCTCAATTAAAAGATTCACAAATTGCAAAGTTGATTGGAATAACAAAAAACTCAGTAACTTCAATTAGAAATAAAAGTTATTGGAACTATAATAACTTAAATCCTAAAGACCCTGTGGCTATGAGTTTGTTTTCACAAAAAGAATTAATTCAAGCTATAGAAAAAGCAGAAAGAAGAATAAAAAGAGAAAAAAAAGAAAAAGAGAAAAAAACAAGCTAATTAAGTAAAAGATTTATGTATAAATTTAATGGACATCAAATTGTTAAAGTGATAGTTACTCATTTTTTTGGAGGTATTTATTAAAATAGAAGTTAAAGATAATAATGTTGAACAGGCTCTTAGGGTTCTTAAGAGAAAACTACAAAGAGATGGATTCTTTAAAATTATAAAGTTAAAGAACACCTATGAAAAACCTTCAGAAAAGAAAAAAAGAATTTTACAAGAAAATATTAAAAGAGTTAAAAAACTAAATAAACTAAAAAATAGAATTTAAATATCGCGGGGTGGAGCAGTCTGGTAGCTCGTCAGGCTCATAACCTGAAGGTCGGCGGTTCAAATCCGTCCCCCGCAACCAAAATGAATTAAATCTTAAAATTTGATTTTTTACTATCTTTAAGAAATCCTTTCACAGTATCTGTTGTAAGTTTTTGAAAAGATTTTCCGAATTTTTCTATTTTTTCAATAATTGAAGGTGGAGCAGTAATTATATGGCATTTTATCTGTTTAGCTTGTATGAAATTATAAGGTTCTCTTGTGCTTGCCCACAATATCTCTACATTAGTATATTTTTTCACTAGTTTGAGACTTTTCTTAAGCTCTGGCATAGGATCTTTTCCTACATCAGACATTCTGCCTACAAAAATTGAAATTATAACTTTTGTTTTTTTATTTATTTTTTTTAAAATTTGTTTTGTTTGTTTTGCGCTATAAACTGCAGTAATGTTTAGTTTAATTTTTTTTTTGTTTAGTAGTTTTATAACTTTTCCAGTAAATTTGCCTCTAGAATTTGTTACAGGGACTTTTACATAAACATTTCTAGCCCAACTACTAATTTTTAACCCTTGAGTTATCATGCTTTTTTCATCATCTGCAAAAACTTCAAAAGAAACTGGTTTATCTGTAATTTTTAAAATTTGATTGCTATAATTTTTGTAATTTTTAGCACCTGCTTTTCTCATTAAACTTGGGTTTGTAGTAAATCCTTTAACGATTGATTTTTTATTAAACTTTTTTATTAAGTTTATGTCCGCAATGTCGCAAAATATTTTAGTCAATTTATAAACTTTTAATTATATCTTCTGTCATTTTTTTAGCATCTGCAAATAACATTAAAGTATTGTCTTTGTAAAACAAGTCATTATCAATTCCAGCATAACCTGGAGATAAACTTCTTTTTACAAATAAAATAGACTTACTTTTCTCAACATCTAAAATTGGCATACCATAAATGGGGCTTTGTGGATCAGTTTTTGCCACTGGATTGGTTACATCATTTGCCCCGATTACATATACAACATCACAATTAGCAAAATCATTGTTGATCTCTTCTAATTCAAAAACTTCATCATATGGCACATTTGCCTCTGCTAATAATACATTCATATGTCCTGGCATTCTACCAGCTACAGGATGAATTGCATAAGTAACTTTAACACCATTTTTTTTAAGAGCATCCACCATTTCTCTTAAAGCATGTTGTGCTTGAGCAACTGCCATTCCATATCCAGGCACAATTATTACTGATGAAGCGTTTTTCATTAAAAATGCAGCATCGTCAGCATTTCCACTTTTCACAGGTTTTTGTTCTTTGTCTGTTTTCGATTGAGATTGATCAGTTCCACCGAAGCCTCCTAAAATAACATTAAAGAAGGAACGGTTCATTCCTTTGCACATAATATATGACAAAATTGCTCCCGAAGATCCAACTAAAGCTCCAGTAATTATTAAAGCTGTATTTTCTAATGTAAAACCTATTCCTGCAGCAGCCCAACCTGAATATGAATTCAGCATAGATATTACAACTGGCATGTCTGCACCACCTATTGGAATTATCAATAAGACTCCAACTAAAAATGAAATTACAATTATAGTCCAAAACCAAGTATCTATCTGAGTTTTGCATAAATAAAATATTAATCCAAATAAAATTAAGCCTAAAGACAAATTTAAGTAGTTTTGACCTGTAAAAGTAATTGGAGAACCTGACATTATTCCTCTTAATTTTAAAAAAGCTATAATAGAGCCTGTGAACGTTATGGCTCCTATTGCAACTCCTAAAGACATTTCAATCAAACTTGATATTTTAATATTTCCTGGCAAACCTAAATTAAAAACTTCGGGATTTAAAAATGCTGATATTGCAACAAATACTGCTGCAAGACCAACTAAACTATGAAACCCTGCCACAAGCTCTGGCATTGCTGTCATTGGTATTTTATATGCAATAAATGCACCTATAGATCCACCAATTACTAAAAAACCTAAAACATATAAAAACCCTGTAGAAAAATTTCCAACTGATAAAAAAGTAACTCCAATAGCAATTGCCATTCCAATGATTCCAAATAAATTTCCTTGCCTTGATGTTTCTGGAGATGAAAGTCCTCTAAGAGCTAATATAAATAAAATTCCAGAAATTAAATAAAAAACTGCTAATAAATTTGCTGACATAGTTATTTGTCTTTCTTTTTCTTTTTATACATCGCGAGCATTCTTTGAGTTACGAGGAATCCTCCAAAAATATTAACTGCAGCCAAAATAATTGCCAAAAATCCAAAAATATTAGCATTATCAAATATATTTTCAGAACTTCCTGCCAAAGCTGCAATTATTGCGCCAACAATAATTACTGAAGAAATCGCATTAGTTACAGACATAAGAGGTGTATGCAATGATGGAGTAACACTCCAAACTACATAATATCCGATAAACATCGAAAGAATAAATATGCTTAATCTAAATATAAAAGGATCTATTTCCATATTACTTTATCAAAGTTTTATTAATAATTTCGTCTTCCAAATTAATTTTTACTTTATTATTTTTTTTATCATAAAGATTTAAAACAAAATTAAATAAATTTTTTGCATACAAGCTTGACGCAGATACAGGAAGTTTGTTTAAAATGTTTTTTTCTCCTAGTATTGTTACACCATTTTTTTGGACAATTTTATCCATTTTTGTATACGCTGCATTTCCACCTTGTGAAGCTGCAAGATCATAGATTACAGATCCTGATTGCATTTCATCAATCATTTTCTCTTTTATAATCAATGGAGCTTTTTTTCCTGGAATAAGAGCTGTACAAATAACAATATCTATTTTTTTTAGGTTTTCGATTAAAAGGTTTTCTTGTTTTTTTTTAAATTCTTCTGAAGTTTCTTTTGCATAGCCACTCTCAGTTTCTAAATTTTCAGAACCCTCAACAACTAAAAATTTTCCACCAAGACTCTCGACTTGTTCTTTTGATGCCATTCTTACATCAGTAGCAAATACTATAGCTCCCATTCTTTTTGCAGTTGCTATAGCTTGTAGTCCAGCGACTCCGGCACCTACCACTAACACTTTTGCAGCAGATATAGTTCCTGCCGCTGTCATCATCATAGGAATTGCTTTTTTAAATTCTGCAAAAGAATCAACAACCGCTTTGTATCCAGCCAAGTTTGCTTGCGATGAAAGAATATCCATTGATTGTGCGCGTGTAATTCTTGGAAGAAGTTCTAGAGAAAAAATTGAAGTTTTATTTTTTTTAAATTTAGCTATTTTTTCTAAATTTTGATTTGAATTAAAATTTCCAATTAAAATTTTATTTTCTCGAAAAAATTCCAAACTATGTTCTTCAGGCAAATTTAATTGTAAAATTATATCAGATTGTTTTAAAATATTTTCTTTTTTATCTATTTTGCATCCCGCTTTTATAAATTCGTCATCAGATATTCCTATATGTGAGCCAAAACCTGTCTCAACCATAATGCCAAAACCGTTTGAAATATATTTTTTTACTAAATCAGGTGTAATTGAAATTCTTTTTTCTATCTCTTTATTTTCTGATATTGATCCAATTATCATAAAATAGAAAAACTATTTTTGTCTAGCTTTGAATTTTGGATTTGTTTTATTGATTATATAAACTCTTCCTCTTCTTCTTACTAATTTAGAGTTTAAATCTCTTTTTTTTAATGATTTAAGTGAGCTTTTAATTTTCATAATTTTTAAGCCTGGCAACGACCTACTCTTCCATGTCTTAAGACAAAGTACCATCGGCGCTGAAGGGCTTGACTTCCGAGTTCGGAATGGGATCGGGTATTACCCCTTCGCAATAATCACCAGGCAGAAAGTTTATATATAAAAAAAAAATATTGTAAATACTCAATTGCTTGAACTTTTGCAGCTTTTTATGAATTTTATAATATTTTAATTAATTTCTTTTATATATGAATCGTAGGTTTTGGTTATAGCACTTTTTAAATTCATACTATAGTGCCATCCGTATTTTTTAGCCAAAGATACATCAAGAACTTTTCTGGGAGTCCCATTTGGTTTTGATTTATCATGCTTAATAAGTATTTTTTTATTTGGTAAAATTGTTTTTAAAATCAAATTTGCATAATATTTTATAGAGTAATCTTTACCACTGCCTATATTTATTATTGTATGTTTTGTTTTTTTTTTCATAAAATAAACACACGCTTTTGCTAGATCATCAACATATATTACTTCCCTTTTTGCTTTTCCATTTCCCCATAAAACTAGAAATTTTTTTTTACTTTTTTTTAAATTATGAATTTTTTTTATCAGTGCGGGAAAAAAATGTGAATTCAAATTATCATAATTGTCATTAGGGCCAAAGGTGTTTGTTGGCATTAAACATTTGTAATTTGTTTTATATTGTTCATTATAACTTTCACACATTTTAATTCCTGCAATTTTTGCTACTGCATATGCATCATTGGTGCTCTCAAGCTTGCCATCTAATAAATAATTTTCTTTGATTGGCTGTTTGCAGTCTCTAGGATACACACAACTTGAACCTAAAAATATTAAATTTTTAATTCCACATAAATAAGCAGAATGAATCAAATTAGATTGAATTGATAAATTTTCATAAATAAATTGAGCTTTATATTTATTATTTGAATATATTCCCCCTACTTTAGCCGCAGCAATAAATATAAAATCAGGGGTTTTTTTTTTTAGAAATTTAATTACTTTGATTTTATCTGTTAAATCTACTTTTGATCTATCTGCAACAATAATTTTTTTGTATCCTTTTTTTTTTAACTCTCTGACAATTGCACTTCCTACTAATCCTTTATGACCAGCTACATAGATTTTAGATTTTAAATTAATCATTGGTTAGTATTTTTTTTAACTCATGATCTACCATTTCTTTTACCAATCCATTGACATTTGTTTTAGGTTTCCAGTTCAGTTCCTTTCTTGCTTTTTTTGAATCTCCCAATAGAGTATCAACTTCTAATGGTCTATAATATTCCTTGTCACATTCAACAATGCATCTGCCAGTATAATCGTAGCATTTTGAATTAATTCCTTTGCCTTTCCAAAAATATTTAATTTTGAGTTCATTTAAAACTAAATTTACAAATTGTTTTACTGAATATTGTTTGCCTGTTGAAATTACATAGTCTGATGGAGTTCTTTTTTGTAACATTTTCCACATTGCTTCGACATAATCTTTAGAGTGACCCCAATCACGTCTTGCTTCAAGATTTCCTAAATATAATTTTTTTTGTAATCCTTTTTTAATCTTACAAAGAGCCATTACTATTTTTCTTGTAACAAAAGTTTCACCTCTTCTTGGACTTTCATGGTTAAATAATATGCCATTACAAGCAAAAATATTATATGCCTCTCTATAGTTGATTGTAATCCAATGAGCATATACTTTTGCAACTCCATAGGGACTCCTTGGGTAAAAAGAAGTTTTTTCGTTTTGAGGAGTTTCTCTTACTTTGCCAAACATTTCAGAACTACCCGCTTGATAAAATTTTGTTATTTTTTCAAATCCATGAAATTTAATTGCTTCTAATATTCTTAAAGCACCGATGGCATCAGCATTACCTGTATATTCAGGAACTTCAAAAGAAACGGAAACATGTGACTGCGCTGCTAGATTGTAAATTTCATTTGGTTTAATTTTTTTAATTAAAGATGAAACTGAAATTGCATCTGTAATATCGCCATAATGTAAAAAAAAATTTCTTTTTTTTTCATGTGGGTCTTGATAGATATGATCTATTCTTGAAGTATTCAAAGATGAAGATCTTCTTTTCACGCCATGAACAAGGTAACCTTTTCCAATTAAAAGTTCAGCTAGGTAAGACCCATCTTGTCCAGTAATACCAAATATTAATGCTTTCTTTTTCACTATAAAATTATCAATATCATTAAATTAATATACTTAGTATAATTTTTTTTCAATTTATTAATCATCTAAAATATTTCTAAAATAAAATTTACTAAATATGTTAAATAATAATCAAAATTTTTTTCATGCTTTATTTTATTTTTTTTAAAAAAATAAATAATGTACTCGTGTGCTTGTTTTCTTCTTTTCCACCAAGAATTAGATAAAAACTTAAAATTAGATGAAACGTTGTCCTCAGTTTGTCTATAATAAGTCAAATTTTTGTTTAATATATTTATTTTACCAATCAAAAATTTTGAATAAATTGCAATTCTAAAATCAAAATGTATATCTGGAAATTTTTTAAATTTTATTGATCTAAAAATTTTTTTTAATAAATTTCTTTTTACTGAAATACAACTTTGAGAAGGAAAATAAGGCCAATAAGTTTGAATAATTTTATTTTTATTTCTTGCTAGTGTTTGTTTATTATTTTTTACTATAATTGGCAAATCAAATAAAATATTTTCTTTTTTGTTTTTAATAAAAAAATTTAAAACATTTTTAATTTTATTTTTTTCATAATAATCATCACTATCTAAAAAACAGATAATATCACCTCGAGACTTTAAAAATCCATTATAATACGTTTGCATTTGGTCATAACCGGCAATATTATTTTTTGTTTTATTTATAATAAGTTTAATTTTTTTTTTAAATTTTTTTATTGCTTGAACTGAATTATCCGTTGAACAATCATCAACTACTATAATTTCAATCTTTTTGTATGTTTGATTTAAAATAGAATTTAAACATTTTTTTATAAATTTTTGATTATTATAGCTTGCAATTATTATAGTTATGATTGGCTTATTTTTTTTTAGTTTCATACAAATATCTAAAATTTTTTACGAATTTTATCTAACATTTAACAATTTAATTTTATTCTTCAGTTCCATGAACAATTTTAAATCCATTCCAATTTTTAACTTTTAAATTTCCTTTATAATATATGCAAGGAGTTGGTGCGGCCCAGCACATATTATTAATTGGAGAATAAATTTTAAAATATTTGTCTTCATAAACCGTATTAACCTTAACATTATCAACATGAAAAAAAGGAGATTTTAATAAATTATATCCTGGATTGTAGTTATTTATTTCTTTGTTCAATCTGGATGCATTTCTTACGTTATAACCAAAAAAAGTTAAAAAAATTAACAATACTGTTGAAATTAAAATCTTTTTTTTACTTATCTTGTAAGATTCTATTATTTTACTTGTATATATAAATATTGGTAAGGCGAATAAAACAAAACCTCCATATCTCATAGCTGGGTGTTTTAAAAACCATTCTATAAAAAATAAAAATAAAATCGAATTAATCAAAATTATATTTCTTGGTATAATTTTTTTTTTCTTTGGGCCTCGAAATAACAATAAATTTAAAAAAGAAATAAAAATTATACCTAGTAACGTGTCTGAAACTTTATTAAAAAAATATCTATCAATCCAATCTTTAACCCAAACAAAATTTTTAACATATATTTTTGGTTCGATCGAAGAACTATAACCTGGTCCGCCACCAGCTTTTGCCCACCATTCAAAATGAATTTTTAGTCTTGAAACATTTTTTTGGGATACTGACCAATCAAATTTCCCTATACAAGTCTTTTCCTCAGGAAAAAGAAGGCAACCAGTGCTAAAAAAATTTGATGTAGAATTGATTGAAAAACTAAAAATTAATACAAAAATTATTACTAAATTCTTTTTTGCTAA
>CACIVL010000007.1 GCA_902590125.1 uncultured Pelagibacteraceae bacterium | reverse complement strand
CACAAAGGTCAGTGGGAGAAAAAAAATATTAAAGGTAAAGAACTTTCAAAAAAAACTCTTGGTATAGTTGGTTTTGGAAACGTTGGAGTTAGATTAAGTAATTTAGTTAAAGGTTTTGACATGAAAATTTTAGTACATTCGCAATCATTACAATCTAGAAAAAAAGATTATCCACATGTAGAAAATGCAAGCTTTGAAGATTTGATAAGCAAAAGTGATATAATAAGTTTTCATTGTAAAGCTCCTAAAGATGGCAAACCAATGATTGCTAAAGAACACTATAAAAAAATGAAACCAACAACTTATATAATCAACGCAGCAAGAGGAAATATTGTTGATGAAAAAGATTTAAATGAAGCTTTAAATGAAAATTTAATTGCAGGAGCTGCAGTAGATGTTTTCTCAAAAGAACCAGCAAAAGAAAATATTTTATTTAATAATCCAAAAGCAATTTTAACACCTCATATAGCAGCATCAACAGCTGAAGCTTCAATAGTGGTTGCGGAAATGGTTGCTAACCAGATATCTGATTTTTTATTAAATGGAGTTAAAAAAAATACAGTTTAGCTTATTAATTCTTTATCCATCCACCACCAAGCACTTTATATCCTTCATTATTTTTAAAATAAAAAACACAAGCTTGACCAGGAGAAATTCCGTATTCATCTTCTAATAAATCTACATTTGCTTCAGAGTTGTTTAAATTAATATTAGCCTTTAATAATTTTCCAGTAGATCTAACTTTTACAAATAAATCTTTTTCAAAATCTTCTTTGCTATTGGTAATAATATTAACATTTTTAAGTTGAATTTTTTTTCTAACCAAATTTTCTTTTGAACCTACAATAATTTCATTTTTATTAGCATCTATTCTAATTACATATAAGGCGTCTTTATCAGCAATTTTAATTCCTTTTCTTTGCCCAATTGTATAATTAATAATGCCTTCATGTACCCCAATAACTTTTCCATCAATATTTTTAATATTACCTTTAGAAAATGAGTTAGGCCTAAGTTTTTCAATTACAGAAGCATAATTGCCATTAGGAACAAAACATATATCTTGACTATCAGGCTTGTCTGCAACATTAAGGTCTAATTTTCTTGCAATATCTCTAGTCTCAGTTTTTTTATAATTTCCAAGAGGAAATCTTAAATAATTAAGCTGTTCTTTAGTGGTATTAAATAAAAAATAACTTTGATCTCTATTTAAATCAACACCTCTATACATTTCGGTAATATTATTACTTGTAATACTTTTTACATAATGTCCAGTCACTAAAGCATCCGCATTAAGATTTTTTGCTTCTTCTAAAAGATCTTTAAATTTTACAGTTTGATTGCATTGAACACATGGAATTGGAGTTTCACCTTTTAAATAACTATCTACAAAATTATCTATAACTCCTTGTTGAAATTTATTTTGATAATATAAAATTCTATGCTCTATTCTCAATTTATTAGCCACCCGTTTAGCATCCATAATGTCTTGACCGGCACAACATTGTCGAGATTTAGATGTTATTTTGCTGTCATCATATAGTTTTAATGTTATTCCTATTACTTTATATCCCTCTTGTTTCATCATTCCTGCAACTGTCGAGGAGTCTACACCACCAGACATAGCAACCACTAAAATAGTGTTTTTAGGATCTTTATTTATTCCAATAGAATTAAGTTTTGTCATATTTTGTGATATTTATTCATATTTTTAATATAAGTAAATCAAATGATGTTAAACCAAACAAAAGAAATTGCACTTTCCTTACTAGATACATTTAGAGATGCTGGCAATGTTGCTTTAGAATTAAGAGATAAAGGGTTAAAAAAAGAAATTAAATCTGATAACACGCCAGTAACAAATGGCGATATAGAAGTTAATAATATATTAACAAAAAAAATTTCTAAATTAACTCCACAAATACCAATAGTATCCGAAGAAACTTCAGAAAACAAAAAAAATAAAGATCTAAAAAATTTCTGGTTAATTGATCCAATTGATGGAACTTCTGAGTATGTTAACAATAAAGAAGAATTTACCATAAATGCTGCCTTAATAATAAACAAAAAACCTGTACTGGGTGTAATTAATGCACCTGATAAAAAAAGATTATTTTATTCTTATGGAGCATCAAAAAGTTTTGAAATCAAAGATAATCAAAAAATAAATTTATTTAATCAAAAGAAAAAAAATGTAAATTTAATTACTGCTGTCAGTTATTCCAATGATTTAAAACCAGATATATTAAATTTACATAATAAATTTAAAGTAAATAAATATCAAAAAATGAAAAGTTCATTAAAATTTTGTGTGATAGCAGCTGGAGAATTTGATTTGTATATTGCGGATGCAAGGGCGCATGAGTGGGATATTGCAGCAGGTCACGCAATACTTGAACATGCGGGTGGTACAATGACAGATTTTAATGGTAATGAAATACTTTATGGCAAGAAAGATTTTAAAAATCCAAGTTTGATATTAAAAGGGAGACACATCTAATAATGGATGAGCAATTAAGAATAATATTAATAATAATTGTATCTGTTTCAATTTTTGGTTTACTGGTTTTTGTTTTTGTTAAAAATTATATTAAAAGCAAAATAAACTTTTATTTAGTAGAAAAAAATAAAAAAAAAAGAAATTAAATTAAACTTATTATTTTTAAATAATCACTTTTATTTAAATCCATAACACGTTTAGAAGTTTCAAAATCAAATCCATTTCTTGCCAAAAGAGAAATATCTTTTTTATAAAATAATGTCCTGTTGTCTTCTGTACGAGAAGGACCTATTCTTTTTTTTTTACATATTTTTATTGCAGAAAAAAAATCTTGATCTTCATTATTTTCGTTAATTTTTAGAATGGTTTCTTTAATATATTCATCATTGATACCTTTAGAAATTAAATAATTTCTAATCTTGTTAATTGAGGTCCCTCTTTGAATGAGGTGCTTTGCTTTTGTTTCTGAATAAAATTTGTCACTAATAAATTTTGTTTTTTCTAAATCTGATAAAACAATATCTATTAGAGCAGTAATATCTTGTTTTTTAACATTGGTTAAATTTTTTTTTAGGTATTTTTTCAACAAATATGTTTTTAACTGTTGTTTTGAAGGTGTGTATTTTTCAAGATAAGAAAGTGAAAATTTTCTCATTTCTTCAATTGTAGCTTCTAAAGCTTTCTTTTTATTTTTAATAGGAATCATTTAATGTTGTAATATAATACATATTCAGATGATCGAACAAATTTATACATATTTTACAATTGAAATGATCTATTTCTGGTTGAACTTAGTTGTATTGCCTTTTTGGCTAATTTTAATTTTTTTTCCTTATGCTAGGATTTGCAAAATTTTCACTATATCTATTTTTCCAATATTTATTTTAAGTTTAATTTATTGCTATCTAATTTATCAGATTTTTCTATATGGCTATGACTTCTCTATTAATTTTAGGTTATATTTAGGTTTGAATGAGATTTCAGATCTATTCTCAAATAATTCTTTTTTAATATTATTCTGGATACATTTTTTATCTATAAATTTATTTTGTGGTGCTTGGATTGTTAATGATTATCAAAAATTTGCTATTTCAAAAATTTTAATGTTTTTTCCACTTATCATAACTTATTTTGTTGGTCCTCTGGGAATTTTTATATACTGGGTTATCAGAATATTTTATGCTAAAAAAATTACTCTTTACGATTAAAATTTATGAAAAAAAATATTTTAAAAAAATTATTTATCAAAATTTGCAGAATATTAGGTTATGAAATTATTGACCAGGCAGAATTTTTTTCTCCTACTCTTGAAAAAAAATTAAATAATGAACTATCAATTATTAATGATAAATCAATCATTCTTCCTCTTGGAGAGGTCAAAATAACTAGAAAAGTTACATCGGTTTTAGTAATTTTAAGAGTGAACACTAATATTGAAATTTGGGATCAAAATAAAAAAAGATTGTTTGAATTACCAAAAATTGAATACACTTTAAGATCTTTAAACTCACTTATTAAATCAATTAATTTTTCCAAAAATAAATATCCAGATATAGAATTTAATATTATTATAATTGATGATAATTCACAAAAGGAAAATATTTCAAAAATAGATAAATTAATTGCAAAAAATAATATTAAAATTGACTCAATTTACCTTAATCAAAATGATTATAAAAAAATAATTAAAGAACAAAAATCTGATCAAACTTTTTCAAACTTAAGCAGTTTGTTTAAATGTTATGAAGTTGCAAAAGATAAATGTAATGATTTAGTTTTTTTTGTGGAAGATGATTATTTACATTTTGAACCAATGATGGAAGAAATGATTGCCTCCTATGAGAGAATATCTTCACAACTCAAAAAAGAATTATTTATGTGCCCTGCTGACTATCCTTATCTGTATATGAACAATGAAAAAACCAATATTTTAATTGGTAACAAAAGACATTGGAGAACTATTGACCGTACACTATGTACATTTATGACTAGTAAAATCATGATAGATAAATATTGGAACAACTTTTATAATACTTGTTTAGATAGAAATGATCCTTTTGAAAAATATATAAATGAAATATACAAAAAGGAATTTTGCATTTCTCCTTTAAAAAGTTTATCGTTACATATGACAAATATTAACTCTAGCTACGGCTTGTCACCGTTTATCGATTACAAAAAAATTTGGGATGAAAATTCCGTTTAAAAATTAACAGCCTTTTATAAAAAAAAGGCTGCTAATTAATTTCTTTTACTTATTAAATACTTCTTTAAGCGCTTTTGCAGGCAAGAATTTAACTTTTTGAGAAGCTGCGATTTGAATTTGTTCACCTGTTCTTGGGTTTCTTCCAATTCTAGCCTTTCTCTTTGCTACTTTATATGTACCAAAACCAGCAATTTTGACTGAATCATCGCTTTTTAAAGCGTCCAAAATAGTGTTGGTAATAGTATCAAAAGTACGCTCTGCATCAGCTTTACTTTGGTTCAAAGAACCAGATAGTTTAGCGATCAGTTGTTTTTTGTTCATTTTTTAGCTCCGGTTTTAAAGGTTAATTAACTTATTTGCTATAATCCCTTATAAATCAAGCATTTTTTTAGTAGATTAACAAAAGATATCCACAATATATAGTGTTTATTTAAAAAAACGTTGATTTTATTAACTTTTTTTAAAATTAAGCAAAAAATATTTAAAATAATCCGAGATCCTTAAGATCATTAAAAGTTGTAAAAAACATGAGAGATAACAGTAAAAACATTCCGATTCGAAAAAAACCTTCTTGAGTTTTTTGACTTAATGGCTTTCCTAAAATTTTTTCAAAGCCATAAAACATTAAATGTCCACCATCTAGCAATGGAATTGGAAATAAATTAATTAAACCTAAGCTAATTGAAATATAAGCCATAACGCTCAAAAAAGGTATTATTCCTAACTCCGCAACTTGACCTGTGATTTTAGCTATTCGGATTGGTCCACCTAGTTGAGAACTGTCTCCCGATCCTTTTAACATGCTACCTAAATATTTAAGGGATGAAATACTAACAAAGTAAACTTCGCTTATAGAATGATATAGTGCTTTAGTCGGACCTAATTTAACATGATTAATCTGGTTGTTATAAGCACCAATTTTTATTCCAACCATTCTTTTATTGATTTTATTACCTAGATTATCTTCACTCGTAACCATATTAGGCTTAACCTTGAAAATTAACTCTTGATTAGATCTTAAAACTGTAAAATCAACAAATTCATCAGTAGAAAGTGTAATAAATTTAGAAACATCCATTATGCTTTCAACTTTATTACCATCTATTGAGACAATTATATCATTATCTTTAAGTCCAGCGAGCATTGCTGGGCTATCTTTTTGAACTTCATTAATCACAGCAGGCGTAAAATCTTTTCCAATAAATGTATAAATTGAAAAAAATATAACTACAGCTAGGAAAAAATTAGCAAGTGGACCAGCTGCAACTATTAATGCCCTTTGATATAAAGGTTTAAGAACAAATAGTTTTTTTTGTTCTTCTTTATTGTATTTGTTTATTATCTTTTCTTGGTCAGCTTGACTAAAAACATTTCTGTCGCCGAAAAATTTTACGTATCCACCTAGCGGTATCCAACAAATTTTCCATCTTGTTCCAGATTTATCATTCCAGCCAAAAATTTCTTTTCCAAAACCTATAGAAAAATCAGTAACACCTACTCCATATTTTTTTGCAAAATAATAATGTCCATATTCATGAATAAACACAACAATCAGTATAAGAACAATAAATGGTATAATAATGTTTAGCATAATAGATTGAAACTATTTTATAATATTTTTAAATTATCGCAACTTCCAAATAGTCATTGGAAAAAATGTAGCAATTAAAAACGACAAAAATAACAGTGATTGTGAAACAAATTTAGGGAATATTTCTACAGGAAAAATAATTCCTACTAGTAAACTTTTTGAAAAATCTGGGGTTGGGAATAAGAGAAAACCTCCAATTAATCCCAAAATTATTGATATGTATGCAGTTTTTTCATTTAGTTGTTTGTTAAAAAAACTGTAGAAAACAGTAAGTACAAATGCACAACAGAACAGATCAGCTAATAAAAATAAGTACAATACACTAAATCCTCGTGAAGCCACAATAAATACTACAAAAGAAAGAAATATTATAAAATATTTAGAAATTTTTAAGTAGTCTGTATTTTTGCTAAAGTTGAAAATTGATTTTGCATCTACGATAACCAAGCTTGATATTGCATTAACTAGTGTATCAACTGTGCTAATAGTTAAAGACAGCCCTAGGATAATTATTATTATTGATAAAAATTCAGTCTGATTTTTTAACAATAAAGAAAAAAAACCCAGATCAGGAATTACATTAGAATCCACTGACACTGCTACTAAACCAGTAAAACCCATAAAAAAAACAATAGGAATAATTACAAAAAAGGAAATTAATAAGCTTTTTTTCAAAATTTCATTATTTTTTGCTGCATAAACTCTTTGCCAATTTCCTTGATGAAAAAGATTGGTAGCTGCTACAGCGATAAAAAAAGTCAATCCAGCTGTATAATTTAGTACATAGCTATTGCTTAACAAGTGCGAATTTTTTTTTTCTATAAAACCAAATGAAAATTGGTCACCTGTAAATGAGATTAAATAAACAACAGAGATTAAAAATAAAACTAAAATTATTACTGACTGAACTATGTCTGTAAATATTGATGCTCTTAGTCCGCCATAAAGAGTATAAGTTAATGTTGCAATTAAAATTATTGAAGCTGTGACCCACAAAGATGTACCGGATATATAGTTGATTAATATTGATACTGCAGTAACTTCTGCACATAAAAATACAAACATATAAAATATAGTCATAAGCAAAATTAATTTGAACAAACTTTTTCGAAATCTCTTTCTTAAAAATTCAATTAGAGTTGAGCCTTTTGGAAATTCACTACGTATTTTTTTTCCTAAATAAATTAAAAAAATCATTGGGAAAGCTGTTCCTAAAGCGTAACCAATTACAGCACCTATTCCTCCCCAGGTTGCTGCAGAAGCTGGACCAAATAATATCCATGCACCTAGAGCTGAAGCTACTAAGCTTGTAGATAATGGAAAAAAACCTAAATTTCTATTTGCAGTTAAGTAATTGTTAAGACCTTGATATTTTTTTGAATAAATTAATCCTAAAAAAGTAAAAATTAAACTTATTATAATGACTAAAGTTAATGATGTTGATTGGTTTAAAAAATTTTCATTATTCATTATTCTCCCTTTCTGAATTACCGGACAGGTTATTAGGGTTTAATCTCAGTCTTACGACACCCCTTATAAAATGAATTATATCAGACTAATTTTAAAAACAAACTATATGATCTATGATAATGGGTCTTTTTATTCCAAATTTTTCATCCACTTCATGCTGATGTATATGGTGTGAGTGTACAAAAACTGGTATTAATAAATTGCTCAAAGTTTTAAGAGTATAAATAAAATTAGTGCCTCTAAATTTTCTGTCTACTACTTCTAATTTCAAATTACTTTTATCGTCATGTTCCAGGTCTTCGGGTTGAAGCAATAACTGAACATCAGACCCTTTCGGATAATGTTTAATAAAATTACCTTTAATAGTTCCAAGATCGTCATTTTCTAAGCTATTTTCACCTGTGACTTTTGCTGGTATTAAAATACCTCTATTCAAAAAGTTAACAACTTCAACTGAATTTGGGAAATGATATACATTATATGGGTCATCATACTGCTTAAGTTGTCCATCTAAAATAATTCCACATTTTGTTCCTAAATAAAAAGCTTCATAAGAGTCATGAGTAACAATAATTGTAGTTATTTTTAATTCAGTCAAAATTTTTTTTAATTTTACTTGAATTTCTTCTTTGAAACTTTGGTCAACATTAGACAAAGGTTCATCTAACAATAACAAATCAGGCTTAGAAAGCAGTGACCTTGCCAAAGATGCTCTTTGAGCTTCGCCAGAACTAATTTCATGTGGAAATTTTTCTTTAACATGCTCTAAGTTAAGAAATCTTATTACATCATCAACATTTAAATCTTTTTTCTTTTTTTTATTACGCGCTGCACCAAATTCAATATTTTGGATAACATTATAATGTGGAAACAAACAATTATCTTGAAATGAAAGTGAAATATTTCTTTTTTCAGGATCGAGATGGATATTTTTAGAGGAAATAATTTTATTTTTTAGTGAAATTTTGCCTGATTGAATTTTTTCTAATCCAGCGATAGTTCTTAATATTGTAGTTTTGCCAATCCCAGATGGTCCTAACAAACAAATTATATCACCTTCGTTTTCAATTGTTAACGAAAGATTGTTTACCTTACTTTTATTACCCACATTGAAAGTAACATTTTCAATTTCTAAAAAATTTTTAATCATATTTTTAATCCTTAAGTATATATCTAGATGTTGTCAAAATAAAAATACTTGCAATAATTATTAAAAGCAAAGAAGGAGCTGCTGCTGCTTCTAATAAATCTTGTGAAGCAAAAACATATGCGGTAGTTGCAAATGTTTCAAAATTAAAAGGTCTCATAATTAAAGTAATTGGCAATTCCTTTATTATTTCAATTGCAATTAATAT
Source organism: uncultured Pelagibacteraceae bacterium (assembly GCA_902590125.1). Classification (GTDB taxonomy): domain Bacteria; phylum Pseudomonadota; class Alphaproteobacteria; order Pelagibacterales; family Pelagibacteraceae; genus Pelagibacter. Next base: position 21,083 of record CACIVL010000007.1, on the reverse strand, counting down.
TCCTATTAAAAAAATTGAGTTTTTTAAGTATGGAATATGAACATCTGTGAAAGTTTTAAACTTAGAATAACCAAGTAAATATGAACTCTCGTCTATAGAATAATTTATTTTTAAATAACCAGACTTAATTCCATTAGAGGCTAATGAGTAGAATCTTACAAAATAAACAAGAACTAATCCTAAAATAGAACCTATAAAAATCGATTTGATAGTATTAATTCCAAAATATCTTACAATATTATTATCAAACCAAGAAATAAAAGTTATAAATGCAACAGCAAGGATAATTCCAGGTATAGCATAGCCAGATATAGAAAATGTTGTAAGTGCTTCAAGAAACTTACTCTTAGAAACTCTATTTCCATAATTTGAAATAAAAGCAAATAAAATTAAAACAATACTTGATAGAAGTACTAGTAAAATTGTATTCAAAAATAATTCAGTAATTTTAAGATCAATAAAATGTTTTGGAAAAATTATTGTCCAATAAAGCATTTGTAATACTGGAAATAAAAAACTTATAAAAAATACAAAAAAACAAAAAGAAAAAGCTAATAAAGATTTATAACCAGTTAAAGTAATAACAGACTTTGATTTAAAACCACCTTTAGAAAGAGAATGATATTGTGCTTTCCTTCTAGAAAAATTTTCTAAAATGAATAAACCAAAAATGAAAATTAATAGAAAAAAAGACAATCTGTTAGCTAAAGTAAGATCGTCGAAAGAGATCCATGCATTATATATACCGGTTGTCAGAGTTGAGATGCCAAAAAAAGAAACAGAACCAAAGTCAGATAATGTTTCCATTGCAACCAATGAAAGACCAGCAACTATAGCGGGTCTGGCTGATGGAAGTATAATTTTGAAAAATGATTTTTTCTTAGAAAAACCGAGGTTTTTTCCAAGTTCTATTAAATTTTGTGACTGATAATGAAATGAAGCTCTAGTTAACACGTAAACATACCCAAACAATGAAAATGATATTGAAATTATCGCCCCTAGCATTCCATCAAATTTAGGAATGCTTGAATTATAATCTCCTTCTCCAAAAAGATTTTTTAGAATTGAAAAAGCTGTTCCAAAATTTTCAAAAAAAGCAGTTAAGGAATATGCATAAATATAAGCTGGTACAGCGAACGACAAAATTAAAGCCCATTTAAAAAAATTAACTCCAGGAAATTTATAAAATGATACAATGTAAGCGCAACCGACACCAATTATAAAAGTTAACAATAGTACACCAAATAAAAGTATTATAGAGTTAAAAATATACTCATAAAGAAATGTATCTTTAAGTATAGAAGAATAATTTCCAGTAGTTTCAAAAAAACTCAAAAAAACTGTGATTATTGGTACTGCTACAATTATAGAAATAAAGAAAGAACTTAAATACCATATATCTATTTTTTTTAACAACATATTTACCCTTACATTAATGAGTGCTCACATTTTGGCAGCGGGTAAAAACTGTAAAATAATGAGCACTTTTTTTATCAAAAGTTGTCATATATTATTTTTCAAAAACGCTCAGGATATAGGAAACCTCTTCATCTTTGATTTTTGACAACTTTATATTATTCACTCTTTTATCAATTTTTTCACACTCCAAATAACATGGCTCGCATGATTTGGAAGATTTATTATAATTAATATCAAGTAAATCCAGTTCAAACTTTTTTGTTACCATAAAGTTATTTCCATCCAGCTTCTAACATTACTTCTAATGCATCAGCTTGCTTAGCTCCATATGAAGCGACTTTAGTTTTAAGATCTTGTTTAAAATCTAAACCCATTGCTACTACTAATGGATGAGGTGATACACCTTGAATCATTGGATACTCAAAAGTATTGTTTACTATATGCTCTTGAGCCTCACTGCTTAATAAAAATTCAACCAATGATACTGCGTTTGCTTTATTTGGAGCGTGCTTTAATAAACCTGCTCCACTTATATTCATATGTGTTCCTCTATCATCTTGGTTTGGAAAGAAAGGTTTAACTTTTTTTGCAGCTTCTTCTTGTTCTGCACCTTTTTTTCCAGATAACATTAAAGCTAAATAATATGTATTAGCTACAGCAATATCTGCTTCTCCTGCAGCAACAGCCATAATTTGTGCTCTATCATTACCTTTTGGAGTTCTTGCCATATTTGATACAACACCTTTAGCCCAACTTGCTGCTGCTTTTTTTCCATTATTTTTAACCAACGAAGCAACAAGTGATTGATTGTAAATGTTATTAGATTTTCTTATCACAAGTCTGCCTTTCCATTTAGGATTTGCTAAACTTTCATAAGTTAAACCTGCAAGCTCTGCTCCAGTTACTCTTTCAGGAGCGAAATAAACTATTCTTGCTCTCTTAGCAATTCCAACCCATTGTGAAGTTCTAAAATTTTTTGGAACAGCTGCTTTAATTGCAGCAGATGATAAACCACCTTGAAGCATTCCTTTTGCTTGAGCGGCCCCTAATCTTCCAGCATCAGCAGTAATGTATAAATCTGCAATACAATCTGCCCCTTCTTCTATTATTCTTTTTTCTAAAGCTTTTGCTTTACCAGATACAACATTTACTTTAATTCCAGTTTTTGCTGTAAATTTTTCATATAATTGAATGTCTGAGTCATAGTGTCTTGCACTAAATATATTTACTTCTGAAGCTAAAGTTAAAGTTGATATCAAAGCAAAGAATAAGCTTATTATTGTTATTTTTTTCATTTTTTCCCCTTTAAGTTTAATGTAAATGATAACTATTCTCAATGATAATGATTATCAATCGCACAAAATGACGCATTTATTGGCCTTTAATAAAACTAATTAGCCTTAAGGTGTTAATTTTTTTAATATTTTTTTAATGTTTTTAAAGTATTTGGAATATTTTTTATAATGTCTTCCGCAATTAAACCTGGTCCAAATCTTTTTGCTATATCTCCATGTATCCAAACAGATGCACAACATGCAAAAAATGGGGTAAGTTTATTTTTCCCGACTAAACTTGCAATAATTCCGCACAACACATCTCCAGATCCGATTACAGCTAATTCACTTGATGCATGATCATTTAAGACAATATTTCCAGTAGAAGAACAAATTAAAGTTTTTTCACCTTTAAGAACTATATTGCATTTACAAATCTTTGAAGCTTTAACAATTTTTTCATAATTTGTTATGTTTTTATTTATCTTAGGAAATATTATATGAAATTCTTTAATATGAGGTGTTATAATTTTATTTTTATCCAATAAAGAATAAAGTTCTTTTGGATTTTTTTTAAAACATGTTAATGCATCAGCATCAATAATGACATACTTAACATTATTTAGAATGAATTTAGTTTTTCTTTTTGTTAAATTATTAACACCAGAACCAGGTCCGATCAAAAATACAGAATTTTTTTCTTTAATAATTAATTTTTTAAATAAATTAAAATTATTAATTTCTACTTTTAAAACCGATGGGAACTTTAATGAATAAATTGGTAATGTTTTTTTTGAACATATTATTTTAACAGATCCAGTCCCTACCCTTAAAGCAGCTTCTGAACTTAAAATGGTAGAACCAATCATGTTTGATTGGCTACCAATAACAATTAATTTACCTCTGCTATATTTATGATCATTTTTTTTCTTCCAAGGAAATTGTTTTATCCATAATTTTGGTAAATTAATTTTTGATTTTTTTTTCACTTATGAATTATTAATTATAATTATTATTTCCAATCACCAATTTTACTGTAAAGAAAATTTCTAAACGCTTGGACTCTTGCAACATTTTTAAGTGATTGTGGATATACAAAATGGGCTTCAGTAATTGGACCAGCTAAGTTTGGTAGAACTTTAATAACATTTGTAGAGTTAGTTACTAAATATTCAGGTAAAGATGCTAAGCCTACGCCACTTTCAACTGCTAATAATAATCCCATAACGCTATTAACTTTCATGACTGGTTTTCTTTTTTTATTATCTTTAACTCCTAACTTAAGAGCCCAATCAGGATTAAATACTGGTGATGGTGCGCCTTTACCAAAGGATATAAATTTGTGTTTATTAAGATCATTAGTGTTTTTTGGAATACCATATTTTTCTAAATATTTATTTGATCCGTATATGTAGTAATTGATGTCCACCAATTTTTTTTGAATATAATTTAGTTGTTTGGGTCTGCGCATAAAAATACCAATGTCGGCTTGTCTTGTGCTTAGATCAAGTTCTTTATCATCAAATATTAGTTCAATTTCAATATCAGGATTTAATTGCATAAATTCTTGAATTCTTGGAGTTAACCAGTGAGTACCGAAACTTCTAACAGTTGTAATTGTTAATTTTCCTGTTGGTTTATTTTTTTGATCACTTAATGAAGTCTCAACATCTTTGAGTTTGCTTATGACTTCATGAGCAGTTTTATAAACATATTCGCCATTTTCAGTTAATATTAAACCTCTGGCATGACGTTCAAAAAGTTTTACTTTTAAATCTTCTTCTAATGACTGTATTTGTCTACTTATTGCAGATTGGCTTAAATTAAGGTTAATTGTAGCTCTTGTAAAACTTCCTGCTTCTGCAACGGCATAGAATATTTTTAATTTGTCCCAATCCATTATTTGTTAAGATCTATTATATACCTACCCGAAGTTTCTCCTTTCAGCATTTTGGGATATACGCTAAGAAGCTCTTCTAAACTTATTGTTTTAACTGATTGTTCAAGTTTTTCAAAATCTATTAATTTACTTGCTTCTTTCCAAACAAATTCTCTTCTTTTCTTTGGTGTGGACACAGAATTAATTCCCCAAAGTTTTACCCCTCTAATAATAAAAGGCATAACCGTAGTGTTTAATTTAATATCAGAGGCATTTCCACATGCAGCAACAATTCCACCATCTTTAGTCTGTGAAAGTACATTAGAAAGAATTTTTCCTCCTACAGTATCAACTGCACAATCCCACAGGCCTTTGTCTAATGGTCTTGGATCTTTCTCAAAATCACTACTGTTTAAAATAGTTTTGGCTCCAATTGATTTTAAATAATCATTGTGTTCAGTTTTTCTTGTGACAGCAGTTACATTGTAACCTAATTTTGATAGCACCATAACTGAAATGCTTCCTACTCCTCCAGTAGCTCCAGTTACTAAAACATTGTTAACTTTTTCTCCTAATAATAATTCTTCTTTAGCTTTAACTGCAAATGAGCACATCAAAGCTGTAAAACCTGCTGTTCCTAAAATCATTGACTGCTTTGTTGTAATATCTTTAGGTTTATTGACTAAAAAATCTCCATTAACTTTTGCAAACTGTGAGTATCCACCATAATAAATTTCACCAACACGCCATCCTGTTAAAATAACTTCATCTCCTTTACTATAATTTTTATTATCACTTTCAATTACAGATCCTGAAAAATCGATACCAGGAATATGCGGAAATTCTTTAACAAGTCTTGCTCCATTTTTTAATATAAGTGCATCTTTATAATTTAAACCTGAATAATCTACTTTTATTAAAACATCTCCATGTTTTAATAAATTTCTATCAATAGATTTAACTTCTCGTGTAAAATCTTTTTCTGTTTGGTTAACAATTATAGCTTTAAATTTTTCTGACATTTTAAAAATATATAAAAGATTTATTTGCTAATAAATCTCAAGTATCTATTTTGATAACCTAAATCTTCTTTAAATTGACCTAAATAATAATTTGTAATAGTTGTTGCTTGTTCTTTTTTAATTCCTCTCATGGTCATACATTGGTGAGTTGCATCAATTGATACAGCAACTCCTTTTGCATTTAACACTTCCATTAATGTTTTTGCAATTTGCATTGTTAATCTTTCTTGAGTTTGTAATCTTTTAGAAAATACTTCTACTACTCTAGCAAGTTTGCTTAAGCCAACTACTTTTAAATTTGGAATATATGCTATATGTGCTACACCAATAATTGGAGCTAAGTGATGTTCACAATGACTTTGAACTGTAATATTTTTTTGAATAACCATGTCGTCGTAGCCTTGGACATCACCAAATGTTTTTGCTAGAATTTTTTGTGGATCTTCACTATAGCCTTTAAAATATTCTTTGTATGCTTTGACTAATCTTTTTGGTGTAGAAATAAGACCTTCTCTTGAAGGATCTTCCCCTATCCATTTAATGATTTTAGCAAAAGCTTCTTCCGCCTCTTTTTCTGAAACGTTTTCACTGTGTTTAACGTCTTTTTCTCCATCTTTAACTAATTTCATAAAAAGCCTTATATATATAAATCAATATTTTTAAAATATGTAATATACGGTCTAATATGTTAAAAAATCCATGAATATGTTTAAAAAAAGAGAAAATGTCGCTGAAATAGAAGAGGGTAATTTGCTATCACCAAAATTTGATAATGATGGGTTAATTCCTGTTGTAACAACTTGTTCAAAAACTAAAGAAATATTAATGCATGGTTATATGAATGTAGAAGCTTTAAAAAGAACTATTGAAACAAAACAAGCTCACTACTGGAGTAGATCGAGACAACAAATTTGGCATAAAGGCAAAACTAGTGGATTTGTCCAAAAAGTTGAAGAAATCAGAATTGACGATGATCAAGACTCTATTTGGTTAAAAGTTGATATAGGTCAAGGTTCTAGCTGTCATGTTGGATATAAATCTTGTTTTTATAGATCAATACCTCTTGGAAAAATTGATAATGCAAGACAAATTGAAATGAAATTTGAAGAAAAAGAAAAAAAATTTGATCCTGAGGAAGTGTATAAAAATCAACCAAACCCAACAAAAATTTAATGGACAATTTTGAAAAATTATCTGTATCAAAACCATTTGGTCCTTCGATAGCAGAATTTTTTGTTAAGGAAGAATTTGTTAATGATTTAAATGAATATTGCAAAATAGCTTTAAATGAAGAAGGTAGAACTGAAAAATTAGATGTTGGAAAAAATCTTGCGGGACAAGTCAAACAAGAATTTGAAGTGGATCAAAATTTTTTCAATTTAAAAATAAACAATTATTTAACTGATATGATTAAAAATTATTTATGGAAATCTGTAGAAAAACAAACTCAATCTTTTGAAGAATTTAAAAATAAAATTAAAGTTGTATATAAAAATAAATGGATTGTTAGACAATTTGAAAATGAATACAACCCTTTGCACTCGCACACAGGCTCTGTTTCTGGTGTATGTTATATATTGCTACCAAAAAGTTTTGGTGAAAAAGCTCAAACTCAAAAAAGAAATAATCCAAATGGTTGTATTGCTCTCTCACATGGATCTGCACAATTTATTTCACCTGCAATTAAACTAATTACTCCAGAAATAGGAAAATTTATTTTTTTTCCAAATTACTTACTCCATACTGTCTATCCATTCAAAGGACCTGGGGAAAGAAGATCTTTTTCTTTTAATGCTGACGTAATTGTTGAATAAAAAAGATGAATAAAAAAAAATTTAATTCATGAAAAATATTCAAAAGAATGTTTTGGGGGAAGATTTAGAAGAATGTTCTAATAATCCCGTGACTGGATGGTTTAGAGACGGTTGTTGCAACACAGACGAAAATGATATTGGTGTTCATACAGTATGTGCAAAAGTAACTAATGAATTTCTTGAATGGTGTAAACAGGACGGTAATGATTTAATTACACCTCATCCAGAATTTAATTTTCCAGGATTAAATGATGGAGACTGTTGGTGTGTTTGTGCAAGCTCTTATGCTAGATCTTTAGAAGCAGGGAAAGCCTGTCCTATTTTTATAAAAAAAACTCACGAAAACACTTTAAAAGTAATTTCAATTGAAAAATTAAAAAAGTTCGCAATCGATTTATCTTAACTACATATTGCCGTATTTAGGACCACCACCACCTTCAGGAGTAACCCATGTAATATTTTGAGATGGTTCTTTAATATCGCATGTTTTGCAATGAATGCAGTTTTGAGAGTTTATTACAAATTTTGGATTATTGTTTTCTATTTGAATTTCATAAACACCTACTGGACAATATCTTTGAGCAGGTTCGTCAAATTTTTCTAGAGTATAATGAATTGGCAAATTTGAATCCTTTAGTTGCAAGTGCACTGGTTGATTTTCTGCATGGTTAGTTCCAGTTAGATAAACCGAACTTGTTTTATCAAATGTAATTACATTATCTGGTTTTGGGTAATTTATTTTTGGCATTTCAGAAGCTGGTTTTAATGTTTCGTGATCTGCATGTTTGTGTTTTAAAGTAAATGGTAGCTTTCCTCGAAATAAAATCTGATCTATTCCTGTAAATATAATTCCAAGAATTAAACCCCAGCTAAAACTTGGTTTAACATTTCTTGCTTTATGGAGTTCTTCATAAACCCAGCTTTTTTTAAATTTTTCTTCATAAATCGATAAATCTTTATTTTCTTTTAAACTTTCAATGATTGTTTCAGCTGCAATCATCCCACTTTTCATTGCTGTATGAGATCCTTTAATTTTAGGCATATTTAAAGTTCCAGCATCACAACCAATTAATAAAGCACCTGGCATAAACATTTTAGGCAAACTTTGTAATCCGCCTTCTATTAATGCTCTTGCTCCATAAGAAATTCTTTTTCCTCCTTCTATTACTTTTTTAATTTCAGGATGAGTTTTAAATCTTTGAAATTCGTCAAATGGTGAAAGATGTGGATTGCTGTAATCTAAACCAATTACATAACCTAAAAAAATTTGTTTATTTTCTGCGTGGTACATAAAACTTCCACCATAAGTATTATTGTCTAATGGCCAACCTGCTGTGTGCATAACCATTCCTTCCTCATGGTTTTTTTCATTAATTTCCCAAATTTCTTTAAAACCAATTCCATATTGTTGAGGATCTTTTCCTTTATCTAATTCAAATTTTTTTATTAATTGTTTTCCCAAATGTCCTCTACATCCTTCAGCAAAAACGGTAATTTTTCCATGCAGTTCTATACCAGGTTCAAAATTATCTTTTTTATTTCCCGTTTTATCTATACCCATATCTTGAGTAGCTATACCTTTTACAACTCCATTTTCATGGTAAATAATTTCACTTGCAGAAAAGCCAGGAAAAATTTCAACACCTAGTGCTTCAGCTTGTTCTCCAAACCATCTGCACAAGTTTGCCAAGCTAATAATATAATTGTTATGATTTTTTTGAACCGAAGGCAGCAACCATGTGGGCCAACTTAGTGATTTATTTTTACCTAAAAATAAAAATTTTTCTTTTGAAACTTTTGTTTTAATTGGGGAATTCAACTCTTTCCAATTTGGGATAAGCTCATCCAAAGCTCTTGTTTCAAATACATTACCACTTAAAATATGAGCTCCAATTTCAGATGCTTTTTCTATCAAACAAACATTTAAGTTTTTATCTAATTGTTTTAGTTTAATTGCAGTAGATAAGCCCGATGGACCACCACCAATAATTACAACATCATATTCCATTGCTTCTCTGGGCATATGATATTTTTTTACAGTATTTGTTATTTTTGTATAGTGTTTAATTTATTCAATTCTTCTAAGAATTGTGGAAGAGCTTCAAATAAATCTGCTTCTAAACCATAATCAGCAACACTAAATATTGGTGCCTCACCGTCTTTATTAATTGCAACTATTACTTTACTTTCCTTCATTCCAGCGAGATGTTGAATAGCTCCAGAAATTCCAACTGCAATATATAAATCTGGTACAACTACCTTTCCAGTTTGGCCAACTTGATGATCATTTGTTATGTAGCCAGCGTCAACTGCTGCTCTGGATGCACCAATTGCTGCATTTAATTTATCAGCAATTGCAGTAATCAATTTAAAATTATCTCCACTTTGCATTCCTCTTCCACCTGAAATAACAATTCTTGCCGTTCCTAGTTCAGGTCTATCAGATTTAACCTCTTCTCTTTTGATAAATTTTGAAATATTAGATGCTTCAGTTCCATCAATTTTTTCTATAGCTGCAGAGCCTCCAGAAGTTGGTGCAGGATCAAATGATGTTGGTCTTATTGTTACACATTTTTTAGAATCGTTACTTTTAACAGTTGCAAATGCATTGCCTGCATAAATTGGTCTTACAAATGTGTCAGGAGAGTTTACCTTTATAATATCGCTCACTTGTGAAGTGTCTAAAAGAGCTGCAACTCTTGGCATTAAATTTTTTCCAAATGTATTTGCTGAACTAATTATATGAGAGTAGTTTTCTGATATTTTAACCACTAATGGAGCAAAGCTTTCTGGAAGAAAGTTTTCATAATGAGCAGCTTCTACATGTAAAACTTTTTTTACTAATGATATTTCTGAAACAGATTTTGCAACGTCGGTACAATTATTTCCTGCAACTAAAACATGAAGATCGCTGTCAATTTGGGTTGCTGCTGTAATCGCATTAAGTGTAAAAGGTCTAATTTCTTTATTATTATGTTCTGCTATTAATAAAACTGACATTATATTACCTTTGCTTCATTTTTAAGTTTTTGCACTAACTCAGCAACATTTGCTACTTTAATTCCTGCTTTTCTTTTTGGTGGCTCTTCTACTTTAATTTGTTGAATTCTTGGTTTTGTATCAACTCCTAAATCTGATGCATTCATTTGTTCTATCGGTTTTTTTTTTGCTTTCATTATATTTGGCAATGAAGCATATCTTGGTTCATTTAATCTTAGGTCACATGTAACAACTGCTGGCATGTTAACTTCAATTGTTTCCAATCCTTCATCAACCTCTCGGATTACTTCTAATTTATTTTCTTTAATCTCAATTTTTGATGCAAATGTAGCTTGTGGCCAATTTAATAAAGCGCTCAACATTTGGCCAGTTTGGTTACAATCGTCATCAATTGCTTGTTTGCCCATAAAAACTAAATCTGGTTTTTCTTTTTCAACAATTTTTTGAAGAATTTTTGAAACTGCAAGAGGTTCAACTATACCATCAACTTTTATATGAATTCCTCTATCAGCTCCTACAGCTAAAGCTTTTCTAACTGTCTCTTGAGCTTTTTCTTCTCCTACTGTAACAGCTACAATTTCTTTAGCCTTACCTGACTCTTTTATTTTTACAGCTTCTTCTACTGCGTTGTCATCAGGTGGATTAGTCGACATTTTTACATTGTCAGTAACAACTCCTGTACCATCCTCTTTAACTCTAACTTGAACGTTGTAATCAATAACTCTTTTTACTGCTACTAATATTTTCATTATGCTCTTAATAATTTATTTTCTGGATCGTATGGACTTTCATCTAAAATAGTAGCGTCGTGCATTTTTCCTAAAATATCAATTTTTAATTTCTGTCCTGTTGTCGCAAGTTCTGGTTTAACCATTCCTATAGCAATTGATTTATTTAATCTAAAACCAAAATCTCCCCCTGTTGCTCTTCCAACTACTTTACCATTTTCATAAATTGGATTATTTCCTAAAACATCTGCATCTGTTGTGTTGTGCACTTCCATTGTTACCAGTTTGTTTTGAAAACCCTTTTCTCTCCATTTGTTTAATGCTTCTAAACCAATAAATTTACCTTTATTTGGATGTATGAATCTATCTAATCCAGATTCATAAGGGGAGTATTCTATAGATAATTCAGTTCCTACTAGTTTATAAGATTTTTCAACACGTAAACTATTCATAGCTCTAATTCCAAAAGGTTTTAAACCTAGATCTTTTCCATTTTCCATTAACTTATCAAAAATATGGTTTTGATATTCAATTGGATGATGAAGTTCCCATCCTAATTCACCAACAAAGTTTACTCTAATAGCGGTACATGGCGCATAACCAATATTTACTTTTTTTGAGCTTAACCATTTAAAGTTTTCATTAGAAAAATCATCTTTAGAAACTTTTTGCATTAAATCTCTTGCTTTAGGACCTGCAACAACCAAAACTCCAACTGAATTTGTAATATTTTCGAATTGAACTGAGCCATCTTTTGGCATCCATTTTTGAATCCAATCATGATCCAGTCTTTGAAAAGCTCCTGCTGAAACTAGATAATAACTATTATCTGCCTCTTTCATTATTGTAAATTCTGAGTGAACTCCACCTTTTGTGTTAAGAGCATGACATAAGTTTATTCTGCCAATTTTTTTTGGAAGTTTATTTGCCACTAAGTAGTCTAAAAACTCTTCTGCTTTTGGTCCTTTAATTCTACATTTTGCAAATGCAGTCATATCTAATAGACCAACATTTTCTTTTACATTTTTGCATTCTTTTTCAACTGCCTTAAACCATTTTGATCTTCTAAATGACCAATCGTCTTTTTGTTCCATTCCGTCTGTTGCAAAAAAATTAGCTCTTTCCCATCCAAATTTTTGACCAAACACTGCTCCCAAATTTTTTAATCTATCATAGCAAGGTGCTTGCCGTAATGGTCTTGCAGCTTCTCTTTCTTCATCAGGATAATGAATTGTAAATACATTTCGATAAGCTTCTTCATTTTTTTCAATTAAATAAGATTTTGAACAATAATCTCCATATCTTCTAGGCTCAACACCAAGCATATCAATTGTTGGTTCACCATCCATAATCCATTCTGCAAGTTGCCATCCAGCTCCACCTGCCGCTGTAATACCAAAACTATGTCCTTCATTTATCCAAAAATTTTTTAGTCCCCAAGCAGGTCCTACAATTGGGTTTCCGTCAGGTGTATAGCAAATTGCACCGTTGTAAACTTTTTTAACACCTACTTCTCCAAAAGCAGGTACACGGTGAATAGCTCCTTCGATGTGAGGCGCTAATCTTTCTAAATCTTCTTGAAATAATTCATACTCAGAATCTTTTGAAGGACCATCTACATAACAACATGGTGCACCTTTTTCATAAGGTCCTAATATTAAACCTCCAGCTTCTTCTCTCATATACCATTGAGTGTCACTGTCTCTTAGAACACCCATTTCTGGTTTTCCTTCTTTTTTTCTTTTTACAATTTCTGGATGGGGCTCGGTTACAATATATTGATGTTCTACTGGAATAACTGGAATTTCTAATCCTACCATTTTACCAGTTTGTCTTGCAAAATTTCCTGTACATGAAACCACATGCTCACATTCAATTGATCCTTTGTCAGTTTCAACTACCCAACCATCTTTTGTTTGTTTAATTCCTGTGACTGTTGTGTTTCTATAAATTTCTGCTCCTCTTTTTCTTGAACCTGTTGCAAGTGCTTGTGTTAAATCAGCTGGCTGAATATATCCATCTTCCGGGTGTTGAATAGCGCCAATCAGTCCATCAATGTTACACAAAGGCCAAATTTCTTTTACTTGTTCTGGAGTTAAAAATTTTACCTGAACTCCAATTGTTTGAGCAACACCAGCATACTGATGATACTCTTCCATTCTATCTTTAGTGCTTGCTAGCCTGATATTTGATACAACACTAAAACCAACATTTTGTCCGGTTTCTTCTTCTAAAGTTTTGTAAAGATTAACTGCATATTTGTGAAGTTGTCCTACTGAGTAACTCATATTAAACAATGGAAGCAGTCCTGCTGCATGCCAAGTAGAACCTGATGTTAGTTCTTTCCTCTCAACAAGAACAGCGTCTGAGCATCCTTTTTTTGCCAAATGATAGAGCATGCTTGCTCCAACTACTCCTCCACCGATAACAACTACTTTTGCTTTAGATTTCATAAAGGCGATTCCTACTAAATTTTTTTTACTACTTAAACAAAAATCTAACTTATATCGAAGAACCTAAAGACACAGGTTGTGAAACTCCTGTTGTTAGCCAACAGTCCTTAAGAGGGCCATCGAGTTCATATTTTTCAACTATCCATCTGAATTTATAGTAGTTTTTTCCTTCACTCAGCACGGTTACTTCATAAGCTGCAATAGAATTTGTTGTTTTTACTTCAATAATGTTGTGGTCAACATGGTTTAACAACATGTTGTAAGAATCACTATTTAATAAAATTTTAAACTTTTCTAAAGGTCCAGTAGATTTTTTATTGTTTGGGTGAGCAAATTCCCACGTTTGTTCTATACCAGCATTCTTAAAAGGGTCATCATTTTTTTTTAGACTTCTTAACTGAATTTTTACCACTTGATATGGTTCAATTCCATTATTAGGTTTAATTACATCAGCTCTAGTAGTTACAATAAACATAATTGCAAAAAATAAAACCAATACTATGTATGTAATTCCATATAAAAAATATTTAAAATATTTTTTCATTTAATTAATTTTTAAAGCTAAATAAAAACCTACAAACATTGATGTTACAAAAAGAGCAGAATTCATATTTAACAAAGCTAAAGAAGTAATAGCTGGCCCCGGACACAAACCAATTAAACCCCAGCCAGCTCCAAAAAAAACAGATCCTATGATTAGTTTTTTGTCCACTTCTTTGTTTGATGAGATTAAAAAATTTGATGAAAACAATGGCTTTTTTTTATTTTTAAATAAATGAAATGTCGAGGTAGAAACAACAAGTGCTCCTATCATTACAAAAGCGAGTGAAGGATCCCAATCTCTAAAGATATTTAAAAAACCCAAAACTTTTTCTGGATTAATCATTTCAGAAATGACAAGTCCAATACCAAAAATTATTCCACAAAGTAGTGATACTATTTTGTTCATAAACTTCCTGTAATCAAGACAGTTAATATACCGACTATCATGAATGTTATAGTTGCTATAATTGACCTTAAAGAAAAACGACTTATACCGCTAATACCATGACCGCTAGTGCAACCGCTACTTAATCTTGTTCCAAAACCGACTAGGACCCCGCCTGTAACTAACAGAATTAATGAACTTGAAATTGATATATTAATTTCTCTGTCTGTTATTTGATTGTAAATTAAAGGTCCCAGTATCAATCCAAACAAAAATAAAAAATTCTCTATTCGATTATCTTTTGAAATTAAAAAATTACTAGCGATTCCACTAATTCCAATCATGCGTCCGTTAAAGATAAAAAACAAAGCAACAGACAAACCTATTAAAAGTCCACCTGATAATGCTGTTATTGGAGTAAAATTAACTATATTCATTTAATTTCTAATTTTTTAGAGCTGGAAATACTGGATTAGCTTTTTGAAATAGTTTTTGATACTCCTGTTTTATGCACCTGTTAGAAACATATTGAATTTTATTATCTTCAGCAATTTTTTTTGCTTCATCATTTTGAATTCCATACTGTAACCATAAAACTTTGCTTCCAATTTTAACTGCTTCGTTAGCAAATCCAGGTGCTTCTTTTGAAGGTCGAAAGATATCAACAATATCTATTTTTTCAGAAATTTTATCTAAACTTGCAACTACTGTTTCTCCATTTATTACTTCACCCTCAGCAAAAGGATTGACTGGAAATACTTTGTATCCAAAATCCTGCATATATTTCATTACAACATTTGCAGGTTTTCTTTTTAACTTTTTTGGATCTTCACCTTTTTTTTCTGAACTTATCCCAATCATTGCAATTGTTTTTGAATTCTTAAGAATATCTTTTATTTGATCATCACTCATTTGTTTTTCCATTTTGGTTTTCTTTTTTCTAAAAAAGCAGAAATTCCTTCTTTGGCATCCATTGCCATCATATTTAATGTCATCATTCTACTTGTATAAGCATAAGCTTTTCTCAAAGGCATTTCTAATTGTTTGTAAAAAGCTTGTTTTCCAATTTTAATAGTTAAATTTGATTTTGATGCAATATTTTTTGCTAATTTTAAAACCTCACTATTTAATTTTGATTTAGGAAAATGATTGTTAATCAAACCTATTTCTTTAGCATAATTAGCTTTTATTGGTTCTCCTGTTAAAAGCATTTTCATCATTCTTTTCCTGTTGACTTTTCTACTAACAGCAACCATTGGTGTGCTGCAAAATAATCCTATATTTACCCCAGGAGTGGCGAACATTGCATCATTTGTACTATACGCTAAATCACAACTTGCAACTAACTGGCATCCAGCAGCATAAGCTGCTCCATGCACTTTTGCTATTACCGGCTTCCTTCCTTCAACTATTTGTAACATTAGTTTTGAACAAAGATTAAATAGTTTAAGATATTTAGATCTTTTTTTTAAACTCCTTACTTCTTTTAAATTATGACCAGCGCTAAAGCCTTTTCCCGATCCTTCTAAAATTATAACTTTTGTAGAGTTATCTTTATCAAGTTTTTTAAAAGTATTTAAAAGAGATCTTAAGGTTGCAAAAGATAATGAATTATAAGTTTTTGGATCATTAATTTTTACATTTTTTATTCCGTTGCCTAAATTTTTTACTAAAACATTCATATTTTTTTAACTCTACTACTAATTCCTTCTTCTTCCTTCAAATTAAATTCTTTTGAATTTAAATCATACAATTCTTTAATTCTTAAACCATTTGTATTAACTGTTGGTATATTTTGTTTTCTCATTCCTTCATGTCTTGCATAAACTGCTTTCTTTTTTTTGACTTGGTGTGGTTGAAAATCATCAATATCTTTAATTTTTAATTGGTCACCCATTTTTATATAACCAGCATTTACAGCTTCATTTAATAAGTCTAAACCTTTTTTTGTTCTAACAATTGCAGCGTTAAAACCTTCATCTTCACCTTTGGGAGAACCTCCTCTCCAAGTATCCAATGCTGAAATGTCAGAGCTTTCTCCAATTGCATCTGGACAAATTTTGCATCTAAAATGAACTCTCCATGTGGATTCTTCGCCCCAAAAAGAATTATATTCTCTATCGTGTTCTCTTCCATTTTTTGTTTTAATATACATTTTACCTGGATTTCCAAATCCTCTGTATCTAAAAATAGATAATTCTTCTTCTTTTACTTTAAAACTTTCAATAAAATCTTGTGATTTTGTAAACTCTGTAGAACCTCCACAAACTAAGGTTAATAAATATTTGCATAACTTATTAACTCTTTCATCTGTTTTAGATAGTTGTCTTATAGCGCTAATATCGCAAGGTTTGCCAACAAATGCAAAAGGTTCATTTAAATTTAATGCTTCATGAAATTTATCTAAAGGTGAAGCAGGCCCATATCTTGAACAGCTATTAGAATTTAATAATTCATCTTTATTATAACTAAGTTTAGATACACTTCTCATTGGTTTTTTGGGATTAGTAACTGTATGTAAAATAAATTTTACTTTATTAGATTCTAATAAATAAAGCGATAAACCATTTAATAATCCACCTGTTGAACTTTCAAATCTAATTTTATCATCAGTAGACCAAGCATAAAATAAAGACAAATAATAACCCCAAACCAAATCATGTTTTGCTTTTGTATCAACTTGTTCTTTCGGAAGGCCTTCCACAATAAGGCCAGGACAAACATTTAATATTTTATTAAAATTTTCTGGTGATATTTTTTTAACTTCTTTTGGTTCTAGTCTACCTTTTGAAGACATTGATATTTCAATAGAATCTTTTCCAGTAATGCTCTGACAAATCCCACAACCGATACAAAGGCCATTTTTAACTATATCTTCTAGATTATTTATTTGAGTCACAAATTATTTTCTTATTTTATTTTCGTATTTTTTTCTTAACTTTTGAAGATTTACTAAATATTCATCTCTAATATTTGATATCATTGCTACAGATTTTCCTTTAGCTTGTTGTCTAGTTCCTGTAATAACTCTGGATGATAATTTTTTAGAAAGTTTTGGAGCTTTTAGTTTAGTCCAAGGTAATTTTAATGCCGGTCCAAATTGTTCTAACATATGTTTCATTCCCGCTTTACCTCCAGCTAAATGATAAGTTAAAAATATTCCCATTAATGACCATCTTAAACCGGGTCCGTCCTCTATTGATCTATCTAAATCTTTAGTTGATGCATAGCCTTCATTTACAATATGTAATGCTTCTCTCCACAAAGCTTCTTGAAGTCTATCTGCTAAGTATCCAGGTAATTCTTTTTTTACCATAATTGGGTTCATTGATATTGATTTGTAAAATTTATTAGCTTTGTTTAAAAATTTCTTTTTTGTTTTTTTTCCAGGAACAATTTCAACACCAGGACACATATAAACTGGGTTAAAAGGATGGCCAATCATTGTACGTGCTGGATTTTTGCACTTTGAATATATTCTTGTTGGAAGTAAACCTGATGAGCTTGATGAAATAATAGCGTTTGGTTTTGCGTATTTGCTGATAACGCTCATTAACTTAGTTTTTATTCTATAGTTTTCTGTTGCACATTCTTGAATGAATTCAGCTTTCTTTAAAGCTTCTTCTATAGAAGTAACGTATGTAAAATTTTTAAGATTTAGTTTTTTTTTATTAAATAATTTTTTTACATATGGCCAAGTACGTTTTATCTCAGCAACTAATCTTTTCTTTAATTTTAGATCCTTGTCAAAGGCAACAACTTTTTTATTGTGTGCTAAACACCTAATAATCCAACCTGCTCCTATAACCCCGGTACCTATGACAGCAACATTTTTAATATTACTTGTCATTCTATTCTTTATAACTTGGATCTACTGCATCACATCTTCTTAATAATGCTGGCCATTCATTGGGGCCTGGAGAAAATGCATCGTATTGTTTTTGTGATTTTTCCCATAAAGATTTTGCTGCTGTTTCTAATTTTAATCCTGAACCTTGGGCTTGTACTGCAACTTCGCACATTCTTACAGCATAATACATATTCATGAATGACTCTCCTGCAGTTTCTCCAACAGTTAAAAGCCCATGATTTTTCATAATTAAAACTTTATTCTCTCCAAGATTTTCTGCTATTCTAAATCTTTCATCTTTATCTACTGATAAACCTTCCCAATCATGATAACCAACTTTTCCATAAAGCATGGATGAATCTTGCACAATATAAGGTATCCCATCTTTTAAAGCTGTTGCAGCTAATGCTTTTGGTGGATGAGCATGAAATACAAATTTATTTTTTGGATGATTTAAATGAACTGCGCTATGAATTATGAATCCTGCTGTATTTACATCTTCTGGACCTTCTAAAACTTTTCCATTTTCATCAACTTTAATAAGATTTGATGCTTTAACTTCTTCATATAAAAGTCCAAATTGATGCATAAAAAAAGTATGATCTGTACCTGGAGTCCTTGCCGTTATGTGATTCCAAACTGTATCATCCCAACCCATCATGTGAGTTAGTCTAAACATTGCAGCAAGGTCTACTCGTACTTTCCACTCAGCTTCATTAATATTTTTTTTCATCAGTCTGTTAATCCGTCTCCTTGAATATTCTCTCTTTTAAAATGAATTGGCAAGGCTTTTCCGTAAACTTGTTTAGAATGTTCAGGTTTATTAATTTTTAAAGGATCTTTTACATAACAAGGTAAAGCAATGTATCTTGAAGTTTTTCCTTCTATCTTTGTAACTCTATGCATTGAAAACCTTCCTTTAAAAATCTGTAAATCTCCTGGCTTTAAATCTAGAGATTTAACTCTTGTTCGATCATCTTTTAAAACTTTGGCAACTTCATCAAAGTTTTCATTATCTTTATTTCTTATATCTGGAACATATTCAAAAAATCCTCCTTTTTCCGCCTTTTGAATTAAAACACTTAAGGTAAAATCATTTCCATCAAAGTGCCAAGGAAAATAATGGTCTGTATGCATAACGCTATATGGATTTTTTCCCAAAGGATCTGCCCACTTGTAAAGAGGAAAAACTTCAAGACTATCTGATACAAATTTTAACATCTCTTCTAAATCATAAAATTTATTTAGATCAGAATCTTTTTCTAAATCATCTGAATTTAAATATCCACTTTGCCTAACAGTAAATATTCTTTTTGGATGATTTTCATTAAGAGTTTTGTCTTCTTTTGTAAAATAAGGATTATGTTTATCTGATGTAAAATAAATTTTTTTTAGGTTTCTATCTACTTCATCCTTCATCCTTTTAATTGAATCAGGTCTAATAAAATTAGAAAGAACACAACAACCATCTTCATTAAGTTGTTTTCTAGTATAATTAATTAAATCTTTATAACTTAAGGATCCACTATCATTTATTGGGTACTGTTCTAAATTTATTATCTCTTTTATATCAAGCACATTTATCCTTTCTTAATTGTTAGAATAATTAATTTGTTTAATTAAATAGATGTCGAGGGAGTAATTGACTTAATATGATTTTTGCAATCAATTTTTTTCAATAATAAATTTGACATTTTTCTAGTAATTTTCTCTCCAAAACCAACTCTTGTAAGTCTATTGTGGTGCGATACCAGATTCAAATTCATGACGTATAATACCAGTTTTGAGAATAGTCAGCAATAAATTTAGTCAGCTAGGCCATCAGCTCTAGCTTTGTTTCTTTCTAAATGAATTGGTAATACTTTGCCATAAATTGCTTTTGAATGTTCTGGAGTATTTACTCTCCAAGGATCTAAAACATAAGCTGGTATACACATATATCTTGATTTTTGACCTTCAATCTTTGTTACTCTGTGTAAAGTAAATCTACCTTTGAATATTTGAAGATCGCCTGGTTCTAATTTTAATTGTTTAACTCTTGATATATCACCATTTAAAACTTTTTTAACTTCTTCAAAATTTTCATTACCAGGCTCTCTTATATTTGGACAATATTCAAATACTCCACCTTTTTCAGGTTTTTGAATCATTAGACTTAAAGTAAATTCACAGCTATCAAAATGCCAAGGAAGTATACCTTCTGGCTCCATAACATTGTAAGCATGGCACGCTAAGGGATCCGCCCATCTATAAATTGGAGAAACTCCCAAACATGCAGAAACGAATTTTAAAAGTTCATCAGTTTCATAAAGATATTTCATTTCAGAATTTTTTGGAAAACAATCTGAATTTAAATACCCATTATATCTATTCATGAAAGTTCTTTTTGGATGATCTTTTGGTAACTTTGGATCATCTTCAGTATATAAATAAGGATTTATACTTTCTTTAGACATGTAAACTTCATCTAGTTGTTTTTCTAATTCTGAATTCATTATTTCTAATGATTTTGGTAAAATAAAATTAGGAATTGTAGAACAACTAAATTGATCTAACTCTTCTTTGCATTTATTGATTAAATTTTTAATTATTGGAGAATTTAAGTCGTAAATTGGATATTTTTCTAAATCTACTATCGACTTAAGTCTTTCGTTCATTTTAAATCTCCATCCTCTCGCATTTTTGCTCTAATTTTGGTAGCTGAAATTTTTTGTAT
>CACIVL010000006.1 GCA_902590125.1 uncultured Pelagibacteraceae bacterium | reverse complement strand
TTTTTTTAAATTAGATATAATTTTAATTGGTAAAATTTTACAAAAGAAGAAATCATTTTGATATGCTTGTCTTGAATATAATGTCGGCGATTTAGGATTAAAATATAAAGGAACTAATTCATGTAATTCACATCTCGTTGATCCATCAGAAACATTTATTTGAATTCCCGACCTTCTTTGTTGTACATCTTCATCTGCAAAACTTTTGTAAGATATTTTTTTACTTTGAATTTCTTTTTTGCTAAGAATTCCATTTGTTAATATGCTTTGAAAATTTTCTTTTGTAGATAAATAATAAAGATATCTTTACAATTCTTTAATTCTTTTAATCTCCAGTCAGATAAACTCATTTTTTAAAAATCTAATTTTTTTTGGATATTTATATTTTTCTTGTTTCTTAAAAAATTATGAATTGATTCTATTGCCTTTGTTCCTATTTGAGGAACATCCTGAATACCTAGCATTGATTT
Source organism: uncultured Pelagibacteraceae bacterium (assembly GCA_902590125.1). Classification (GTDB taxonomy): domain Bacteria; phylum Pseudomonadota; class Alphaproteobacteria; order Pelagibacterales; family Pelagibacteraceae; genus Pelagibacter. The sequence continues at coordinate 30,442 of CACIVL010000006.1, read as the reverse complement.
TACTGATTTTCCATCTATTGCATTTTTTAAATTTTCAGCTGCAGTTTTATTTAATTTTAATAATAATTTATAATCCTCAACAGTAAAATCAGAAACATTATTGTAAAAAATATCAAACAGATTATCACTAGCCATATAATCATATTCATATATTTCTATATCAATATTGTTTAAAGGTTCTAAATACTTAGTCATAGTCTCATAGACAATTTCTTCAGATAAGCCACCTAGGCTTGCACCAAGAAGTGGAAAAGCTATTGAACTTATATTTTTATTTAAATATTCATCTTGAAATTTTTTTAAACCTTTTTCGAGATATTCAATTTTTGATGGATCTTTCCAATGTATCTTGGTTGGAAAATTCAATATCCAAGGTTGTGATTTTTTATATAATTGAAGGTAGCCTGGTTTAAATAATTTTTTATCGCAACTATCTTTATACTGGATAAACATTTCAGGAAATCTTAGCTTGCATTCTAAAGCCATACCTTTCCCCATCACTCCAATACAATTAACGGTATTCACTAATACTTGACAAGAAGTATTAAAAATATTTCCTTTTATTTTTTTTATCATTATTTTTATAATTCTAATGGTAAAGCTATTTGCTTTAATTGTTAATAAATTTAATCTTGTTTAATAAATTCACTAATTTTTGATATAGTTAAGTGATTCTATGAAATTTATAGATTTATTCGCTGGATTAGGAGGGTTTCATTTAGCCTTAAGTAAACTTGGTCATGAATGTGTTTTTGCCTCTGAAATAGAAACTTTTCTAAGAGAACATTATAATAAAAATTTTAAAATGTTTCCTGAAGGAGATATTACAAAAATAAAAATAAAAAATATCCCTAAGCATGATATATTGTGTGCTGGTTTTCCTTGCCAACCATTTTCTAAAGCTGGTTTTGCAAACGGTTTTAATCATAAAATTGCTGGTAAAATGTTTTTTTATCTAATTAAAATTATTAAATACCATAAACCAAAATATCTGTTTCTTGAAAATGTTCCAAATTTAATTGGTCACAACAATGGTGAAACATGGGAATATATGAAAAAAAGAATTTCAAAAATTGGTTATGATGTTGATCAAAAAATTTTATCTCCAACAGATTACAATATTCCTCAAACTAGAAATAGACTTTACATAGTTGCAAAAAAAAACAAACTAACAGATTTTGAATGGCCAAAAAAAATTAAACAAACAAATAGCCTTAAAAAATTTCTTGTTTCGAAACCTAAAAAAAACAAAAAATTATCTGATTTAAAAAAAGAGGTTTTGGAAGTTTGGAAATATTTTTTAAAAAAAATTCCAAAAAAAAATTATCTTCCTAACCCTTTGTGGGCAATGGAATTTGGAGCAACATACCCATATAAATCATCAACGCCTCATTCGGTAGGTTTTAGAAAAATAAAAAGATTTAAAGGAAAATTTGGAATTAATCTTAAAAATTTAAACAAAGATGAAATTATTAATTCAATACCAAAGTATGCAAGATTAAAAGTAAAAAAATTTCCTCAATGGAAAATTAAGATGATTAAAAAAAGTAGAGATTTTTATAAAAAAAACCAAAAATGGGTTGATAAATTAATTGAAAAAATAATTAAACTTGAACATGAATCGTACCAAAAATTTGAATGGAACTGTCAGGGAGAATCTTTTAATTTAAGAAAAAAAATTGTCACATTTAGGGGTTCTGGAATAAGAGTTAGAAGAAATAAAAATTCTCCCACTTTAGTTTCTCAATGTATAACTCAAGTTCCTTATTTACCTTGGAAAAAAAGATATTTATCTTTAGAAGAATGTTTAAATATCCAAGGATTTAAAGGTTTAAAAAGTTACCCTAAAGGATATGAAAAATTTTATATGACAATAGGAAATGCGGTTAATGTTGAAGTAGTATCAAAAATAGCAAAAAATCTTTTTGTAAATTAAAATAAAATTTCGTTATTTAAACTAATTACATTATTATTTTTTATCCAACAAAGTTTAATTTTTTGGTCTTTTAAAAAATTTAATTGAATATCATTTATTTTTTTTTCAGGATTTTTATTTAAAAGTAAAAAAAGGTCAGTATTTATAGGAATCTTTTTCCAATATTGAGAATATACAAAATAATATTCTCTCAATTGACTAATGCCATGCCTAATTTGTTGATTAAAATTTGAATTAGTAAAAGTTTTAATTTCAAATAATTTACCTCTGCTTTTATATTCACTATAAAAATCAATGTGTTTAGTGTTCATAATTGGTAACTCTTTATTTTTGAAAATTTTAGCAAGATCATTAACTGTTTTTTCGTGAATTTCATTGGCTTTATCTGTTTGGTTTAAAGCTTCTAATTTGTCAGAAAAGTTATCTGGATTTATAACTCTATTCTTATATTTTTTGTCGATAGTAAATTCCAAAATATCAGGAATAGTTTGATTAGATGTAAAAATATTGCCATGTATTATTTTTTTTTCTTTGATTTTTGATATTTCTGTTTTACCAATTAAAATATTTTTATTTTTTGATAAAATTCTTTTAATTAAATCTTCTGCATCACTAAACAATTTCTTTTTACCATTATTGTTAACACCATCTTGAAAATAAATATTCCAAATTTTTTCTTGTGCTCCATGGGCTCCTCCTGGGTATCCTCCTTCAACATTGGGATCCGTATGTTTAAAGTTTTGAATTTTTGTATAAATACCATTTGTATTTCTAAATTTTTCAACAATATCATCTGGAACAAAATCTTTTAAAGGTATAAAGCCCATAGTTTTAAATCTCATATTACATAATCTGCTTACTTCCTTTAAATCTGGGTCATTTTTATCAATATTTTTTGTTTTTCTTTCTTGAAAATATAAATTTAAAGATAGTAACAAGTCATCTTTGCAGTATGGATAGTTAAATCTTTTAATTTTATTTTGAAAATCATTTAAAAAATCTCTTTCAAAAATTTTTGAATAATATTTAATTATAAGAGGAAATAAAAAAGCATTACAACTTAAGCTAAGGCTTTTTTGATCAAATCTTCTATTAAATGCATCTCTCTTTTTAATATAATATTTTGAGAAACCTTTTATTTTTGCTTCTTCAATAATTTTTCTTCTAGTGTAAAGAGATTGCTTAGTATTAGTATCTATATCATTGCTATATTTCCAAAAACTAAAAGTATTAGTCTCATTGTCATAGCCAAGAAGAATAATGTTTATATCTTCAGCTGAAAAACCTATTAATTTATGCTTTATTGATACGGAAAGTTGAATTCTAACTTCGTCTCTATTTCTGCCTGAACCAGAACTAGCTATATCATTATAATAAATAATAAATTTTTTATTTTTTATATTTAATTTTAATAGCTGTGAATCAACTTCTTCAATTGAATATTCTAAATGATTTTGATCTAGGGAATAATTAATTAGATCCAAAATCATTATTTATATTTATTAATTTTTTGTTTCTCTAAATCCTTTGCCAAGTATTTTAGGTATGTATAATCTAAAGTACGGTACTTTTTCTACAAGAAGTTTTTCCCCCTGCTTTTTTAGAGAATGAATATTAAATTTATATAATTGAATTGTTGCAATCTTATTAGCTTTCATTCTTTTATATCCGTCATGAGGTGTACCATATGGTGAGTCTTTACTTGGAGTAGGTTGCCATTTTGGTTGTGGATCAGTCATAAATTCATAATGCAAATAAGCATGTCCTGGTCTACTTTTGTTTGCTCCAGATTCAATTGGTACAGAACTATCTTTGCTTTCAAACAAGTATTTATCTACGCGTCTCTTAAAATTATCCTCATCATCATTCATTATAACAACTGCTATTTCTAAATCTTCTTTTTTAAGATATTGTCTCCAATCTGTAAGATCAGTTAGTATTGAATAATCGTCTTCATTAGTATCATCATAATAGTTTAGTTCTTTTAAAAGTTTTTCAGAAACTTCATGAAGACTTTGCTTTTCAATTACATCAATATTTTTTAAGCTAGATGCATATTCATGATCTGAGATTTCTGAAAACTTTATTTTTTTACCTAAGTTGCTTAATTTTTCATAAACTTCTCTATTAACATTTAATCTAAAGTTATCTAAATGATGAGCTCTATGATCTGATATTATGCCTCCATGGGGAAATTTTTTTAAACTGTTTTCAATAATACCTTTTCTAGCTGGTCCAGATTTTCCTGCAAAAGGAAAACTTCTTTTTAAATCTTTTCTTAGATCTCCATTGTTTTTGATAATTTCATTTATTCTTTGTCTAGCAATTATCTCGTGTTCTTGTTGTTCCGAAAAATTTTCCACTAATACCTTTGGTAAATACATTCGAACAAGTCCAATATAAGGTTTATGATACCCAAAAAATCTTGCCCTTTGATAGATTGTATCATCGGTTCCGCTTTCTCTAACTATATAAGAAACAGTTAGACCGGCTATAGTGTAACCTCTTTCTAAACCTATGCCACCAACCAAAATTCTCGCATAAATAGAATCTTCTCCCCATTTGATTTGTGGAATTTTTTTATTTTCTGTATTAAATAAAATAACTTCTGGCTCAACAATGCTTATAGCTCTAACCATTCTTTTTATAAACTCGTCATTCCAATCGTAAAGATTTTTCTCTGTTTTCTTTAAATTTTTGTGTAATTCTTTAAATTCTTTTTCTAGTTCGGGATAATCAATATCAATTCTATTTTTTTTATCTATTATATTTCTTCCTTTAGAGTTAAAAGCTTTTTGATATCTTTGAAGTTCGCTCTTTATCCACTTTTGCCAATCTTTATGAATTGGTTTATTTATAGATGGATGAATTAACATTGATCTTGTCTTTTTTTTTGTATGTTCTTTATTCATTAAACCTTGAGCAACACCAATAAGAAAAACTTTAATTGCCTCAGTTAAACTTTCGGGTTTTATTTTATTTTCATTAATATTTTCTTCTGTAATAACTCTTATGTGATTTTTTTTATTAATTTCATTTCCAAAAAAGAATTTTGCGCCTGTATAAAGTGATCCTGGCTCTAAAATAGTGGCACTCTGAGGTGATAAAAGACTTACTTGGGCAATTAAAAAATTAGCCATTGGAGTGGCAGTGTACCCTAAATAAGAATGCTGTTTTAATAATTGTCTTAATTTTTTTATTTGTCTATGAGTAGTTGTTTCAGGCCTTTCTATTAAAATTTCTTCATCTTCTATTAATTCCCTATTTTCATCTTTTTCAAAATCGTTTAAATATTTTATGTTATCAATTGATATTGTATATAATATACTTATAGATTCTAAATTTTCTCCTTTTTTTACAATATGTTTTTTTGCTTCATTATATTTTTTAAATGTTTTTTTTTTAGTTCTTGCGTAAGCATCCAAAGAATAGTGGTCTGCCTCATCATCGTATATAATTGTTGGTATTTTTGATAAATCAATCCCAGATTTTTGTGCATTTTTAAAGATGGATGAAACTTTCTCAATAGAGTTCCACAGTTTTTTTGTAACAATAAGTATTGCTGGTCTTTCTTCATCTTCAACAAATAAAGATTTATCAGACTCAACAAGTTGTTTTAGAAGATTAGTAGATTTTTCAAAATCAATTTGTCCATCTATTTGAATTCTATTCCATCCAAATTGATCAAGAGATTCATATATTCTTTCTTGAGTTTGTTCAGCAAGGTTTGAAACATGACCTGATAATACTATCATAAGTTTAAATCCATTGTCTCTTGCAATACAAGACACTGCTTCCATCGATGTTGTTTTACCACTTTGGATATACCCAAGAACTAAGTTTGTTCTAAAAGTTTCATTATTTAATTCAGGATTTTTAGGATCAATTGTTTTTGAAAGTGCATCTTTTGCATTTTCAACAACTTTTTGGATATCATCCTCTGGAAAATTTTTATGCTTTAATTTTTTTTTAAAATCATTAATAAAAAAACCATCAGATTTTGGTTCCCATGTTATCATTTAAGTCCTTGGGGGTATATTTTCACAGATAGAGTTTAATCTAAGTCTCATTAAAGCAGCATCTTTTGACCCATCAATATGTCTAACTTGGGCCTCGCATATTGCAAAAAAAGTGATTAAAGTTAAAAAGCCAGCTCTATCATTATTGTGTGTAAAAAATCTCTCAGCAAACTTATGTTTTAAGTTAATATAAACTTTAATTTTAAAATTATTTTTTGTATCGGGAAATTCTGCAAAATACAAATCTGTATTATTTTCATCATATTCAGTTATTATTTTGTATCTATATTTTTGATTTTCTAAAATAACTTCTTCCCATTCGGTTTCATTGCTCTGTTCAGCTTTTTTATGTTTTTTTTCATCCTTTTTGATTGATATTTTTGTAGTTTTTGTACTTTCAATACCTCTTTTAACAATTTTGCTTATCTGAGGTAAACTTTCTTTTGTTTGTTCTCTAATATCATCTCTTTCTAATCTCTCTGACCATTTTTCTGCCTGATCTATAAAATTAATCTTTTTTTTATCATCTAAAAATTCAATTTCATCTTTTAGCTGATTTATAAAGCGATTTTTTAAATTTTCATCCCATTTGAAATCATTTTTTTGGAAAGTAACTGGCATATCATCAAGATTTAATTCTCCAAATATTACTTGTTGTCTTCTACTATTACCTAAACCAAATATTTGAACCGGCTTAAATGGAACAGCTTCTGTACCAGTGATTAATCTTCCTCTTCTAAATAAAGAAAATCCAGGTTGTTTTACTCGTCCTTCTTCTCTTATACCAACATATCCTGTAACATTTGTTAAATTTTCGTAGTTAAATTCTATTTTTTTAAACCATTTTCTTTTTTTTGGATTTTTAATAATCCCATCCTCCCACTCTTTATAATAACCTGATATACGAACTTTAGGTGGTTCATATTTTAATTTATTTCCATTTATTGAAATTTCAATTTCACCAGAATTAATTAAATATCTATAAATAGAACTTAAATGTTGGAAAATTTTAGTTATAGCAGCAGTTTTAGGTTTGTGATTAAGTTTATTTAAAGTTACTATAGTGTAGTGGGCATCTAAATTAGCTTTACTTTCAGTAACTTCTAATTGTTCAGTATTTTTTTCTCTAAGTTTTTCCATATTAAATTCAACTAATCTCCAATGTTTTTCCCCTAAAGCCTTAGTATGAACCTTCCATTTATCTGCAAACCAACAGGCAGCTATCTTCATCCCTACACCAAATTCTGATAGACCCCCTGTATCAGGTGGAGGTTTTCCAGTTTCAAAAGCGTCTGCATATCTTTCTTCTGAAATTCCGGCAGCATTATCTTTTATTCTTATCTCGCTAGGCAATAAATCAATTCTAATTTTTAATTTAAAATCTTTTTCTAATTTTCTTAAAATTTTTTTATTTTTTCTATAACTTTCTACAGAGTTATCTATAAATTCTGATATAGCTTCCCACTCTGTGTATTTAATATTCTTCATTAAAGCTAGGAGACTAATCGTTGGCCTTATATCTATGAATTTAATTGACATGCCTGTTTATTATAAATTACCAGTATTAAATTTAAATTCTGGTTTGTAAATGATTAATGAAAAAGAAGTGAAAGATATACCTATTTTTTTTGAGATTTCTTTATAATTTTCTTTAGAAGTGATATTCCAATTATAATTTCTTTTTATGTAAGTACCCAAACTTTCTTCTTTTTTAGATCTTTTGCTTAAATAGTTTGCTGAATAAAACCAAGATTTTTCCTTTGCTATTATTCTAATTAAAGAGTCGTAATAAAAATTTGAAAATTCATAAATTAATCTTTCATTAGTCTGTTCTCTTATAAAACCAGTTGTTATAAATTCATATTTATCTAATAATTCATCTAAAAAGATTTTTATATCTTCTAAATTACATTTTTTAATAGCTTCATCAAAATTTAAATATGTGCCAGGACTAATTCTAAATATTTTCATTTCATCAACTAAATCATTTAGATGAATTTCTATAGGCAAATCTTCATCAGTTTTTTGAAGTTTTTTAATCAAATCATTTCGGTTAATTTCTCCATGCGCATTATCTATAATGACTTTAATTTTATCTTTAAGGGAAATTAATTTTATGTCTTTATTTAAGCCAATTGTATTAGTTGCTGATTTTCCTAAATGAAAAATTCCTTTTTCTGAACCAAAAACTTTTATAATTGCTCTTGCATCATAAAAATTAAGATTTTTAAATTCTTCAATTTCAATTACTTTTTGAAAAATACTTTCAAGGTCACTTTGTTTTAAATTTAAATCTTTTAACTTTTTTATAAAAATAGAAATAATTTTTTCTTTATTATTTAATTCTTTACAAAATTTTAATAATTTATGAGTACCTTTGTCACATAAATAAATATTTTTATTTGAAATCATACTTAAAGAAGAATCTCCCACAATTCTATTAAGATCCCATTTATTTTTTGTATAAGATTTATTTCCAATTGCAGAGATTTTTTTCCAATGCAACCCTTCTGAGTAATTAAGTAAAATATGAGCTACCTCAGTATTTTTGTTTATTTTAATTGGATAAATTTTATTGCTTACAATCTTAATTAAATTTTTACTTTGCATAAACTCCAAAGCTGACTTGGCAACAAAATTATTATATCCATAATTTTCTTTAATAATTTCTATAAAATATTCATATGAAGTTCCTGAGTTAACAAAAGTAAAAATTTCTTTTAATTTTTCTTCATCAAAATGCCATAACTCTCTTTCTGGAGTTTTAAAATATTCCTCTCCAACCCCACAATAGTTTTCCATAAAAACTACCAGCTTGTCTCTGGTAATCTCTCCTGTACCTACAGCGGTATCAGTAAAATTTTTATCTAGTTGAGGAAATAGTTTATGAAAACTAATGAATTCATATTTGCTAAAATATTCTAATAATGAATTTTTATCAATTTTTCCTAAATTTTTTAAAGATAAGTTTAATTCTTTTTCATTTTGCCTTACTCTTTCACGCGTTATACCAAATTTTTTTCCTAAAGTTTCTAATGTTTTATAATCTTCTAAGTATCCGTATCTTCCTTTAAAGAAAATATTGTTCCTGTCGTTAATTAATGACAATATTTCTTCAATATCATCAATTATAAGCTTTTCTAATTCTGTAGTGCTTAAATTTTTATTAATTTTTATTCTTTCTAATTTAAAATATCCTTCTTTAAAACTTTTATAATCTTTAAAAATAGATTTTTTAAATCCTCTTATTTTTTTGTTTATAGTTAAATTTTCAATTTCCGAAATTTTTATATTTTTTATAAGAGTTTCTCTAATTTTACTCCAATCACTAAGGTCAGTATTATATTTATCCAAACCTAATTTTAATAAATTTTCTTTAATCTCTTCTAAAGAGTTTTTTCCAAAATTTTTAAATTTTAAAAAATCATATAAATCATATTGAAGTAAATCACCTATAAATCTTATGTTTTCTCTTTTTAAAACATTAATAGTTCTTACAGAAAGAGGCCATTCTTTTAGAATATCAATAGTTAATATTTCGTCTGGAATATTATTTTGAACTATATCTTCAGTAAAATTATTAGATTTATTTTCTGATGATTTTTCTTTTAAACAATCATCATAAATTAAATCCATACCTAATGTTAGACCTAAAGTGTCTAAAATATTTTTAACTTCCTCAATCCCTTTTCTTCCAAATTTGGGAAATGTTAATAATTTATTCTCGCTACATTCTATTAAATCCTGTACTGTAATTATTCCATTATCTTTTAGGGCATTATAAGATCTTGTAGATAGAGGCCATTCCTCAAGTTTGAGATATAACTTTTTTATAATCAATAATTTTTCTCATATTTAATTATTATTTTTATCATTAAATTCACCAAGCGCATACCATTCGTTGTAATTAAAAAATTTAAAGTGAGTTAATATATTAATTGTAGGCCTAATATTAATTGAAGTAATATCTTCCATAAAAATTATTTTAACAATTTAATTTTATCTAAAATATCTTTTTTTGATACAATAATTAGATGAGCTCTAGCTCTAGAAAGTCCAGTATATAATGTTTGTGCAGCTTCTTTATCAAGTTTTTCAATATTAAATAATATTATTGCTGTTTTTTCTAAACCTTTAAAGCGGTTAATAGAATCTTTTGAAATGTGTTTGCTATAGTCTCTGTCTTTATAAATGCCTAAATAAGGTAAATTATAATAATCTGCACTTACTGAACTAAATATTTCCTCTAAAGTTTTAGTAAAATTTATTTTTTCTCTGTCCTCAGGATTGATGGCAACAGAACCAGCATAAAGTATAGCTATATTTTTTTCTTCAATTTTTTCTTTATTAACCAATCGTTTAGCACTCTCACATACTTTTAAAATTTGATCATTCCAATCTTTACATTCTATATATTCAGTTTCTTTACCTGTAGTATGAGTACTATCTTTGTACGAAAGGTCAATTTCTGGAAAAAATTTATTTAATAATTTTTTAATTAAATCTACAATCTCATCTGAACTTCTAAAATTTTTACTTAATGGGTATTTATAAATCTGATTATCTTTATCTACATATGAAGCTAAGCTTTTTTCAGTCTTCAAATTTTGAAGGGGGTCATAAAAAAAAACTATTTGGCCTTCTTCTTTCTTCGCTTCCATAATTCCTACATAGCAATTTTCATGGAGATCTTGGGCCTCATCAACTAAAATTAAATCATACTTATATTTTGGATATTTTTTAAAAAAATTATAACATTGGTTAGGAACATACGTGTCGAAGTACTCTCTGCTATTATCAAAATCACCAAGTCTTTTGTAATCTTCTTCTTTCTCTTTAACATGTACATCTCGGACCATTGCATCAAAGTTTTTTATATCTAATTTAGAAGTTTCTTTATTATCAGATAAATATTCTTTTATTTTTTTATCCTTAATTAAATTAATAAATTTACAAATGGGTTTATTTTTGGACGTTATCAAAACTTTTTTATTTTTTTTTATTTCTTGCAGTGCTTTTTGTACAATCAAATTTGTTTTTCCCGTTCCAGCCAAGCCTTTTACTGCAATATTTTTATTTTGTGAATAAAACATAGTATCCATAATATGCTGTTGTTCTTCACTTAAAATAATTTCTTGATTTTCTTCAGTGCCTTTTAAAAATTTACCTAAAGGGTCATTAAAAGTTCTTGCCTGTAAATAGGTTGTAAGTTTCTTAAAATTATTATCATTAATAAATGATTTTGTTTCTTGTAGTGAAAAAAGTTTATAAATAGACTTATGAAAATTTAAAAAATCTTCCCTCCACATCATTTGCTCAGCTCGAAGGCCCGCTCTAAAATCTTTTAACGGAATATTGGGTTTTGGAGTTTCAAAAAATAAAGCTGCATTAATTTTTGGCACAGGAATATCTATTTTTGTTGCTTTGATTAATCTTAAAAAACTATACATGTGTTTTTCACCTTGAGTTAAAGGGTCATAATTTTGACCATTTTTTTTCATAACTCTGTCATTTTGACTCCAAACTACATCATCTCTGTTATATTTAATTTTACCGGACTTAGCTTCTAGGAAAATTAATCCTTTTTTTTTATGAACAATTAAAAAATCTGCTGTTTCTCCATATCTCAACTCTCCATCTAAATTTCTATATTGATATGTTCTGTTGTGAAAGATAGTTAATTCATCATCTTTTATAATTTTTAAACTCTCAAAAACTCTTTTCTCTTTTGGTGGACCAGAAAAAATCTGTGGATATATATTGGCCATAATTAATAAATTGATTTTATAATTTGCTTAAATATTTTTTTTATTTTTATCATTAAATTCAAATGTGAACGAGTCTTCTGTTATATGAAGTTTTCCTACTTTTTCAGGTTGAGATAAATCAAATGGTTAATTCTAGAGGTTTTTGATAACATTTTATTATGAAAAAACTTTTAGGGATCGTGGTTCTGGGATTTTGTAGGATACTAGAAATGAAACTAGAAATGGATGAGATAAAACAAGGATTGGACTAGTGTGAACAAAGAAAACGCAAGTAAACTTTGGAAAATTATTCAGGAAGCTGGTGATTATTTACGGGGTTAGACTAACACACTACCTCACACTACATCACCCTACCTCACACTAGTTATGCGGACTATTTAAAATTCATAAAAAATTAATCACATAAAGATTCACTAAAAACATCTAACAAACTAGTACTCAAACTAGACCATTTCGAGATAAATCAAATGGTCAATTCTAGAGCTTTTTGATAACATTTTATTATGAAAAAACTTTTAGGGATCGTGGTTCTGGGTTTGTTGTGATTTAAAATCAGAATAAAATGAAGGATAGATTAATTGATTTATATAACGAATATAGAAACAAATACGATGATTTTCCTATTGTAATTTACAATCTCACAGAAGGTCAGCAAGAGTCATTAATAGATGTAGTTCAATTAGCATTAAGTGAAAATAGAAAGATTACAAAAGCGGAAATACATGAATTTCAGACCAATGATGAGGGTGTTGATTATTAAAACTCATCATCCTTAACAAAATCATAGTTGCCCTCTTTGGCAGCAATTTCAGGAAGCCTTTGATACATGCCTTCTGCTAACCAACGAAACGCAGATTTTTCCTCTTCAGTTTTAGCCATATCTTGAAGTTTAATAAATTTATTGTAGTCAGCTAGCGTTAACTCTTCTTCTTTAGATAAAATTTCACTAGCTTGACCTACAATAGACTTCATTATTTTCCTCTTTTAATTTCGCCTTGCAGTTCTGCATAATAGTCTGCGGCATCTTCCATACTGAAATTAGGATTTCTTTTTTTCCATTCTTTCTGTGCTTGAAGATGAGCTGCTAGGTCTCTACCATCTGGTTCATAATCTTCCCAGATGTCTTTTTCTTTCTTTTTGCTTTCTTTAGACATATACCCTCCTTTCATAATTCAAATTCATTCCAAACTTTTTTAATTTTTTAATAATTGCTAGTTTGGTTATTTCTTCAAAATATCTAAATTCTATAAGATTAATCTTGGCTCTTTTGCATCTTATTTTTTTAAGTCTGTCTAACTTAACTCTATTATTATATCCTTTCCTTCCACCAAAAAGTTTTATTGGTTTATAATGCTGCTCTCCTTGATGCTCGACTCCATATTTTTTTCCCTCATGTTCAAAATAAATATCTAAATTTTGCCTTTTCAATTTTTCTGGAGAAAACCATCTAATCACAGATATATTTTTATTTGATAAAATAGTCTGTATATTTTCAAATAGAATTTGTTCTCTTTTCCATTTATTGCCAAACCATTCTTCTCTTAACTCTTGTTTAACTAATGCAAAATTTTTGTCTCTTAGGTCTTTATCTACAAATTCAAAATATCCTTTTCTAAATTTGTCATAAAATCTAAACATGGCAATATCCTCATGTTTTAATGATTGTTTTATGTAATTAGTCTTAAAATCTTTCTTAAAAATAAAATCAATTTCTTTTTTATAACGTTGGATTACTCCTCTCTTAAATTGTCTTTTGTTAAGAGGGTAAGTTTTTAAAATCCAGCCATCTATTTTTTCGTATTTCCAAAAAAAATTAAATTTGTATATTTCTTTACATCCATTAGATAATGGACTTCCATAAGGATAATGGGGCAATTTTCTAAATTCTGAATATAAAAGATTTTTCCAAATTAGCTCATTGTCAACATATTCAATTATAAAACGAATATAATATGAGATTTCAAATGATTTAATCCATTTATTGTTTAAATGGATTAAAAAAGAGGCAAACTCTAAATCTTGTATGATTTTTTCTTCTTTAATTGTTTTTTGTAAATATTTTATTATTTCTTTATTATTATAATTATAGATTTCTTTAAGATTTATTCTAAGATCTTCTATAGGTATTAACTGTTTTTTTATTTCATCTAAAAGATGCTTCAAAATATTGCTATACTGCCTTTTTTTGATATTAAAGCTTTCATTTTCATATTTATTTGATTGAATTGTTCTATCTAGAATAGGATGCCAAATTTTGTTTCTTACAATAGCTTTTCTAAAATCTTCATTCAAAGCAAAATCATTATGTCCATCTATTGAAAACAATATGAATTGTAATCTGTTATTTTTTTTTTTAATTGAGCACACTATGACCTCTATTGATTAGGCATTTTCTGTAAATTGATTGATATTCTGTATCTGCCTCTACACTTCCAATCCAATAAACAATATTACTAAAAAATGATGTGTTGTTTTTAGCAAGCTTTTTGCAATGCTGTATATCATTAGTGATTTCATGTGCTTTGTTCTCACTAAATGTGCCCGATCTTCCTGCAGTATCTACAACTGGTTTATATGTACAGGAAGCCAGTACAAAAATGATAAGAATTAATAATAACTTTTTCATAACCACAGATTAAATAAATTTTGATTTTGTTTTTACTGAAATAAATATTTTTATTTTTCAGGATAAATCCCCGCCAGCTAGAACTAACAGGGATGTTGTAGAGAGATGATTTGTGTGTGGTGAGAAATCGGTTAAAAACCCACCACACTTCTTTCAACTAGAAAGGATGTTTTATAGATACAAAATAAAATTTTATTTATATACTGAAATAAGAAAATTTATTTTTCAGGAAGTAAAATAAGAGTTAATGACAAAAATAAGAGACATTTTATCTGTTGAACAAGCTTTAATGCAAGCCTTACAAAACCTAAGCGATAAAGATGTAAAAAATAACACAAATAAAAGCAAATCTAACTTTAGAAAATGTGCAGACCCAGAAGACAAAACTACGTTTTTATACCAAGAAGATGCAATAAAATTAGATATTGCTTCAATGAAGAATAAAAAAGGTCATCCGTTATTAACTTTACATCAGACGTTGATTGATAAAGCTATGCAACATCATAATGATACTGGTTCGGTAACTCACTCTCTTTTACATATGGGTGAAAGAATAGGAAAATTGATGGGTGTTACTGAGAAAGCCATGGATCCAAATAGTCCTGGTGGAACTTCAATCGACAATGTTGAAAAGGATAAAATTATTAAAGCATTGAAAGAAGTAGAAGATAAAATTGCCGCATTAAAATTATCAATTAAATAAAATCAAAATGAAAAAACTTTTAGGGATCTTGATTATAGGATTTTATAGGATAAACTAGTACCCAGACTAGACCAGATTGAGATAAAACAAGAAATGTGAAGGTGTGAACAAAGAAAACGCTAGTAAACTGTGGAAAATTATTCAGGAAGCTGGTGATTATTTACGGGGTCAATTACCTGATCACCCAAATCATCCAAAAGGCCGGAACCCTTACGCTCATGTAGCAATATGTGTCAAAGATAAATTTCAGATGAGTTATAAAGATATTGATGATGATAAGTTTGATGAAGTAGTAGAATATATTGAATTTTTAAAAAAAAATCCGAGCTAATTATTTTATTGTTTTGGAAAATAATCTTCTAACTTTCCTTCTCTATAAACATCCGCAGTACAACAATGAAGCCCTCCTCCAAAAGCATAAGCATCTCTTAAATCAACTGGTACTACTTCCATTCCTAGTTTATCTAATTGCTCAGCTTGATAAACTTCGCTTTTTTCTACACAAACAGTTTTTGGATCTAAAACTAGAACATTCATAGATAACCAAACTGATGAATAACATAAAGGAGGTGGTGAGTTATGAGCAGGTTGTGCAGAATCAATTATTTTCCAATCATTATCTTCAAAAAGTTTTCTTTGTTTTTTAGGAAGTTTTCTTTGAGGATTATTAATGATTAAACCTGGTTTAATTGGAGTGAAAGTTGCATCAATATGTATTGGATATGGATCTCCAGGAAAGTTAACTGCATGGACTCTATGGTTTTTATAATGTCGACTTAACCAATCAATACCTTTTAAATTTGTAGTAAAACCATGTTGAACTATTAAATCTTTTCCAAATCTTAAAACATCAGCTGCATCAAAAAGTGGTTCTTCTTCGGTTGTTACGAAAAATTTTTTTTCTGTCCATTCTAATCTTTTTTGAATTCCTATTTTATCAGACAAATAATCTTTTCTATAATCCGCATCTGTTAACCGAGGTTTTGGAGCGGATTCATGTCTCATATTTGGGTCGGAGTTATAATAGTATTTTAACAATGGTCTATAACATAAATACTCAAACCATCTACATCTATAACTCATTGTTGCTTCTAAAATTTCACTTCCAACAGTAAGTAAAACATCTCTAGGTGGCATACATCCAAACATTGTTTCAGTTTTCCAATCAGGAGTTGATATTTTTTGATTAAAGTTTATTGGATCTGGTCTATCTACTTTAATTCCTTTTTTCATTAAAATATTAGAAAAGTCATCTAAAAGTTGATTTGCTTTATCTACTGAATCTTTTGTTCTTGGTCCAAATTGACCTCTCATATCAGAGTCTTCAGGAACCTTTGCATCTAATGCAGGTTCAGGTGCTGGAATACAAGTTCCGTCAGCTCTACCAACTATTATATGTTTTAACGGATCCCATTCATTCCAACTATTTACAATTATTTTTTCTGAGCTCATTTAGTTATTAATTATATTATTTTCAGGACCAAAAGGAAATTTAGTAATATTTTCTGCACCATTTTCATTAATAACTAAAATATCGTGTTCTCTATAACCACCAGCTCCTGGTTTGTTTTCGGGTATCATTATCATAGGCTCCATTGATATGACCATATTTTTCTCTAAAATTGTTTCGATATCTTCTCTTAACTCTAAACCAGACTCTCTACCATAAAAATGTGATAACACGCCAAAAGAATGGCCATAACCAAATGTTCTATATTGAAAGTATCCAAGCTCAGAAAATAACTCATTTAATTCTATACAAATTTCAGAACATTTTGCTCCAGGTTTAATCAATTCTAATCCTCGTTTATGAACTTTTACATTTGCTTCCCAAGCCTTTAAGGATACATCATCAATTGTTTCTAAAAACAAAGTTCGTTCAAGAGCAGTGTAATAACCAGAAATCATTGGAAATGTATTTAAAGATAAAATATCTCCAGTTTTTAATTTTCTACTAGTTTTTGGATTATGAGCACCATCTGTATTTATACCAGATTGAAACCAAACCCAGGTATCCATGTATTCGGCATTTGGATAAGTTTTGGCTATCTCTCTTTCCATTTTATCTCTTCCATGTATCGCAATTTCTAACTCACTTTCACCAGGTTTTATATGTTTAACAATTTCTTCAGCACCCAAATCAGCTATTCTTGCTCCATTTTTTATAATTTCAATTTCTTCCTCAGACTTAATCATTCTTAGATTCATTAAATATTTGGAAACATCTTTAAAAGCTGAAAAAGTGAAAATTGATTTAAATTTACTCATCATTTCTAAGGTTAAATGATCTTCTTCTATTCCAATATTTTTTGGTGGATCTTTTCTTCCTATAATAGAAACAATTGCTTTTAAAAAATTATCTTTTTTCCAATCAGTATAAATTACATTATCACAATGTGATCTTCTCCATGGCTGGCTAGAGTCAATATTAGCTGAAATTGTTAGAATTTTTTTTTCGGTTATCACACAACCATACGGTCTGCCAAAAGAACAATAAATAAAACCTGTATAGTAAGCAATGTTATGCATTGAACTAAGAATAATCATATCAAGATTATTATTGTTCATTACATTTCTTAATTTTTTTAATCTTGTTTGGTATTCTTTTTCAGTAAATGGAAGTTTTGCTTTATCACCATTTTTTAAAGTGAAAAAATTTGGTCTTTCCATAAGTTTAATTTAATGCAATAAATCTTCGATTAGTTTTAATCGTTAAGCTATAATAAATTATTGACATAAAAATTAAAAAACCGCCAATAATAGTTGTATTAGTTGGAACTTCGTTAATTCCAAGAATTGGTAACCAGACCCAAAAAATACCACCTATTATTTCTGTTAAAGAAAGCAAAGTTAATTCAGCAGCTGGAAGTGATTTAGACCCTATTGAATATAAAATTAAACCTAAACAAACCAATGTCCCATGAATAGCAAATAATCCTTGATTATGGCTTGTAGATAAAAAATTACCTTCATTAACAATAATAACTATAGTTGATACAACTGCGCAAAATAAACCTGCAACTGCAACAGTTGTAAATTTTGGTGTTTCTTTTCTCCATCTTAATGAAACAGAAAAAACTGAAAAGCCGGTTGCAGAGATTAAGCCAAACAACAAACCAAACAAAGATCCTTCGTCATTTTTACCTAGAGCCATAATAACTATACCAATAGCTGCAACTACAATAGCAAACCAAACATTTGTCGAAACTTTTTCTCTTAAAAATAAAAAACCCAATAGAGCTGTAATAAATGGCATCGCTGCTAAGCATAATAATGTTATAGCTGCACTAGTGTGTGTAATTGACCAGATAAAAGTTATCATTGCAGTACCAAGTCCAATTCCACCTATAAGACCTGAAAAACCAACATTTAGATAATTTAAGTAAAAATTTTTTCCTTCTTCAAAATATAAATAAATATTTAAAATACAAAAAATTGTTATTCCTCTCGTTAATAGATATTGCCATGGTACCAAATTAGGTTCATTCATATAACGAACCACTAGAGGTCCAAAGGACCATAATAGTCCAGCAAACAACACAATTGGAATAGCAATTTTATGATCTTTTAATTGTAACATTTTGGAATATTTAATGCCTATTGATGACTACTACAATAAAAATGATATCTAATAAAATATATTTTTATTAGGTGCGATTGGTGAATGACATTCAATTAGTTGGCCTTTTTTAAATATTGATTGACCTGCTTTAAAAACTCCCCATACATTTGATTTAACAAATGATTTTATCCTAAAAGACTCTTGGCCTTTTAAAATTTCAACTTGTAAATTTCCATTATTAGTTGAAGTAAGTTTACCTTTTAAAAATCTTGTAAAGTTTCTTTTCTTTATAAATTTATTTTTTAATCTAGCTTTAAATGGCTTTTCCTCATTTAAATTAAAGATAGCTGCAAGATAAGGATATACAAAAAATCTAAAACATGCTGCTGAAGAAATAGGATTGCCAGGAAGACCAAAAAATGCTTTGTCTTTATTTTTAAATTTTGCAAACAAAATTGGTTTACCAGGTCTAATCGCAACATTTTTAAAATAGTTAGATAATTTAAACTTTTTTATTATACCTGGAACAAAATCAAATTTTCCAGCAGATACAGCTCCTGATGTAATTATTATATTTGCTTTAGATTTAATATTTTTATTCAATAATTTTTTAAAAATGTCTTCATCTTGATCTCTTAAAATACCCCCATCTATAAAATTAAATAAAAAACTATTTGATAAAGATTTAATATAATAACTATTTGAATTTCTAACTTGCCAATTAGATATTTTTTTTTTGTTTGAAATTTCATTACCTGTTGAAAAAAATAATATTTTTGGTTTTATTTTTACATCAACTTTTTCAATTCCAAGGCTTTTAAAAGCTAAAATATGAGATGGCTGAATTAAGGTCCCTTTTTTTACAACCAATTCATTCTTTTTGTAATCAGAACCTAAATATCTAATATAATTATTTTTATTAATTTTTTTATTTACTAAAATATGTTTCTTATTTTTTTTGTTTGGGTAAAATTTAATTTGCTCAATAGGTATCACTGTATCAAAAGGTTTTTCTATTAAAGCACCGGTCATTACTTCAATAGTTTGAAATTTTTTTGTATTTTTAATTCTAGGGTTATCTCCAGCTGCTATTGTTTTTAAAATTTTAAATTTTTTTGGTTTTTTCTTATTCAAATTAATTGTGTCTTTTGAATTAATTGCATATCCGTCAAATGCAGTATTGTTACCTGCTGGATAATTTACAGGCGAATAAACATCTTTAGCACAAACTCTATTTAATGATTTTAAAGAATCAATTTTTTCCGTTTTAATTTTAATTTTTGATTTAATTAATATTCTTTTTGCCGTCTTGTAACTAATCATTTTTATATTCTTTTAATATTTTGTTGGCTTCTTCAAGATCTATTTTTGTATTTATATTAAAAAAATAATCAAATTTATCAGTTTTAATATTAATTGTTTTAACACCAATTTTATCTGCCCATTTTTCTACTTTTCTATAATTATTGTCTACTAAGTCTTTTTCTAAAGTATCCATCAATTCTACTGACCATAGGCCAAATATATTATGTCTTTTTTCGTTTGATTTTACAAAATATAATAAACTTTCGTTTAAACTTATTTTACTTTTATACTTTTCTATAATTGATGTATCAAAAAATGGTGTGTCACATGGAAAAGTTGCAATCCACTGATATTGTTCATTGTTTTCTTTAATCCATTTCATGGCAGTCAGTACACCTACTAATGGTCCAAGATTTCCTTGAATACAATCTGAAACTATAGTGATTGAATTTAATTTTTTTATATTTAAATTTTGATTTGTAACAACTAATATTTTTTCAAATTTCTTATTAACTTTTGCTAATACATGATCAAGTAATGACGTGTTGCCAAGCTTTGCTTGGTTTTTATCTTCTCCAAATCTTTTAGATTTGCCTCCTGCTAGCACAACAGCTAAAATATTGTTATCATTCATAAAACAAAATATAAAACATTAATTTTTTATTTAAAGAATTATAATGGATTTAAAAATTTTAGAAATTGCATCGAATACCGAAAACCATAAAATAATAAAAAATCATACTCATTCATCAAAAAATAAAAATCCCATATGTGGTGATGAAATGGAGATTAGTTTGTTGGTAAAAAATGATCTAATTGAGGACATAGGATATCAATGTAAATCATGTGTATATTGCCAGGCTTCCGTAAGTATGCTTTCAGGAAAAATTAAAATGAAAAAAATAGATCAAATTAAAAATTTATTCTCTTCTGTAGAAAGTCTTTTTGAAAATACAGAAATTAAAATTAATAAAGAATGGGAAGATTTTAAAAAAATTATTAATAAAAAAAATATAGCAAGAAAAGAATGTTTGCTTTTACCATTTAAAACTATATCTAAAGCTTTAAAGTTCAAACCATGATAAAAGCATCTATTAAAATAAAATATTTTTATGAATTCTAAATATAAAGTTTTAAAATACGAATCTAATAATGCTAGTAATATTGATGACTTAATCTCTATTGAAGAACCTCTTGAAATTACAATTAAATTTAAAAATAAAGAAACTTGGGTTGAAAATACCATTTCTATTACAATGAGAACTCCTGGAAATGATGAAGATTTAGTAAGAGGATTTCTTTTTAATGAAAGAATTATTCAAAAAATTGAATACATAGACAAAATAGAAAGTGTTGGAGAAAATGTTGGTCAATATAATTTAAAAAATAAAATAATTGCTACAATCAACAATTCAGAGAATGTTGATATTGATAAAATAAAAAGAAATTTCTTAACAAACTCTTCATGTGGTGTGTGTGGCAAAACTTCTCTGGACTCTTTAGAAATTATTAAAAAAGATAAAATTTTAAAATCCCTTCCTAAAATATCACATGAAATATTAATGAAATCGCCTTCTATACTACGTGAAAACCAATCAGAATTTTCTAAAACAGGTGGAATTCATGCCAGTGGATTATTTTCTGAAGAAGGAAATGTTATTGCAATAAAAGAAGATGTTGGAAGACATAATGCTCTTGATAAATTAATTGGTTTTGTTCTAAAAAAAAAAATACTAAACCCTTCTAAGCAATTTTTAACATGTTCCGGAAGACTTAACTTTGAATTAGTACAAAAAGCATTAATGTCAAATATAGGAGTTTTGATTGGCGTTGGAGCTCCAACAAGCTTAGCCATAGATCTTGCTAACAAATTTGACATGACATTAGTAGGTTTTGTAAAACAAAATAGTTTTAATATTTATAGCAATAAAGAAAGAATTATAATAAAAAACTAAAAATTTAATAAGGGTAAACCGTGTCAAAAAATATTAGTAATTTATCTGGAAGAGTTGGATTAAAAAATAATCTATTTCAAAAAATTTCTGATCGCTCAAAAAAATCTTCTGGAGATGAAGATATTCAAAAAATTGCTGATGAATATAGAATGGGTGTTTCCACTATACATGGAGCAGAAAGTTTTTACGAATTTCTAAGACCAGCCCATAGGGAAAAAAAAGCTTTTGTTTGTAATGGTAGTGCTTGTATGTGTGCTGGTACTCAAGAACAATTAAAGAAAAAATTAAAGAAAAAACTTGGTGAAGATAAGGTTGGTGAAATGTTCTGTTTAGGTCATTGCTATGAAAATAATGCTTTTCACTATAATGGTGAAAATTATGCAGGGAAAGATATTGATAAAATTGATCAGATAGTCAAAGGCGAAAACATTAAGCAAGAAAAGTTTTTTTCAAAAAGTTTTGCTTCAACAAATTTCTTGATGGATGATAAACTTGCAGACACTAAACAATTTGAAGCGCTACTAAAAAAATTTATTAATACTGATAAAAAAGAAATAATAAAATCTCTATTAGATTCAAATTTATCAGGCAGAGGTGGCGCTGGTTTTCCAACAGGATTGAAATGGGATTTTTGTAGTAAAGAAAAATCTAAAAAAAAATATGTTATTTGCAATGCTGATGAAGGAGACTCTGGAGCTTTCTCTGATAGATATTTGTTAGAAGACCAACCTTTAAAAGTTTTATTTGGAATGGTTATTTGTGGTTATGTTATTGGAAGTAATGAAGGTGTTTTATATATTAGAGGAGAATATCCAAAATCAATTGAATCAATTAATGGATCAATAAATAAATTAAAATCTTCAAAACTTTTAGGGGAAAATATTTTAGGTACGAATTTTTCGTTTGATTTAAATATTTGTATTGGACAAGGTGCATATATTTGTGGAGAAGAAACTGCATTAATAGCTTCGATCGAAGGAAGAAGAGCAGAAGTAGATGTGAGACCACCTTTTCCTGTAACTGAAGGTTTGTATAAAAAACCAACAGTGGTAAATAATGTTGAAACTTTAGCTGCTGTTACAGGAATATTAATAAATGGAGCAGATAAATTTTCTTCTATAGGTAACAAAAAGTCTGCTGGAACTAAATTAGTTTGTTTTGATAGTTTTTTTAATAATCCGGGTGTTTATGAAGTTGATATGTGTACGCCAATGAAAAAAATTATAAACGAAATTGGTGGAGGTTTTAAAGAACCTGTAAAAGCTTTACAAATTGGTGGTCCATTAGGCGGAGTGGTTCCTATCAAAGAAGTAGAAAAATTAAATTTAGATTTTCAAGAATTTATTCAAGCAGGATTTATGTTGGGGCATGGAAGTATAGTTAGTATTCCAAAAGATTTTAGCATGGTTGAATACATCCATCATTTGTTTGAGTTTTCAGCAGAAGAATCATGTGGTAAATGCTTTCCAGGAAGACTTGGCTCGTATAGAGGAAAAGAAATGTTTGACCAAGCAATAAGTAAATCCAAAAAAATTCCATTAAAATTACTCAATGAATTGCTTATAACAATGAAAAAAGGCTGTCTATGCGCGCTTTGTGGGGCAATACCTGTGCCAATAATGAACATCGTAAAATATTTTTATGATGAAATGAAAAATGATATAGTGCAGGAAAATAAATGAGCTCTGAAAAAAGAAAAATTGCATATATAGATGGAAAGCCATATGAAATTGGCTCAAACCATACTTCAATATTAAAATTTGTAAGGAGCTACGTTGGTAAAAAAAAGATTCCAACTTTATGTGACGACCCTAATCTAGATCCTTATGGTGCATGTAGAGTTTGCTCTGTTGAGGTTGCTTTAAAAAAAGATGGCCCAACAAAAGTAGTTGCTTCTTGTCATACTCCTGTAGGAGAAGATCAACATATTTTTACAAATAACGAAGATTTACAATCGCTTAGAAAAAATATTGTTGAGTTAGTTTTAACTGACCACCCAATGAACTGTAGCACATGCGAAGTTGATAAAAATTGTGAGCTTCAAGAAGTTGCTAATGATTTAGGAATATCTGAACATAGATATAATAATCCTAAACAAAATAAAGGAATTCCTAAGGACACATCTCATGCTTATATGAGAATGAACTTAGATAACTGTATAAACTGTGGACGTTGTGTTAGAGCATGTGATGAAATTCAAGGTTCATTTGTATTAACTATGAGTGGTAGAGGCTTTGAATCAAGAATTACAACTGATAACGACATGTTGTTTGGTGATTCTTCTTGTGTATCATGTGGTGCATGTGCCCACACTTGTCCAACAGATGCTATCTCAGATGTGTTTGCATCAAAATCTGCTGATTATGATAAAAAAGTTAGAACAACATGTTCGTATTGTGGCGTTGGTTGTAATTTAGAAGCTTCGGTAAAAAATGGTAAAGTAGTTTCGATTGATACACCAAAAGAAACGGAAGTTAATGCAGGTCACACTTGTTTAAAAGGTAGGTACGCATTTGGATTTTATGACCATAAAGACAGACTAAGATCTCCATTAATTAAAAGAAATGGAAAATTTGAGAAAGCTTCATGGGATGAAGCTTACGATTACATAAAAAATAAATTAGAAAAAATTACAAAAGAAAATGGACCTGATGCAGTTGCAGGTATTTCTTCAGCAAGGTGCACTAATGAAGAAAATTATGTTTTCCAAAAAATGATTAGAGCAACAATTGGAACAAATAATATTGATTGCTGTGCAAGAATTTGTCATTCTCCAACAGCTTGGGGTATGCAACAAACATTTGGAACTGGAGCAGCAACTAATTCAACAGAAGATATATATTATGCGGACCTTTTCTTAGTTATAGGTGCAAACCCTACCAATGCGCACCCTGTAACTGGAGCAAAAATTAAGCAACAAGTAATGAAGGGTAAAAAGCTAATTGTGTTGGATCCAATTACAACTGAAATAGCAAAGTTAGCAGATTATCATATCAGATTAAGACCTGGAACAAATGTAGCAGTCCTAAACATGATGTTATATTTCATTGTAAAATCTAAACTGTACAAAGAAGATTTTATTTTAAGTAGAACAGAAGGTTTTGAAAACTTTATTGAAAAAATTGAAAAATTAGACATTGATCAATTAGCTAAGGTTGCAGGAGTTGACAAACAACAAGTAAAAGAAGCTGCTATTGCTTATGCAACTGCAAAAAACTCAATGGAGTTTCATGGTCTAGGAGTTACTGAACAGGAACAGGGATCAAAAACAGTAATGCTAATTGCTGATCTTGCAATGATAACAGGAAATATTGGAAGAAGAGGTGTTGGAGTTAATCCTTTAAGAGGTCAAAACAATGTACAAGGCGCTGCTGATATGGGTTGTCAGCCACATCAAGGTGCAGGATATTTTCCAGTTGCTGATAAAAAAATTCAAGATTTTTATACTGAAAAATATGGAGTTGTTCATCCAACTAAGGCAGGATTAAAAATTCCACAAATTTTTGATGCTGCGATAAATAGAGAAGTAAAAGCACTATGGATTATTGGTGAAGATGTTGTTCAAACAGATCCTAATAGCGCCCATGTTGCTAAAGCTATGAACGCCTTAGACTTATTGGTGGTTCAAGAAATATTTATGAGTGAAACTGCAAAACATGCAGATGTTGTTCTACCTGGAACAACTTTCTTAGAAAAAGATGGAACTTTTACAAATACAGAAAGAAGAGTTCAAAGAGTAAATAAAGCTGCAGAACCTCTTCCAGGAACAAAACCAGATGGATTAATAGTAACAGAAATGATGCAAAAACTTGGTTATAAACAAAAACTATATGATGCTGATGAAGTATTAGCTGAAATTGCAGATGTAGTTCCTTTCTTCAAAGGTATAACTCGAGAAAGACTTGGAAAATTAGGATTACAATGGCCGGTAAAAGAGGACGGAACAGATACAAAAATATTACACGAAAAAGAATTTAAATTAGGAAAAGGTAGAATTAAGTATTTTGATTGGAAAGAAAGCACCGAGATAGAAAAAAACAAAAAAGATTTTCCATTAATACTAACTACTAGTAGAGTATTACAGCACTACAATGCAGCTACTATGACAAGAAGAACTAACAATCTTGAAATTGTAGATGAAGACATTCTGGAAATTCATCCAAAAGACGCAAAATATAGAGAACTAAACACAGGTGATGTTGCAAGACTTTATTCCGGAAGAGGAGAAGTTTCTTTAAAGGTTAAAGTAACAGATAGAGTAAAAGAAGGTATCGTGTTTACAACATTCCATTTTCCAGAACATATGGTTAATATGGTTACTGGACATGGCAAAGATGAAGAAACTATGTGTGCCGAATATAAAGTTTCTTCAGTAGAAGTGCAAAAAATTTCAAATAAATTTAAAACAGAAGTTGTAGCAGAAAAAGACCAAGCCCAAGTCGTTTAATCCAATTAGTCAACTTTCATATCATTCATTAAGTGAACAATAATTACACCAATGACTATAAGAGAAAGTCCTATAATAGTTGGTATATTCGGAATTTGCTTATATTTTATGGCTGCTATAATTGTTATGCCCACAATACCTAGCCCTGCCCAACTGGCATAAACTATTCCTACCGGAATAAACTTCATCGCATGTGACATAAGATAAAGACAAATGCACAAGGCGGTTATAACTATTATTGAAGGATAAAGTCTAGTAAAACCATAAGTATCCTTTAAAGAGCTAGTGCTAATTAATTCAAACATAATTGCTATAACTAAAAATATGTACGCATGTGTAAGATTCATTTGTACCCTTATATATAGTGACAAATTTAATTTCTAGATATAAATTATTAGCATGGAAGTAAAGCTTTTATCGGGAGCGCTTGGTGCTGAAATAAAAGGTATAGACCTTAAAGACACATCAGACAATAACTTTAATAAAATTAACGATTTATTGTTAGAACATAAAGTGCTTTTTTTTAGAGATCAGAAAATTACAGAGGAACAACATTTAGCTTTGGCTGAAAAGTTTGGTCCTTTGGAAACTCACGCTTATGTGAAAGGATTAGATAAATTCCCAGAAATTGTAAGAATTATCAAAGCAGAAGATGAAAAAAATCAGTGGGGTGAAAACTGGCATAGTGATGTTAGTTATAATGTTAAACCAACAAAAGCGGTAATAATAAAATCAATAAAAATTCCTCCGGTTGGAGGTGATACATGTTTTTCAAATATGGAACTTGCATGGGAAACTTTAGATGAAAAAATTAAAGAAAAAATTAAAGATAAAAAAGCTGTTCACAGTTCACTTGGAGCTGAATTTTTTATAGATAATTACAAAAAAATGGAAGGTAATGGAAAAAAAAACTATGATGAATATTCTAATGAACATCCAATTGTGCGAACTCACCCAGAAACTGGAAAAAAAATATTATTTGTAAATTGGACTTATACAAAAAGAATTATTGGTTTAGACAAAAAAGAAAGTGATGAAATTCTAAAAAAAATATTTGATCATCAAGCTAGGCTTGAATTAACCTGCAGATTCACTTGGACAGAAAATACAGTTTGTATATGGGACAATAGAAGTGTTATTCATTTCGCAATAGCTGATTTTTATCCTGGAAGAGGCTTAGGTCACGAAAGGATAATGGATAGGATTGCAGTTGAAGGTGATCAGCCACATTAATCTTAATGAATATAATTGATAAAATTATTTCTAATTTTATAAATAATAAATCTTTATATATTGGTGAAAAAATAACTATTTCAGAACATATGATTCAGTCTGCAATGATGGCAGAAAAATCAAAGAGCAAAGACAATTTAGTTTGTGCTTGTTTATTACACGATTATGGTCACTTTATTATAGAAGATCCAGATGAATTAGTTAAAGAAAGTAAAGACGGTAAACATGAAGACATTGGCTATGAATATTTAAAGAGATTTTTTAAAAAAGAAATAGTTGAACCAATTAAAAACCATGTTTTGGCAAAAAGATACCTTGCAAGAGATAAAAAATATTATAACCGTTTATCTGAAGCATCAATTACAAGCCTAAAACTTCAAGGAGGACTTCTTAATAGTAAAGAGGCTAAATTATTTGAGAAAGAAGAGTTTTTTAAAGATTCTATTAAACTTAGAAAGTTTGATGAAGCAGCAAAAAATATAAATGTTAAAATTAAAAATATCACCGATTATAAAAAACTATTAAAAGCATCTCTTTTATGAATTATGATTATTTAATTGTTGGCGCAGGATCTGCGGGATGTGTTCTTGCAAATAGATTATCTGAAAATAGCAATCATAAAGTTGCAATTTTTGAAGCAGGAGGATCAAGCGATATTTGGAAAGTTAAAATGCCACTTGCTCTTCTCTACACTATGCATGATCCAAAATATAATTGGAAATATTATTCAGAACCAGAACCACATCTAAACAATAGAAGATTGTTTTGTCCTAGAGGAAAAATGATCGGAGGTTGTTCTGCTCATAATGGAATGGTTTTTGTACGAGGAAACAGAAATGATTATGAAAGATGGGAAAACTTTGGCTTAAAATCTTGGTCTTACAATAAAATTCTTCCTTATTTTAAAAAAATTGAAACATGGTCAGAAGGAAATAATCAATACAGAGGTTCTTTAGGTTTGCTTCCAGTTGATCAATCAAAAAATGATAATCCTTTATTTGGTGCTTTTTTGGGAGCCGCTTCTGAAGCTGGTCATAAAATTAATCCTGATATGAACGGTGAATATCAAGAAGGATTTGGAATGTTTGATACTACTATTCATAAAGGAGAAAGAGCAAGTGTAGCTAAATATTATTTAAACCCAGTAAAAAGTAGAAAAAATTTAAATATTTTTACAAATTCATTTGTAGAAAAAATTATTTTTGAAGGAAAAAAAGCCATAGGTATTGAAGTAAAAATTAAAAACAAAGTTGAAAAAATTTATGCAAATAAAGAAATAATATTAAGTGGTGGTTCAATTAATTCACCACAATTGCTAATGCTTTCTGGAATTGGTGATGCAAACCATTTAAAAGAAAAAGGAATTAATGTTGTTAACGATGTAAAAGGTGTAGGCAGAAACCTTCAAGATCATTTGGAAACTTACATTATGCAAGAATGCAAAACATCAGATACTCTTTATGCATATACTAAACTAATTCCAAAAGTTTTAGCTGGAATACAGTGGTTTTTATCTAAATCTGGTCCCTGCTCACAATCTTATTTAGAGGCTGGAGGTTTTGCAAAATCCTCTCCTGAAAGGGAAATGGCAAATATTCAATTTCATTTTTTTCCATCTTTTGTTATTGACCATGGTTTAGTTAATCCAAGTTCACATGGTTATCAATTGCACGCTAGTCCTAACCATCCAAAAAGTAGAGGATTAATAACTCTTAATTCATCAAACCCATATGATTATCCTAAAATTTTATTTAATTACCTGGAAGATGAGGATGATTTAAAACAAACAAGAGAATGTATTCATGTTGCAAGAAAAATCTTATCACAACCTTCTTTAGCAAAACATTCTGGTAATGAAGTTGGTCCTGGATCTGATAAAAAAACAGATGACGAATTAAATGAATATATTAGATCTAAAGCTGAAACAGCTTATCATCCATGTGGCACTTGTAAAATGGGTATAGACGATATGGCAGTTGTTGATGAAAATTTAAAAGTAAAAGGAATTCAAAACTTAAGAGTTATTGATGCATCTGTTATGCCTGAAATACCAAGCGCTAACTTAAATGCACCTACGCTAATGATTGCTGAAAAAGGTGCTGACGCTGTTTTAAATTAATATTATTTATTTCGATAAACTGAAATTAGACAAATAATTTCAAACATAATTGATGCTGCAACCATTGAAGTAATTTGATTTGGACTATCTTTTGTTGGCATTAAGCAAGCAACATCACCACCAATTACATTTTTACCCTTTAAACATTGAATAAGTTTTCTTGCTTCATCTATATTAAATCCTCTAAATGCAGGTTCTAAGTTTGCAGTACCAGGTGCAACTGTTGCATCTAAGCAGTCTAAATCAAAAGTTACATAAATTGGATTGTCCCCCAGTCTATCTAAAATCATTTTTGCACATTTTTCATGACCCCACACTTTATATTCATCCATAGTTATAACTTGATAACCAATGTCATAACTTGCTTGCAACCAATCTAAAGTTCTTGGGTTTCCTCGAATTCCTATTTGAGTGCTAGTACTTGGATCTACGTTTCCTTGTTTCACTAAGTATGAAGCCCAATGAGCGGCTGATTTTTTGGCACCTAAAAAATGATCTAATTTTTCATAACAATCTGTATGTGCATCAAAATGAACTAAAGTTATTTTTTTTCCTTTAGTTAGCTTTGAATTTTTTTTGGCTAAACTTTGAACAATTCCACCTGTTACTGAATGATCGCCTCCAATAGAGACAACGGGTTTTTCTGCTTTTTCTATGTGATCATAAAATGCTGAAATTCTTTCAATGCATTTTTCATTATCATTAGCTTCTGGGAAAGGTACGTCTCCTAAATCATGAATTTTATTATCTTTCCAAGGATCAATTTTGT
>CACIVL010000005.1 GCA_902590125.1 uncultured Pelagibacteraceae bacterium | reverse complement strand
TGATACTATTATTACTCCATCCATTTTTATTTCTTGTGAAAAAGTTAATTGTGTATCACCCGTTCCTGGTGGCATATCAACAATAATAAAATCTAAATCTTTCCATGATACTTTTTGTGTAAAAGTTTTAATTGCACTTGTTACCATTGGTCCACGCCAAATCATTGGTGTTTGTTGATCAGCAAGAAAACCAATCGACATACATTGAATATCATATTTTATAATTGGACTTAAAGTTTGACCATCGCTTTTTGGTTTTTCGTTAATGTCAAACATCTTTGGAATTGATGGACCATAAATATCTGCATCTAACAAACCAACTTTACATCCTACTTTTTTTAATGCTAAAGCTAAATTGGTCGCAAATGTAGATTTACCAACGCCACCTTTGGCACTTGATATAGCAATAGTATATTTTGTTCCTTGAATTGGGTTTTTTACAAAGGTTTTACCACCAAGTTTTTTCTTTATGGTATCGTTTAATTCTGGCTTTTCCTTTGTCATTTAGTCATCTTAACTTGTTTTTCGCAGTAAAGACATTATATAGATTGTCATGGTTGATGATTTTAAAGGCAGAGGCGGTAGTCCTTGGGGCACTCCCCCAGGAGGAGGAGGAGGAAATGGTTCCGGTAGAAGACCACCTCCACCAGACATTGACGAGATCATTAGCAAAATTCAAGAAACTATTAAAAAATTTTTACCTGGTGGAAGTGCATCGGGTGGCAAACCTATTATTTTAGGTTTGATTATTTTAGGTGTTATTTGGCTAGCAAGTGGATTGTATAGAGTGTTACCTGATGAGCAGGGTGTTGTTTTAAGATTTGGAAAATTTGTAAAAACAACTCAACCCGGATTAAATTATCACATCCCTTTTCCTGTAGAGTCAGTTCAAACTCCAAAAGTTACAAAAGTTAATAGAATGGATATTGGCTTTAGATCTGAAAGAGATAGTGGTTTTACAACTGGCGGAGGAGTAGCAGATGTTCCAGAAGAAAGTTTAATGTTAACTGGTGATGAAAATATTGTAAATATAGACTTTTCAGTATTTTGGGTAATTAAAGATGCTGGGAAATTTTTATTTAAAATTCAAGACCCACAAGGAACAGTTAAGGCAGCAGCAGAAACGGCAATGAGAGAAGTTATAGCAAAGAGTGCTATTCAACCGATTTTAACTGAAGGTAGAGCAAGCATTGAAATTGAAACTCAAGAAATTATTCAAGCAATATTAGATGAATACAATAGTGGAATTGAAATAACACAAGTACAAACTCAAAAAGCAGACCCACCAGATCAAGTAATTGACGCATTTAGAGATGTACAAGCAGCAAGAGCCGATATGGAAAGATCAAAAAATGAAGCGCAAGCTTATGCAAACGATGTAATTCCAAGAGCTCGAGGAGAAGCGCAAAAAATTTTACAAGCGGCAGAAGCATATAAAAAAGAAGTTGTTGCAAAAGCAGAAGGTGAGGCAAGTAGGTTCTTAGCTATTTATAATGAATATGCAAAAGCCAAAGAAGTAACAAAAAAACGTATGCACCTTGAAACTATGGAAAGAGTTTTAGCTGATATCAATAAAATTATTATAGATAAAAATGCAGGATCAGGAGTTGTGCCATATCTTCCATTACAAGAATTGAAAACGGGAACCAACTAATGAAAGCAAATAGATTTATACTTCCAATTATAGTAGCAGTTGCAGCTTTAGCTTTTTTTTCTATCTTTATAGTAAAAGAAGTTAACCAAGCAATTGTACTGCAGTTTGGTGATCCAAAAAAAATAATAACAAAACCTGGATTAAATTTCAAATTACCATTTATTCAAAACGTAGTATTTTTAGATAAAAGAATTTTAAATTTAGATGCACCACCTGAAGAGGTAATTGCGTCAGATCAAAAAAGATTAATTGTAGATGCATTTGCAAGATTTAAAATTATTGATCCATTAAAATTTTATATTTCAGTTGGCAATGAAAGAGTTGCAAGATCAAGATTAGCAACAATTATTAATTCAAGAATTAGAAGTGTTCTTGGAACACAAAGATTACAGACACTTTTATCAGAAGATAGAAATAAACAAATGGCTTTAATTCAAGAAGGTGTTAACACTGAAGCAGAGAAATTTGGAATTAAGATTGTTGATGTAAGAATAAAAAGAGCAGACCTTCCACAAGCAAATAGTGAGGCGATTTATAGAAGAATGCAGACAGAAAGGGAGAGAGAAGCAAAAGAATTTAGAGCAAGAGGAGCAGAGATGGCAGTTACAATTACCTCAACAGCTGATAAAGAAGTTACTGTAATTTTGGCAAACGCTAACAAAGAATCAGAAATTATGAAAGGTGAAGGAGATGGATTGAGAAATAAAATCTTTGCTGAAGCCTTTGGACGAGATCCTGATTTCTTTGCATTTTATAGATCTATGCAGGCTTATGAAAACGCATTAATAGGTGGCGAAACATCATTAATAATGTCACCAGAAGATAGTGAATTTTTTAAATTTTTTGGAGAAACTTTTAAACAAAATTAAAAACATCCAAAAATTCCATGAAAGAATTAATTATTGCGTTTGGTCTTTTTCTTTTTATTGAAGGAATTATATATGCCTTATTTCCATCAAAAATGAAAAATATGTTAAAAAAAATGGAAACAATAAAAGACTCTCAATTGAGAATCGGGGGTTTTATTTTTGCTATTATTGGCTTTATTATTGTCTGGTTAGTTAAGAATTAAAATGAAAAAGATAAAAATATTATTTTTAGTTTTTTTAGTATTTAACTTTTCTATTTTTGCTAATGCAAAAAATGCACCAGAATCCTTTGCAGACTTAGCGGAAAAACTAATGCCATCTGTTGTAAACATTTCAACAACTCAAACAATTGTAACAAGCGCCAATCCTTTTCCTTTTGAATTTCCCCCAGGATCACCATTTGAAGATATGTTTAAAGAATTTAGCACTCCTCAAAAAAGAAAAGCAAGTGCTTTAGGTTCGGGATTTATTATTGACGCTAAAGGAATAGTTATTACAAACAATCATGTTATCCAAAGTGCCGATGATATAGTGGTCACTGTTAATGGGGCAAAAGAATATGAAGCAAAAGTAATTGGCGAGGATCCTCTATCTGATCTTGCGGTTTTGGAAATACAATCAAAAGATAAATTTCTACCCGTGAAATTTGGAGATTCTGATAAAGCAAGAATTGGTGATTGGGTTTTAGCAATTGGAAATCCTTTTGGATTTGGTGGAACAGTTACCGCAGGAATTATTTCAGCAAGAAATAGATCTATTGGTTTAGCAAGATATGAAGATTACATTCAAACTGACGCTTCTATAAATGTAGGTAATTCTGGTGGGCCTTTATTTGATATGAATGGAGATGTAATTGGAATTAACACTGCAATTTTAGGAAGAGAAGGTTCAATTGGAATTGGTTTTGCAATTCCATCTAACAGTGCAAAAAAAGTTATAAGTCAATTAATTGAATTTGGAGAAACAAAAAGAGGATGGTTAGGTGTAAGAATTCAACATGTAACTAAAGAAATAGCAGAAGTTGAAAAATTAAACAAACCTCGAGGTGCTTTAGTTGCAAGTGTTGCAAAGAATAGTCCGTCAGACAAAGCTGGAATTAGAGCAGGTGATATTATTTTAGAATTTAACGGAATTTTAATTAAAGAAATGAAAGAGTTACCAAGAATTGTAGCTCAAACTGAAGTTGGTAAAACCGTTAAAGTAAAAATATGGAGAAATGAAAAAGAATTAACAAAAAAAATTAAACTTGGAAGATTAGAAACATCAGAAGATTTTAAAGTAGAAAAAAAAGAAGAAGCAGACCCAAGCATTTCAGAAATTAAAAATTTAAAAATATCGGTAAGAGTTTTAAGTGCGAAAGATGTTAAAACTAGAAATCTTCCTGAGGGCACTTCGGGTCTAGTGATAACAAATATCCAACAAGATAGCCCAATTAATTATTTAAAAATTGATAATATTATTATCGAAGCTCAAAAGAAAAAGATTAGATCAGTTCAAGATTTTGAAAGAATAATAAAAAATATTCTTCAATCTAGTGAAAAAACTATGCTTATTGCGATCTACAATAATAATAACCAAAGAAGATATATTGGTGTTAAACTAGATTAATAATGGACAACCAGTCCAAGATCATTTTAATCGCAGGACCCACAGCATCTGGCAAATCAGATTTTGCAGTAAAAATTGCTAAAAAAGTTGATGGAGAAATTATCAACGCGGATAGCATGCAAGTTTACAAACAGTTAAAAATTTTAACAGCAAGACCAAGTAAAAATACACAAAAAAAAATTAAACATCACCTATATGGAATTATTGGTATAGATAAAACTTTTTCTACTGGAAAGTGGTTAAAATTAGCAGTTCGTAAAATTAAAGAAATTAGACAAAGAAAAAAAATACCAATTATTGTTGGCGGAACAGGTTTATATTTTCAGTCATTAATTAATGGCTTGGTTAAAATTCCAACAATTCCAACAAAATTAAGAAACAAAATTAGACTAATGCAAAAGAGATATGGTCAAAAAAAATTTTATAAAAAACTTATAAAATTAGATCCAAAAGTGAAAAATAAATTTGATTCTAATGATGCGCAAAGAACTATTAGAGCATTTGAAATAAAAACTCATACAAAAGTCTCTATGTATGACTGGTTTAATAAAACTAAGCCTATTTTTGATGAAAGTATGTTTTTAAAATTTTATATAAATTTTGAAAGGTCAAAATTGACCAAAAAAATAGAAAAAAGAACTATGAATATGATCAAAATGGGAGCGATTCAGGAAGTTATTAAATTTAATAAATTAAGAATTAAAAAAGACAAAAGTATTAATAAAATCATTGGTATTAATGAATTAACGAAATATTTAAAAAATGAGATTAAATTAAAGCAGGCTAAAGAGCTAATTACTATTAAAACTCGGCAATATGCAAAGAGACAGGCTACATGGGCAAAGAGCAAAATGATCATGTGGACTAAAATTGAGCCTCATCAACTTTCATCGACCATAAAAAAAATAACTAAATCATCTCTTAAACTTGACCAAATAATATAAAGTCCGATAGATTGCTTGAATGTCAAAATTATATTCAGGCGCAGAAATTGTATTTAAATGCTTAGAAGACCAAGAAGTAGAATTTGTCTTTGGTTATCCAGGTGGAGCAGTACTACCTATTTATGATGAGCTTAAGAATTTTAATTTTATAAAACATATCTTAGTACGTCATGAACAAGGAGCAGGACATGCAGCAGAAGGTTATGCAAGATCGTCAGGAAAGCCAGGTGTAGTATTTGTTACTTCAGGACCTGGTGCAACAAATGTTGTTACAGCATTAACGGATGCTTTTATGGACTCCGTTCCATTAGTTTGTATTTCAGGACAGGTTCCCACACATTTAATTGGAACTGATGCTTTCCAAGAATGTGATACAACTGGAATAACAAGACCATGTACAAAACACAATTGGTTAGTAAAAAATATTAAAGATTTATCCAAAACAATTCATAAAGCTTTTGAAGTAGCTACAACAGGAAGACCAGGGCCTGTATTAGTTGACATTCCTAAAGATGTTCAATTTCAAAAAACAAGTTACACAAAATTTAAAAAGCAAAAAAAAATTAATGGAAAAATTCACAATCAATTTTCTCAAAAAGACATCGACGAATTGATAAAATTAATGAATAAAGCATCAAAACCAATTTTTTACACTGGTGGAGGTGTCATAAATTCAGGACCGAAGGCAAGTGAACTTTTAAGAGAGCTTGTCAACACAACTGGTTTTCCAATTACAACAACATTACAAGGTCTTGGATCTTATCCTGGAGAAGATGGTCAGTTTTTAGGAATGCTTGGCATGCATGGATCTTATGAAGCAAACAACGCAATGCATGATTGTGATTTAATGATTAATATTGGGGCAAGATTTGATGATCGAATAACAGGAAAAATTGATGAATTTTCACCTAAATCAAAAAAGGTTCACATAGATATTGATCCATCTTCAATTAATAAAAATGTTAAAGTGGATTTGCCAATTATAGGTGATGTTGCAGAAGTTATTACTTCTACGATTAAGACTATTAAAAAAGTAAAACCCAATTTTGCAAAATCTAACAAACAAAAGATTTCTAAATGGTGGGAAAAAATTCAAAAGTGGCGATCAGTTAATTCTTTTGATTTTGTTAACAGTACTGAAACCATAAAGCCTCAATATGCTGTGCAAAGACTTTATGAATTAACAAAAAATAAAGATACTTATATAACAACTGAAGTTGGCCAACATCAAATGTGGGCAGCACAACACTATAAATTTGACAAACCTA
Source organism: uncultured Pelagibacteraceae bacterium (assembly GCA_902590125.1). Lineage (GTDB taxonomy): Bacteria > Pseudomonadota > Alphaproteobacteria > Pelagibacterales > Pelagibacteraceae > Pelagibacter. The sequence goes on along the minus strand of CACIVL010000005.1, from coordinate 25,618 downwards.
ATCGTTGGATGACGTCTGGCGGCTTAGGAACAATGGGATATGGTTTGCCAGCCGCTGTAGGAGTCCAAGTAGCACATCCAAACAAACTTGTTATAGATATTGCTGGAGAAGCATCAGTTTTAATGACAATGCAAGAAATGTCTACTGCAGTTCAATACAGTCTACCGATTAAAATTTTTATTCTAAATAATGAGTACATGGGGATGGTTAGACAATGGCAAGAACTTCTTCATGATAAAAATTATTCTGAAAGCTATACGGCTGCACTACCAGATTTTGTGAAATTAGCAGAAGCTTATGGTTGTGTTGGAATTAGAGCAAAAACACCAGAAGAATTAGATGACAAAATTATTGAAATGATTAACACAGATAGACCAGTTATTTTTGACTGCATGGTTGACAAACAAGAGAATTGTTTCCCAATGATTCCTTCTGGAAAACCACACAATCAAATGCTTTTAGGCGAAAAAGATCAAAAGGAAACAAAAATAACCAAGAAAGGAAAAACTTTAGTTTAATGGCAAAACCAAAATCAGCTTATAGTATTCCAGGCAAACAAGGAAAATTAGGTACACATATCATTGTGGTATGGGTAGATAACGAAGCTGGTGTTTTAGCAAGAGTCGTTGGTTTATTTTCTGGTCGTGGATATAATATTGAATCATTAGCGGTGGCTGAAATTGATCCTAAATTAAATATTTCAAGGATCACAATTGTAACCACAGGAACGCCACAAGTTATAGATCAAATAAAACTACAATTAAAAAAACTTGTTCCTGTTCACAAAGTAGCGGATTTTAAAAGAGAAGATAAAAATGTAATCTTTAAGGAAATGGCTTTATTTAAGGTTGTTGGCAATAATTCTAAAAAACAAAAGGCTTTAAAAGCTTGTAAAAAGTACAATCCAGTTATATTGGACAAGACAAATAAATCATACGTGATACAAATAACTGCTTTAAGAAGAGAAATAGACATAATGTCAAAAAATTTAAAAAAATTTGGTTTAGTGAGCGTATCTAGAACAGGTGCGGTCGCAATGACAAGAGGTTCGGAGATATTTAAATAATTTAATAGGAGACAAGCTATGAAAATGTTTTATGAAAAAGATACAGATGCCAATCTAATAAAAGATAAAAAAATAGCAATTTTTGGTTATGGGAGCCAAGGACATGCTCATGCTCTTAACTTAAAAGATAGCGGGGTAAAAGAAGTGGTAGTTGCTTTAAGAGATGGCTCTGCAAGCAAAGCAAAAGCAGAGTCTAAAGGATTAAAAGTTATGAATTTATCTGATGCTGCAGAATGGGCTGATGTAGTCATGGTTTTAACTCCTGATGAATTACAAGCTACAATATACAAAAATCATATTGAACAAAGAGTAAGAGAAGGAACTTCAATAGCTTTTGCCCATGGTTTGAACATTCATTACGATTTAATAAAGGCTAGAAAAGATTTAGATGTTTTTATGGTAGCTCCTAAAGGACCAGGACATTTAGTTAGAAGCGAATTTCAAAAAGGGGGAGGAGTTCCATGTTTGTTTGCCGTTCATCAAAATGGTTCTGGAAAAGCTAGAGACCTTGCAATGTCATATGCGTCAGCTATTGGTGGAGGAAGATCTGGAATTATTGAAACAACATTTAAAGATGAAGTTGAAACTGACTTATTTGGCGAACAAACTGTTCTTTGTGGTGGACTAGTAGAACTAATAAAGAATGGTTATGAGACGTTAGTAGAAGCTGGATATGAACCAGAAATGGCATACTTTGAAACTGTTCATGAAGTTAAATTAATTGTTGATTTGATCTACGAAGGTGGAATCGCAAATATGAATTATTCTATTTCAAATACAGCTGAGTATGGAGAGTATGTTACAGGTCCAAAAATTATTAACAAAGAAGAAACAAAAAAAAGAATGAAGGAAGTTTTGGCTGACATTCAATCAGGCAAGTTTACCAAACAATGGATGGATGAGTGTAAGAATGGTCAAAAAAATTTTTTGAAAACAAGAGAGAAATTAGCAGAGCATCCAGTTGAAAAAGTTGGAACTGGACTTAGAGCTTTGATGCCATGGATTTCTAAGAAGAAGCTAATAGATAGCGACAAGAAATAGAATAAAGTGTTAATTTTGGGCCAAAATGCTCAAAATATTTTGCAATCTCCCCTAGAGATTGTATGATGCCGGAGCTTAAAATTTACAACAATGACAGATAAAAATAGAGTTTATATTTTTGATACTACAATGCGAGACGGTGAGCAATCGCCTGGCGCATCAATGAGTTTGGAAGAAAAAATTCAAATTGCAAGAGTTTTTGATGAACTTGGCATTGATATTATTGAAGCGGGATTTCCCATTGCATCACCAGGAGACTTTGAAGCTGTAACTGAAGTAAGCAAAATTTTAAAAAATTCTATTCCAGCCGGTCTTTCAAGGCATTCAAAAAAAGATATCGACAGATGTTATGAAGCATTAAAACATGCTCCAAGATTTAGAATTCATACTTTTATCTCAACAAGCCCACTTCATATGAAGCACAAATTAAATATGTCACCAGAACAAGTTTATGAATCAGTTAAAGAGCATGTAACCTATGCAAGAAAATTTACTGATGATGTTGAATGGTCATGCGAAGATGGAACTAGAACTGATATGGATTTTATGTGCAAAACTGTTGAACTTGCAATCAAATGTGGTGCTAAAACTATAAATATTCCGGATACAGTTGGTTACACGGTGCCATCTGAATTTACAAAAATTATTCAAACTTTAATTAATAAAGTTCCAAATATTGATAAAGCAATTTTATCAACACATTGCCATAATGATTTAGGTTTAGCGGTTGCAAATTCATTAGCAGGTGTACAAGCAGGTGCTAGACAAATAGAGTGCACGATTAATGGGATTGGAGAAAGAGCAGGTAACGCTGCACTTGAAGAAGTGGTCATGGCAATGAAAACAAGAAGTGATTTGATGCCTTACTCAACTGGCATTAATACAACTTTATTAAGTAAAGCATCAAAAGTAGTTTCAAATGCAACTGGATTTCCTGTTCAGTTTAATAAAGCAATTGTTGGAAAAAATGCTTTTGCTCATGAGGCAGGAATTCATCAAGATGGAATGCTTAAAAATAGAAACACTTATGAAATTATGACACCAGAGAGTGTAGGAGTTCAACAAAGTTCATTAGTTATGGGTAAACACTCTGGAAGACATGCGTTTAAAGACAAATTAGTTAGTTTAGGTTATGTTGATGTAACTGATGATGTAATTCAAACAGCATTTGGAAAATTCAAAGTTTTAGCAGATAAGAAAAAACATATTTACGATGAAGATATTGTTGCATTGGTTGACGATAGTTTAATTAAGGATGATCACGTAATTACTCTTAAGTCCTTAAAAGTTTTCGCTGGAACTGGGGAACCACAAAAAGCAGAAATGACACTAGAAGTTTATGGGGAAATTAAAAATACTTCAGAGACAGGCGACGGACCTGTTGATGCAATATTTAAGTCTATTAAAAAATTGTATCCTCATGATGTTACTTTACAACTTTATCAGGTGCACGCTGTAACAGAAGGAACCGATGCACAAGCAACTGTAAGCGTAAGAATTGAAGAAGAAGGAAAAACTACTGTTGGACAAGCAGCTGATACAGATACTCTAGTTGCATCAGCAAATGCCTACATTAATGCATTAAACAAAATGATTATAAAAAGAAAAAGAAATTTTGCACCCGATATGAAAGAAAACAAAAAAAATTACAAAACTGAAAAAATGAAAGGGATATAGATGAAAATTATTGAAAAAATATCAAAAATCTGGAGTCAAGATATGGCGATTGACCTTGGGACAGCTAATACGCTTGTTGTATTAAAAGGCCAAGGGGTTGTATTAAATGAGCCTTCTGTAGTTGCTGTTTTAGACAGCAAGGGAAAAAAATCCGTTCTTGCAGTTGGAGATGAAGCTAAAACGATGCTAGGAAGAACTCCAGGAAATATAAGCGCAATTAGACCTTTAAGAGATGGTGTAATTGCTGACTTTATTGTTACTGAGGAAATGATTAAGCATTTTATTAAAAAAGTTCATAAGAGAAGCACATTTGCAAATCCAAGGATTTTAATTTGTGTGCCAACTGGATCAACACCAGTTGAAAGAAAAGCTATTCAGGATAGTGCACTTGCAGCAGGAGCTAGAAGAGTTCAATTAATCGAAGAACCTATTGCAGCAGCAATTGGTGCAGGACTACCAATATCTGAGGCGACTGGTTCAATGGTTGTTGATATTGGTGGTGGAACTACTGAAATTGCAGTGATGTCTTTAGGTGGTGTAGTTTACTCTAAATCACTTAGAGTTGCAGGAGATGCAATGGATAAGGCTTTAGCTGATTATATGAGAAAAGAATATAATTTAATGATTGGAGACAGTACTTCAGAAAAAATTAAAAAAGAAATTGGAACTGCAATTCCAACAAATACTAATACTTATCCAGTTAAAGGTAGAGACCTAAGATCAGGTACACCTAAAGAAGTTAATATTACTGAAGAAGATTCTTCAGAAGCCTTAAATGGTATTTTAAAAGAAATTGTTGATGGCATAAAAGATGCATTAGAAAACACACCTCCAGAATTATCAGCTGATTTAGTTGATATGGGTTTAACTTTAACAGGTGGTGGAGCTTTATTAAAAAATGTAGACAGAAGATTCTCTAAAGAGACAGGCCTTCCAGTTCATATAGCAGAAGATCCTTTAACGTGTGTTGCAATTGGTACAGGCAGAGCTTTAGATCAAGAAGAAACTTTTTCTACTATGTTATCCGAGTATTAAAATAAATGGACACGAGTAGCCGAGACGATTTTGTAATAGCTATTCGATCTGCCTTTTTAAAAAAAGAAACCAAACAAAGATTTTCATTAGTTTTTTTAATTTGTTTATCTTTAATATTTTTAGGACTAACAAGAATAGATTTTAAGCCAATAAATTATGTAAAAATTTCTATTAAAGAGATAGTTTATCGTTCGTCTTATGTTGTTTCTGTTCCAGAAAATTATTTGAAAAGAACTTATCAAGCCATACAAAGCCATTTTATTATTTACAATGATTATTTTGAAATTAAATCTGAAATTGAAAAGCTTAAATCACAAAAAAATGTCGATCAATTTGTTGTAAATGAAAATGAAAGATTAAAAAAAATAATTGATGATTATGTAGCCGATTCCGATGAGATAGTTGCAAAAATCATAATTGATAAAAATAGTCCTTTTTTAAGATCTTTAATAGTTAATAAAGGAAGTAAGAATAATGTTAAACTTGGAATGGCAGTTTTAGATGGAAACTACTTAGTTGGCAAAGTAGTAGAAGTTAATTATTTAACATCAAGAATATTATTATTATCTGATTTAAATAGTAAAATTCCTGTCATTATTGAACCAGGTGGTTCTCAATCAATTCTTTCAGGAACAGGTAGAAATGATGGGATTATCCAATATATGAAAGAAAATTATATAATTGAGGAAAATAGTACCATTTATACTTCAGGGGCAGGAGGATTATTTAAAGCCGGAATACCAGTGGGTAGAATTAAAATAGATGAATTGAATAAAAAAAATAAAAAAGTTGATTTTTTTTCTGATTTTTCTCAACTTCGATTTGTTAAAATAAAATCATTTAAGAAAGGCAACGATTAATGGTTGAAATATCAAAGATAACAATTGCGAATAAAGTATTAAGATATGCTCCAATTTTATTGCTTTTCATATCTGTATTGAATGAATTTGATTTTAATTATTTAGAGCTTAAATATTTTTCATTCAATTTTCCTTTTATTTTAATTTTTTATTGGAGTTTAAAAAAATCTGAAAGTTTGGGTTATGGTCTTATTTTTGTTTCAGGATTAATAAATGATGTAGTTGTTGGATTTCCAATGGGGATTAGTAGTTTAGCATATTTATTTATTTGTGGATCTGCAGCTTATTTTAGAAATATTACATTAAATCCAAGTTTAGTAAAAGATTGGATGTTTTTTTTAGCAACAATTTTAGTAGTGAACTCAATGATTTATTCTATATTGGTTTTATTTTTTTCGTTCAGCTTAAATTACAATGATTTATTAGTAAATTTGATATTTACATTTTTACTTTATGTTGTTTGTGCAAATTTATTTGAAATATATCAAAGATTAGTTTTTGGAAATCAAAATGTTTGATAGTGGTGATACAGCTTTTAAAAAATTAAACACAATTAACAGAAGAATGTTTATTACTTCTGCAGCTAAAGCTATTGTATTTACTGGAATAGTAGCAAGACTTTTTTCATTACAAATAAGTGAAAATAAAAAATATTTAACTCTTTCTGATAAAAATCGTTTAAGAGAATGGAGACTTCCACCAGTTAGAGGAAAATTTTTGGATTATTTTGGAAATGTAATTGCAGGAAATTTAAAAGTTTATCAGTTACATGTAGTTCCTGAGCAAGTTGAAAATTTTAATTACTTGATGATTAGAATTAAAGATATTTTACAATTAGACGATGATCAATTTTCAAAAATAATTAAAAAGAAAAAAAGCCAGAAACCATGGGAAACATTAATTATTTCAGAAAATTTAAACTGGAATCAGTTTTCTAAAATTAATTTTTATTTACATGAACTAGTAGGAGCTAAACCCGTGCTATCTGTTGCACGAAGTTATCCATTTGATAAAGCTTATACACACGTTTTAGGATATGTAGCTCAGGCAAGCGAAGATGATCTAATTAATAATGAAACAATTAAAAAAAATCATGTTCCAGGTTTAAGAGTTGGTAAGATTGGTTTAGAAAAAACCTTTGAAAATGAATTATTAGGCACTAATGGTGTGCGCAGATATGAAGTAAATGCTTATGGCAAAAGAATAAATCAATTAGATTACCAAGAAGGAAAACAAGGAAAAAATATACGGTTAACCTTAGACACAGAAGTACAAAAATTTTCAAATGAATTATTAGCAGAAAAATCTGGATCAATTAGTGTAATGGATATTTATACAGGTGAGGTAATTGCTATGCACTCCTCACCATCATTTGATCCTAACTTATTTTTATATGGAATAAGCGTAAAAGATTGGAAAGAAATAAGACAAAATCCTTTAAAACCATTAATTAATAAAACTATATCAGGACTGTACTCTCCGGGTTCAACAATTAAACCATTAGTAGCATTATCTGCTTTAGAAAATGACGTAATTTCTCCAAATCAAAAAGTGAGATGCACAGGAAAAATGGAAATGTACGGACACAAATATCATTGTTGGAAAGAAAAAGGTCACGGACTTATGGATTTAAGAAATGGGATCAAACAGTCTTGCGATATTTATTTTTATGAGACTGCAAGAAAATTGGGTGTTGATCGTTTGAGCGAAACAGCATTAAGATTTGGTCTAGGTGAAACTGTATTAAAAGGCAAATTAGAAAACGAAAAAAAAGGTTTAGTTCCTAATACAAAATGGAAAAAAGAAAATCTTGGATCAGGATGGGTTTTAGGGGAAACATTAATTACTGGAATTGGACAAGGTTATATTCAAACCACTCCATTGCAGTTATGTTTAATGACAGCACAATTAGCAAATGGTGGATTTAAAATTCATCCAAGAATTATTGTGGAAGAAGGTCAAGAAAGTTTAGAAATTATTAAGCAAAAAATGGCCAAATCTATTTTGGCAGAAAAAGAAAAAACATATGCACCAATAAGAAAAGTTGAAGAATTGTTTAAAATTGAAGATATAAAATATCCTCATCTTTTTAGAAATCCTGAAAATGTTAAATTTGTATTAGATGCAATGTTTGCTTCTACTAATGAAGTTATGGGAACTTCCTATTCATCGAGAATAGAAGATCAAAAATATCAATTTGCAGGCAAAACTGGTACAGCCCAAGTAAAAAGAATAACTGAAAAAGCTAGAGAATTAGATTTACCTATAAGTCAAATTCCTTATGAAGAAAGAGATCATGCTCTTTATATTGCTTTTGGCCCTTATAAAAATCCTAGATATGCAATTAGTATTATAGTTGAACATGGTGGAACAGGGAGTTCTGCTGCTGCACCTATTGCAAAAAAATTATTTAAATTAATTATAGATAGGCACGAACTAAGAGAAAAAATAAAAAAACAAAATTTAATAAGCACTTAAATGTTTCAACAAACTTCATATACTGATCAACAAACTTTTTTTCAAAAAGTAAGATCTTTTGATTACATTTTATTACTTTGTATAATAATTATAGGAATCATAAGTGCTTTTTCAATGTATTCGACTGATGGTGGTGAGTTACTGTATCATAGCAAAAGCCACATCGTAAGACTGTTAGTTTTTTTTACTATGATGATTTTGTTATCTTTTCTTAGTATTAAATTTTGGCATTCTGTAGGATATTTATTTTATGTAATTGTCTTAGGCCTTTTAATATGGGCATCTTTATATGGTATTACAGCCTCAGGATCTCAAAGATGGGTAAGTTTATATTTTATTAATCTTCAACCATCAGAACTAATGAAGATCGCAATAATAATTTTTTATGCAAAATTTTATCATCGAATGCAAATTAGCAATGTAAATAATTTTACAAATCTAATAATTCCAACCGCAACACTAATATTACCAATATTATTAGTAGCCAGTCAGCCCGACTTAGGAACTGCTGTTTTAATTGCTCTTAGCGGAATTGTTGCTCTATGGCTTGCAGGTCTGCATATAAGATATTTTGTTTATTCTGGATTAGTTTTTCTTGTTTCATTACCTTTTATTATTTCTTTTTTAGAACCCTACCAAAAACTAAGAATTCTAACTTTTTTTAATCCTGAAAGAGATCCTTTAGGAGCAGGGTATCAGATTATACAATCAAAAATTGCCGTAGGCTCAGGAGGTTTAACTGGCAAAGGTTTTTTAAAAGGAACACAAAGTTATTTGGAATTTTTACCTGAAAAACATACAGACTTTATATTTACATTATTTTCAGAAGAACATGGATTTACTGGTGCAGTTCTGATCTTATTGATCTATGCCATTATGGTTTTTAGAATTGTAAAAATTGGATCAGGTGCCAGAAGCTTTTTTGCAAAACTTTTTTGCTACAGTTTTGCTGCAGCAATTTTTATTTATATAACAGTTAATATGAGTATGGTTTTAGGATTATTGCCTATAGTTGGATCTCCCTTGCCTATTATGTCTTATGGAGGTTCTTCAATGCTTGCAACAATGATCGGTTTTAGTGTAGTAATGAGTGCCAAAATATACCATAGACAACTAATCTCTTAAATTTTACTCAATATGCAAAGAAAAGCTGATCTTTTGTTAACTATTTTGGGGCAATTCTTTAGTTTATTCATTGTTATTTAGCGACTATTATATAATAAAAATCAAATGTTTGAAAAATTAGAAGAATTAGCAAAAAATAATAAAAAAATTTCAGATTTTCATATTAGAGCTGGTTCGCCACTTGGTTATAGGCAAACTGGTGAAATATATAAAGTAAAAGAAGTTATTGTTAAAGCACAAGATATTCAAGACCTTATTTCTACTAATTGCAATGAAGTAGAATCAAAAAGATTTCAAGAAACTCACGAACTAGACTCATCAGTAACTTTAAGTGGATTAAGATTTAGAGCAAATTTTTATAAAACTATTAAAGGTCCAGCGGCCGTTCTTAGAAGAGTAGAAACCGTAATGCCTGAAATGGCGCAATTTGATTTACCGCAAGTGCTTTATGACATTATCGATATGCATAAAGGTTTAGTTTTAGTAACAGGACCAACTGGCTCTGGAAAATCAACAACGCTTGCAGCAATTGTTAATGAAATAAATAAAACAAGAACTTCAAACATAATTACAGTTGAAGATCCGGTTGAATTTATACATAAAGACATAAAGAGTATTGTTTCTCATAGGGAAGTTGGAAAACAAACAATAAGTTTTGCTAGTGCTTTAAAAGCTGCATTAAGGGAAGATCCAGATGTTATACTTGTTGGAGAGATGCGAGATTTAGAAACAGTTGGACTTGCATTAACAGCAGCAGAAACAGGTCACTTAGTTTTTGGAACGCTGCATACTAGTGGTGCACCAAGCACAATTAATAGAATTATTGATGTATTCCCTCCAGAACAACAAGCACAAATACGTGCACAAATTTCAACATCTCTAAAAATGGTAGTTACACAAAGATTGCTTAAAACTAAAGATGGCCAAGGCCGTTGTGGTGCTTTTGAAGTTATGAAGTGTACAGCTCCAATTCAGAACTTAATAAGAGAGTCCAAGATACATCAAATTCCTAGCATCATGCAAACTGCTGTTAAAGATGGTATGATTACCATGACTAAATCATTAGAGGAACTTGTAAAAGCAGGAAAAATAGATGCAAGCGCAGGAAAAGAACATTAGAGGTTTTAATCTTTTAGAACTTTTAGTTGTTATTGTAATTATATCTATAATGTCAGCAGTAGCTTATCCAAGCTTTTCATCTTGGAAATCAGAAAGAGAAGTTCGAAATGCAGCAACAAAAATAAAAAATTTATTTACTAATATTAATTCACAAGTTCAAAATGGATCTTTTGCATTTGTTCAAGTGGAAGTAACAAATGAATTTGACGATTTGGCTATAATCTCTAAGGGATTAAATATGGATACTCTTACGCAAAGAATAAGAAAAGTTGATAATTGGAATACCGATATTACAGTTAGATGTGATGCCGATCAAACTGGAACAGGTTATACTGGACTTTCAGATGGATGGGATGAGGAAGGAGCCATAAGAGAAGAAGGTAAATGGTCTGTGTCAAATAATTTACAAGTAAGCTTTTTATCATTTGATGACGTAGTAGCAAATTTTGACACCAAAAAATCAGGAACTATTTGTTTTTCAAAAGATGGAACTTGGTATAGTGCTGATGGTGAATTTGAATCTAATACTTCAATAATAGAAGGATTTTATGTTTGTAACCGTACAGCAGCAATTACTAAATGTGATGCAGATTCACTCTCTAAACATAAGTATGTTTTTCAAATAAATTGGTCTAGATTTGGAAACGTTAATATGGAAAAATGGAACATAAAAAAAAACGAATGGGTACAACAATGATTAAATATAAATCACAGCAAGGTCTTACACTTTTAGAAGCGTTAGTATCAACAGCAATTGTAGGCATTGGATTTGTTGCAATTTTTTCAATGGTAAATTTTTCCGTTCAATCCATAGATAATTCAGCTGAAAGAACAAAAGCAAATTATTTGGTAAGCATGATAGCAGAGGATATTATTGGTCACAGAAATACAATACATGGTGTAAATATGGATGCAGAAAATATTGATTTTAATGCCGAAGGTAAACCTATAAGAGTAGATGATGCAGGAGATGAGGTGGCGGGTTTAAATAAATTTTCTGAACACCTAGTTGATAACAATTTTGAAATTGATAATGCTGGCAAAGTATGTGCTGAAAAAGGCAATTATGCAAATAAAAATGATATTGAGAATCTTTATAAAACTGAAGATGAATATAGTGATGCTTCACAAAACAAAAATAAAAAATGGACAAGCATTTTAGGAAGCGACAGATACCTTAAGTGTAAAGGTCCAAGGGATATTAAAACTGTAAAAATTTTTGAAATATGTAAGTGGAATCACTGTGATCATCAAAATTCAGATGTTTATGATGATGGATTATTTATAGGTCGAGTGCAAATTAACATGAACAATGGAACAAAGAGAAGATTTTTGTATTTCCAAGCAGACTATCAACTTAAAAATTAATGAGAAAAAATAAATTTAATCATGTAGTCGGTTTTACTTTAGTAGAGATTATGCTTGGCGTAGTCATATCTTCTATTATGATGGCAGCAATGTATACAACGTATAATGTTGTAAACAATAGCTATTCTCAAGTTGTAGATCGTGCAAAAATTAGTCGTTCCGGAAGAGATATTGTTGGAATGATTATGAGAGACATAAGGTTAGCAGGATTTAAATACTATTATGGTGTTCACAAAGAAAATGAAGACAGAAGAGAAAATGGAGATCCATACATACCAAGAGAGGATTACCTTAAGTATCAAGGATTAACAAGTTCAGTATATGATAGTCATGACCCAATAATAATCATTAAAGATCAATTAGGTAATAAACCTCAACACGGTCTTGACGCAGCTTTAGTAACACCTGGCGATACTAATGATACAAGTAAGCATGAAAAAATGCCTTATGAAGATTATTGCTGTGACAAAATCCATATTGTCTATGGAGATTTTAACGAGAATCATATTAATGAAACCCACAGTCCAGAAACTGGTAAGCCTAATCAACCATATAAGCGATATAGAGTTACGTATTATGCAATGCCAAGATCAGGTAAGGATGGTAAGTATTATGGAGTTTATAAAAGCAAAGAAAGTTGGGCCCAAGCAGTTGGTGAACAAGATGGTTTCTGGGTATCAGATAATGTAGTTTGTCCAGAATGTTTTGTGGGTGAATTAATTAGAGACCATTTGGTAGATATGGAATTTATTGCCTTCAATCAACATGGAAGAATTATTGACCCTCCTCCAAGACCTGACGCTCCAAGCAGAAAAGATCTTTATAATATTCGAAGTGTAGATGTGAGATTAACTTTTAGATCAAAAAAAGAATTTTATAGATTTGATAAATTAGATGCAGAAGGAAATATAATACCAAGACTTATAAAAGGACTTGGGGATAGAACAAGTGCAACTACAGATAAATATCTAAGAGATTCAGTTGTTGTAACTATACACACAAGAAATATTGGACAATAAGTATGAAAAAAATAAACAAAAATGAAAAAGGATTTACATTAGTTCTTTCACTTGTGCTTCTAATGGTAATGTCATTAATGGGTGGATCTTTAATTGTTATTTCTTCAGGAGATCACCAAAGCAATAATACAAGTGATGAATATCAACAGGCTTTTTATGTTGCAGAAACGGCATTACTAGAAGGTGAAAAACAATTAATTAATTCTTACATGGGTCCATGGGTGGATGTAGACAAAATTTCAGTTGCTAAACCAGCAGCTGGTGCAAGCGATGAAGAAAATAAAAAATATGAAGATTGGGTAACACTTCAAAACAAATTAAATCCATCAGAAGTAAATACTCTTCAGCCAGATGGAGAGAGTTTAACAGAGTCTCATGCAAGAAATATTGACGGAAGAGGAATGCCAAAAAATAGTTGGGATAGCTGGGAGGATGTTAGCACGGATTGCAAAGAAAGTTTTAGAAATTTATCAGAGCCAACAACTGGTGAAGTTAAAGTAACACATCAACCAGTAATGAGAAGTTTTTATGATTTAATCAAACCTATTTTTAGCAACAAAACAGATATAGATAGCACTGTATATAAAAAAAGAGATGGAACAGCAAAAAATATAAACGACATAATTAAAAAAGAGGAAGATTTTCTAAAAAGATTTTATTATGAATATTTTTCGATAAACATAGGAACTGCATCTTATATAGGAACAGGTTCCAGTATTAAAAAAACAGCATCTGATTCTCAGTCATTAGGCACAGCTTACAAAATATATGGATGCGGAATATTCATGAATAAAGCTATGACCAAAAATGAAATCATAATACCTTTAGAAACAGTGATAGTTATGCCAAACTAAAACCCAAAATAGTTTTTATTATGTTTTTAAAATTTAAATTAATTAAGTATAATTTTACAATATGGAATTAATTAATAGACTAACATTTTCGATAATACTTGTTTTTATTTTAAACGGTATTGGTAATGCCTGTAATTTAACCAGCATTAGTATTGGTGGTAACAAATCACAAATTGAAAAATATTTTGGAACAAGTGAAGTTGATATTATTGATCCTGAAGTAGATATTAGCGAAGTTGAAGAAAGTTTTTATGAACAAGATGAAATAACTGCAATACGAAATTCAGATACAAATATCCTTGAAACTGCAACCGACGTTATTTGTCCAAATATAGATTTTGGTAATTCTATTTTTAAAGCATATATTTTTGAAGATAAAATTGCTGGTGTTGGTATTGAAGTTTTAAATGGTTCAGATAACGAAGAAAGCAATAAGAACTTGCTTCATAATTATGTAGTTTCAACATTTGGAGGTATTGCAAATAATAGTAGTGATCCAAATTGGACGGGCTCTAAAACTTGGGACATTGGTGGCATACAAGTGACTTATTATAAAATGTTTTACCGAGAAAAATTTTTGCTAGAGGAATTACAAATAACAAATGCTGAATACGCATATTATTTGATTGATAATGAACCAAAAGAAGACGATGAAGAGGAAGAGAATGATGGCTAAACATTTATATAAAAAATTTTTTAATATTATATTTGGTAGTTTATTCTTTTCACTTATTCTGTTGAATCAAAATGTTTTTTCTAAACCAATACCTCCAGGATCAGGAGAAGGTGATGTGCCTGCCAATATATTGATACTTTTAGACAGTTCTGCCAGCATGAGAAATAAAATTATTGCTGGTGATGGAATAGAGAATCCGGGTGATGTGGTTGAAACTGGAGATGGAAATTTAATCATAGGAGAAGGAAGACTTGGTTTTGCTAAAATTTTAACAGCAGATAAAGCTATAGACCCAAGTTTTGCAAACAATAAAAGAAATTTCAGAGGATCTAATACTGACACTTGTTCAATAGGAGGAACAAGAGACTCTACAGTTGGATTTATAAATGATTTAGGAGTAGCAACCAATCTACATGCTACTTATACGGATGCAGGAGTAACCGAAATTATTTATGGTGCAGACTCTAATTCGGATTATGGAAAAGTTGTAGGAATAACTCCAACAGGAACATGTGTTGAGGTAATTTCACACACTGATCTTGGTAGTTTTCAACCTATTGGAATGGAAGTAAGAACTATTGGTGGTGAAGATCATTTATTTGTATCTGGAAGGAAGTGGAGCGGTGGATGGCATGCACGTTTTTATACAAAAAATTTAACTACAAATGAATCAACAACTTGTGACAGCGATTACGGTGGAAGTTTAGGAGCTGTTATAAAGAGAGGTTGGGATCTTACAGTTGATAGGCAAGGAAACCATATTTATTACATATGGGCTTCACAAGTTTATGGATACGAGTTAACAGAAAGAGGAAACAATTATTGTCCTACAGATACGGATTACGATAGACGTTACACGAAATCGAATTCTGGCAATAAAGTTAGACCAACTGTTGGAATAGATATGGCACGAGATGCAGATGATATAATGTATCTTATAAGCAGAAATAGAAATCTAGTTCAAAAAGTTCAACTTCTTACTGATACCACTGTAACGTCAGTAGCAACAGCTGGAAGAAGAAATAGATCAAGCAATACTGCTGATGCCGGAGCACTTGATGCAAATATGGTAAACTTTTGGAGACCAACGTCATTATTTGTTTCAGCTACAAAAGTTTATGTAACCGATCTAAAAGCATCAATACAAGAATTTGATATAGATGATTTTACAGCAGCTGCAATTAATGATTCTTGGCAAGCTCAATATGGAGGGGCTAAATTAAATCGATACCAAGGAGCAAAGAAAGCAATTGCTACAATTGTTACTGATAGTTCTTTAACTTCAGGAGCTAACTTTGGTTATGGTCACTGGAATTCAGGAGAAAGTGGTAGAGGAAAAAGAAGCCATAGAGGTGGCTGGCAATGCCATGCAAGACTTAGTGATTGTGACTATTATAGAGGCTGGTCTACTACTACTACTGTTGAAGTTGAAGCAGGTACACAAGAAGATAGCGAAGGAAATATCACAACTATATATAAAACAGTAGCAGAAGGATCAGCACATCCAATAGGACAATCTAAACTTTGTAATTCAGATTCATGTTTATTAGTAGGAGTTGGTCCAAACGGTTACACAGAAATACCAGCAGCATTAAACAGATTTGGTCTAGCTTGGGGAACAGATGCTAATGCTTTTGCGCAAATGGCAGATGAATATTTTAGATCAACAAGGGAAGCAAATGGCTTTCAGCTTGTTGATCCAGCCGCACCTTGCCTATTAAATTATGTAATTGTTATTGGGGATGGTGCATGGAAACATCATTCACAGGCTTATAATCAGATAAAAAAATTAAGAGAAGATCAAGGAGTCCAAACCATAGTAGTTGCGTATGGAGGGGGTATAAAAGGAGGAGCCTTAAACAATTTTAAAAGTATGGCTATAGCGGGATCAGGATCTTGCACAGATGAAGATGGCAATGAAGTTGGCTGTCATAGGCTTATTGAGGCTAGTACTCCGCAAAAGTTAAAGACTGAACTTCAAAGCAAAATACAACAAATTATTGCTGATAGATTATCATTTACAGCTCCTTCTATTACAGCAACAATTCAAGAAGGAGGATCAATATATCAAGCACAGTTTGACTACGAACAGTATGGAGAATGGCAAGGAACTATTCTTAGAAAAACTATTACACCAGAAGGGGTAGTAGAACATGGGGCAAACTATGTAGACGCAGATGGAAATGCAAACTGGGATGCTGCAAAAAAATTGTCAGACACAGGATCAGCTAAGAGAAACATTTGGACCGTTTTAGGTGGCAGAGGTTCAACTCATTATCATACCGCAGTATGGAATAACTGGACGGCAGATGGTGATAATTTAGCATCCATATCAAATCTTTTTGAAGAATTAGACAATGAAGTTCTAGATTATCACAACACAAGTTCTTCTTGTAAGGATAAAAGTGTTGGTGAAGATGGCACTGAAGATGATATTGAAGGTTTAATTAACTTTGTTCGAGGAAAAGATTATTTCGATTACAATGGAGACTGTAACATAACTGAAGATAGAAATCATATGTTGGGTGATATTTATAACTCGCAGTTAGTTGAAGTTGGAATTCCAAGTGCAAACCAAAGTTTTACAAATATAAATCAAGAAGCGTATTGGAGAGTTAAAAATAATTACAGCGCTTTTGTTACCCAGCATTATGATAGAAAAAATATCATTTATGCTGGAGCAAATGACGGTATGCTTCACGCGTTTAATGCTAAAACTGGAGAGGAAGAGTGGGGTTTTGTGCCACCGTTTGTCGCTGGAAGATTGCCTATAATAGTTAATCCTAATTTAGATGGAAAAGTTAAAGGGTCTTTTGGAGGAACAAATCCAATTTTTGGTGTAGATGGTTCTCCAGTTATTCACGATATGTATATAAGAGGACTAAGTCAAGATGGTCTAACTTGGGAACCTGGTAAGAGTTGGCGAACAATATTAATGGTTCCTTATGGAAGAGGAGGAGCAGGTTTCTCTGTATTAGACATTACAAATCCTATTATAAAAAATAAAAAGGGCCCTCTTCATATGTTTTCAGTTTATAATGACGCAATTAACAATAAGGTTAAAATTGCCAACCATATAGGAGAGATAGAAAACTATCCTTATGAAAGAGGCGCTATTACATTAGATAGGTCAGAAGAAGGTATAAGAGCAGCAGCTAAGAGTAATGAGGCTAGAGATGCGGATAATACAGCAGCAGGTACAGATGCAGATGGAAATCAAATTAACTGTGAGGAAACTGATTCGTGCACCAATCAAGATGCGGTCGCTGTCTGCCATACAAATGCTGATGCTGATTCCGGGTCATTTTGGGTTGATGGAGAAAGTGCTTGTTATAAAGGAACAAAATTTACATTTAATAACCTGCCAGTTGCGGCTGCTGCAGATGGAACAGTTAGCACAGATTCACTTATTGTTCACGAAGCACAGGAAACTGGAGATTCTGTACTAGTGAAAATTAAATCAGCTAAGTTGGTAGGAACAACATTAGAAATTGAGTTTAATGATGAAAAATTTGTCAACGAAATCACAAGTGACAAAAAAAAAGATGAAGAAGATACTAACGATATTACTATCCAAGTTTCATGTGATGGAAGTGGTACCGCTGATGTGCATTATGACTATAGTCAATTAGGTGAAACTTGGTCAGCGCCAAGAATATTTAGAATACCTTCTACGGCTGGTGACACAAATATTGATGATGATACATATGTGGCTGTAATGGGTGGAGGCATGGGAAACACTTTTATATGTTCAGGATCCAATGTGTTTATTGTAGACTTAGAATCTGGCGCTTATAATGATGGTGAATTAACTCCAGCAACCGTAAAAAATGTTGACGATGATGGTAATGCTGCTGCTGCAACACCAGGTCCAGCTAGTTTATATGGTTGGAAAGAAAATAATGGACCAATAAATATTATTGATACCGATCCAGGCGGACTAAATCCAGGTTTATCAGATGCTGTAGAAACTACATATGGAAGTGATATAGCTAACGCTACTCCTGCGTCTCCTGTTGTTATAACTCCAGATGTGGCAAAAGGAATTCAGTGGACTGGCGCATTGGTTTACTTAAATGACCTGGAAGGAAAAATTACAAAAATTAATTTAACGAACCAAAAAAAACCTGCAACTATAACAGATGAGCCAGAGTACAAACTTTTTGAACAAACAACATTATTTCATTTAGATGCAAGCATCTCAAATGATAGATACAGCTACCATTCATTGGATGCCACAATAGGAAAAGATACAAATGATTTTTGGCTTTTTGGCGGAACCGGTAACTTTGAAAGAATTGGTAGCACTGGTAATGAAAGTGGTGATTGGATGCAAAATATTTTATATGGTGTTAGAGACAGACATTATCCATTTTTTAGACGATTAAATGCTGAAAAAGACCCTATTGTATATAGTGAAACCGATGGGTTTCCTAAAAAAAAGGCGCACATAGCAGCAAATAAAGCTAAGTCTATTGAGAACTCAGCAGTAAGATGTACAAAAGACACAACATCACAAGGTCCACATTCCGGTTGTATAGTTACACGAACAGATGATGCCTGGGTTATATATCTTGATCAGCCAGACGGACTACCATTAATCAGCACAGCCAACAAATTTAGAAAAGTTTCTGCCGCTCCAACAGTTTACAAAGGACAAGTTTATTTTCCAATTTATGAACCAGACAAAGTTTCAAAATGCGGATTGGGTAGAGCATTGATTTGTTCAGCGGATGATGAATGTGGAAATAATAATTCTCAATTTATAGCAAATGAAGATTTTGCATTTATAGAAGGAGATGATTGTCTTTTTATCAGAAAAGGAATATTGTCTGAATTAGTTATATTTGGAGATACGCTTTATGCCAATATTGCAGGTCCTTCAGACACAGAACAAACTTTAATTGATATTTTAACGGGAGCTGGAGAAGTAACTTCTTATAGAAAATCTTGGAGAGAAAATTTTTAATTAGCTTTCTTGTAAGTTAAATTATGAATATTTTAAGATTTTTCATAAGCAAAAAACTCAAGATATTAATAATTTTTTTTTATATAGCATTTTCTAACAATTTATTTGCAGAAACTCTTTCTTCGTCTCAAACAAATACTAGTACCGATACCATTCAAGACTATACCATTAATACTGGCGTCACTCTTACTATTATAGATACCTCGCCAGGCTTAAAGATTACAGGAAGTGATAGAACTTTTAAGAACTACGGTACTATAAACAGTACTCAAGATGCTGAGGATGGGAATACAAACATAACAATAAAGGCAGTTGGTCCTACAGATGGAGCTTATGATGTAAAAATATATAACTACGGTACAATTTACCAAGAAAATACATCAGCAATTTTTGTTCCAAACAATGACGATCAAAATGGCGATGGTGTTGGTGCTTATATTTACAACGAAGGTACGATCAAGTCTTCAGGTAAATGGACCATTAGGTTTCATGCGTCTGATTATACTAAGTTTGATAACTATGGAACTATAAAACAAGACAGTGGTCCTTATACATTTATGGGTTATGGTGATAATTATACTACAATAAATAACTACTCAGGTGCCACAATATATGCGGCTGGTTCAAGGGCAATTGCATCTAAGGCAAATGATTTAAGTTCTAATACTACAATAAATAACTGGGGAAACATAGAAGCAGCCAACTGGACAATTGAATTAGGGACTAATTCTACTTTGAATAATTATGGAAAAATTCTTATTCATGACTGGTCAACAAGTGAAGATGATGCAATCATAATGCTAGGTAATAACAATACAGTAAATTTATATGATGGGACAATAATTATGGGGGATCTTAATGCAAATTCTACTTCTGGAAGTACTTTAAATTTAGACCTATGTTCTTCTTACTATTTCAAACTTGAAAGTTCATGGAACATCAACAATATATCTGGATGTGGAGAATTAGTTTATAGCGGTGGTTATGCGCAAGCGGTGTCACCTTTATTTCAATCAGTTGCAGATGAAATAGGAGTTTTAAGAACAGATTTAATTAATGATGTTTATGATTTTGCAAAAGATAAGATGGAAAATAATGAAAGTTTTGGCTTACCGTTAAAATCTTATACAAAGAGAGAAAGAGGAAAATCCATCAACAATTTTGCAAGTAATGTCAGTGGTTTTGCTTTTGGCTTTCCAAGCGAAAACGATAAAATTAAAGGTCATTTAGTTTTTAATATTTTAAATAATAACATTGATTTGCTTAACCAGAATATCAAAGATGAAACTTATCAAGTGGGTTTTTTTTTAGAAAATTTAAATGCTAAAGTAGTTTTTGGGTATCATGATTATAATGGTGATCGTACTCGACTGAATAATACTGTTACCGGAGGCATAGAATCTAATAAACAAGAACACAAATCATTTTCATCAATCATTGGAACTAGTTTTTCAAAGAAACTTAATAACAATTCATACATAAAGTATAATTTAGATACAAATTTTGAAGGTTTTTTTAATCATGAAGAATCTGGTCATGTAAAATGGCAAAGTCGTATTTTAGGCCAAGTTATGGGAGATGTGACCTACGGTTGGTCAACTTTACCAAAAAATAAATTTAAATTTAATCCTGAATTAACCTTAGGTTATAGAACTATCATTGATGGAAAGAACCAAAAATACACTTTCAATGGAAATAAAAAGAGCTTTGATGGAGGAGTAAAAGAAGATTTTAATGCTAAACTTGCTTTACAAACTAACTATTCTTTTAATAAAAACACAAATTTATTCTTTAATACTTCTGCAAAAAAAACAAACTCTAAGCAAGAAACTTATTCTTTAAATATTGGCTTTAAAAGCATATTTTAATTTTTTAAATATTGCTTTCTCTAATTAGTAAAGAAAATATATTTTTGATAAATTTAAAAAAGGGACTATATCTATATCCGTCCACATGAACGTATCCTGGAAGCTGCCATTCAATTGACGAAACTTTATTAACCAACTGAAAAGTTGCCTGATAGTGTGCTGTTTCAGGTCTATTTTCATATTCACCAGACACAAATGCTCTTGTTGCAATTGGTCCACCATAATTTGAAGATAAAGCAAGATAGGGTAGAACCGATATAGCTGAAAGATCTAGATTTTGCGAAATTAATTTAACTTTAGAATGCTGACCATCAAAAGGAATAAATACAGCATGTTCTTTTATTTTAAACCTTTCTATTTCACTTTCTTTTACAAATCCAACAACGCTTCCCGTTCCATATTTAACAATTCCCATTAATTCATCCAAATTACTAACCCATTGATTAATTGATAAGTTGGCAAAATTTTTAATCCTTCCGTCAACGGGAGACTTGATTAAAAATTTAGAATGGATTTTATTTAAACCATCAAGCTCTGCTTGTAGGGCTAATAAACTTTGTTGCAGCGTCATATATTGATCTAGATTACCTGCTGATCTACTTAAACCTTTTATTTTTGTTTTAGTTAACTGAATTTTTCTTCTTATGCTTCTGATATTTAAATCTAATTCAGGCGAGTATAATTTTATTAATTCTTGACCTTTTGTGACAATTTCATCTTTATTTACAAAAATTTCTTTAACTTGTGCAGGATAAGGTGAATATATTTTTGAATATTGTTCTGAAACATAAACTGCCGGAAGTTTTAAGGATGATTTCCATGGTAACAACAAACCCAAAATTAAAATTGTTAAAATAAGATAAAGTCTTTTTGTTTCTTTGTTTAATTTAATTTCAGATCTTAAGTTAGACCAATGTTTTATTTCATTGATTATGGGTTTTAAAATAAACCAATATATTTCAATGACAAATAATAAAATTCCTAAAACTTTAAAAGCTAGATGGTAAACTAGAAATGCAATTCCTAAAAATATAAAAAATCTATAAATCCATGTAAACCAGGCATATATGATAAATGTCCAACGTCTAGAAGGATTTAGTTCTTCTGGAGGCGAATGATTTAATCCAAATAATATTTCTCTTAATTGCCATCTTGCAAGTGCAAAAGATCTTGGTTGTAAGTTTTCTGCTTTTAACCAATCAGCAAAAACATAATAACCATCAAATCTCATAAATGGACTTACGTTAATTGCTAAAGAAGAAATCCAACTTGTTGTAGCAATAAAAAAAGCTACACTTTTAAAACCACCGTCTGGCAAAATTGCCCAAAGAAAAGTTGCAATTAACGCCAGATGAAGTTCTGTTAAAATACCTGCAAAGTTAATAATTAATCTTTCCCTATGATTTCTAAGACGCCATGCATCAGTTGTATCTGTATATAAAAAAGGAAAAAATACTAAAAATGCAATTCCAATTGAGGAAACTCTACAGCCAAAATACTTTGCAATATAACCGTGTCCTAATTCATGTAATGATTTTACAAAAATTAAAGTAACAAGATAAAGCATCAAGCCTTTAAATGAGAAAAAATACATAAAAGTATTTAAAAATGTTTCAAATTGCTGAATAACAAGGAAAATTCCAATAAAACCAAGAATATAAATAATATTTCTATATTTTTTTGACCCAAAAGCTCTTACGTACTTGAGAGTTCTTCCTAGCCATTCATCTGGTTTTATTAGTGGAATTTTAAAAAATAAGTAGCTGTGAATTAAAAAATATAGCCAATTTTTTTTTTGAGCATTTTTTTGTTGTAAAAGTAAATTTGTACTTTGGCCTCTTGGTTGAACTATTAAATTATTTAATTGAAGAAAATTAACAAAACTTTCAAT
Organism: uncultured Pelagibacteraceae bacterium; assembly: GCA_902590125.1. Classification (GTDB taxonomy): domain Bacteria; phylum Pseudomonadota; class Alphaproteobacteria; order Pelagibacterales; family Pelagibacteraceae; genus Pelagibacter. The sequence goes on along the minus strand of CACIVL010000005.1, from coordinate 2,572 downwards.
TTCTTCACTATTTGCTTCAATTCCATCTTGATTAATTTTTTTTTCAAATGTCTTAATATCTTCGCCAGCTTTCCAGTTTTTAATCAATCGAAAAGCAGTAAGACCTAAAGTAAAATATTTATTTCTTAAGGCGTCATATAACAACCATGCAGGGGATCCATCTTCTCTACTATTTCCTCTAAATATTTCTAAATCTTCTCTTAAATATGGAATAATCATACGCCAATTAGTTGTCGAACAAATGTGATGGGTTTTCTAAATAAATAATAAAATAGCATAACTCTAGAACCATAAACTTTTGCAGTTCCTCTAAGACCAATTCTTGGTGCTTTTTTATTACTTTCGAAACTTGAAACTAATTTGTAAGATAAAACTTCTTCAGGAGATAATTCTGGCTCATAGGTTGATCTTAAAAGTTTTCCTTTATATGGACTTATAGGATTAACATCCAAAAATACTCTTACCTTTGAATTTTCTTTTATAACTATAGAATCTTTAACAGGTAACCAAATTAAAAATTCAATTTCTTTTGGATCTGCAATAGTTAGTATTTTTTCTCCAACAGCAACAGGTTTTCCTTGCCAATCTAATTTTCTATCAACGATTGCTACTCCTTTTTGTTCTGAATAAATTTTAGAATTTTTTAGCTTTTGTTGTGCAGATTGTACTTCTGCTTTTTTTAAATCTACTCTAGCAACAAGTTCAGCTAATCTTGATTTTTCTTCATTGTCTGTAAAAGAAGATTGCCTACTTCTAAGCAGCTCTGTCTCTGCAAGGCGCAATGATTGTTTTGCTAGATTAAAACTATTTAACAAATCAGTGTCTTCTAAAAGAACTAATAAATCTCCTGATTTTACTTTGTCATTATTGTTTGCAGTAATTTTTTTAACAACACCATCAAAAGGAGAAGTTACCAGGTAAGGATTTTTAGCAACAACTTCAACGGGCGCTGTACTCGTCATCCGAATTGGAAAAACAAATATTAAAAAAACTATACCTATTATAATCCAACGTTTTCTCCCTGAAAAATTTTTATTTAAGAAACTTTTAATTGAATAATTAGATAAAAAAGTATTATAAGCGTGTCCATAAGTTCTTGATAAATGTCTTAGTAATTCACTTTCATTTTCTTTAAATGGATCATTTCTAGATAAAATTAAATATCCTTGTAGACCTTTTTGTGGAGAAAAAATTGGAACGCACAGCAAGTATTGAGGAATGTTATTTGGTTTTTTTCTTTCCAATACTTTTGTAAATTTTTCTAAATCAATTAATTCAATTTCTTTTAAATCTTTAAGCGATGGATCATTCATGACATCTTCAACAAAAGTTATAAGTGGCGCTGTTCTGTCGACTGTTGCAAGGTCAGAAACTGCATTTACATGGTATTTGTCAGTTGGAGATTTAAGTAACAAAAAAGAGTTTGTGTAATTAATAATCTCTCTTGTTTCATTAACTACTAAAAAATTTAATTCGTCTTTGTCTCTAGCTTCTCTAGCTTTCTTTTCAAGTCCAATTAATCTTGCTATTTTTATGTTTTTATCTTCACTCAAAATTTAACAATCCCACTCATTCCAGGAATTAAACTCTCATATTTTTCATTAAATTGAGCTTTTAATTCTATTGTTTGACTTACCGCATCCACTGCAGCACCTAAACTAATTACTTTTGCATCAAGAACTTCACCTGTTTCATCGATAATAATTTTTACAGGATGACCTTTCTTTAACCATTTCAACCATTTACTTGGAACAACAACGGCTGCTTCTAACAATCCATCGCCAACTATATCCATCAATGGTTGTCTTTGCTCAATGCTTGTAAATACATTTGTATAAACATCCATTACTTTCCCATTGTATGGAGCAAGGATATTACATCTTTCAACATTAAGTTTTGCAATTGACAATTCTGCTTCTGCTTTTTTAAGTGCAGACTCTGATAATTGATATTGAAGTTCACCGATAGATCTTAGATCCAAAAGTTCCTTATCATTTTTTAATTGTATCTTAGCACTTTTGTGGTCAGCTTTAATTACATCTAATTGAGCTTTGTATAACTTGCAGTCAAAACTGATTAATATATCTCCCTTTTTAAATGCATCTCCCATTAAAAAATTTATTTTTTCAACGCGTGCAGCAATTTCACTTGAAATAGAAACTTTTTCTGTTGCCGTAACCAAAGTTCTTGCTTCTTTTACTTCTACTTCTGTAGTCTCAGAAAAAGCAGAGGTTGAAAAAACTAATAAAATTGTAATAAGTAAAATTCTCACGTTTTTAATAAGTTGTATTTTATAAATTGTTTATTATTTGGGAACCGTAATTATCTAAAATGTTTTGTTCTTTTAACAATTGATCACTTAAAGGTATAAACATTGTATCGTTATTTAATAATTTTTCTGTTGTTTTTGGACTTACATCAGAAAAATTAATTTCAATATCTTTAACTGTTAATTCTCCATTTTCATTTTCTATAATAACTTTAAGCTCTATCTTCTCTACGTTTTCTGGAGGATTGGCAATAATTTCACCGCTAATCGGGTTTAATTTAATCCAGTTTGGTATTTCTTTGC
>CACIVL010000004.1 GCA_902590125.1 uncultured Pelagibacteraceae bacterium | reverse complement strand
ATGATTCCTGCTCAATTTGTAGCTGGTGTTTTTGCAGCAATTATTGGCCTTATTGTTGCAGGCAAATTATCAATTTCTTTCTATGATCTTTTCTTAGCTTCAATGGCTGGTTTTTTCCAAATTGGATTTGGATTTATTTTAATTACCATTGGATCGCAAACTACACCTTCTGCTGTAGTTGGTGTTTTAATGTTAAGTGAAGCAGTATTTGGCCCTTTATGGGCTTGGCTATTTATAAATGAAGTACCTCCAACAAGTGTACTTGTTGGTGGATCTATCATTATTTTTTCAATTTTATTTCAATCACTTTTAAGTAAAGAAAATTAATATTTATTATTTTAAAGAGATTGATTTCTTTATTTTTCTTTAATTAATTGTTGTATATTGTTAATATGCTTAATAATAAATTAATATCTTTTCTTATTTTAGCAATAGTAACCTATTCAGCATCTTTTATTGGTGGTATTGCAACTTACTCGTCAAAAGAACCATGGTATTCTTCATTAGTTAAATCAGGTTTGAACCCACCCGATTGGGTATTTGCTCCAGTTTGGACAACTTTATATTTATTTATGACTATAGCTATTTGGTCTGCATGGCATAAAAATAGAAAAGATATAAATTTAGTTTATTATTATTTAATTCATTTATTGTTCAATACAACTTGGAGTATAGTTTTTTTTGTTTTTCATAATATTTTTCTCTCTCTAATAAATTTAATTGTATTGATTTTATTTATTATTTTTTTGATATTTAAATATAAAAAAGTAAGCCAGTTAAGTTTTTATTTAATGATTCCTTATTTACTTTGGTGCTGTTATGCCCTAATTCTGAATTTAAGCTTGTTTATTTTAAATTAATTATGGATGATGTTGTTATAATAGGTGGCGGAATAATCGGTGCTTCTACTGCGTATTTTTTATCTAAAGAAGGAAGAAAAGTTAAAGTTATTGAAAGAGACCCTACTTACAAAAATGCTTCTTTTCCTTTATCGTTAGGTGGTTTTAGAAGACAGTTTTTTCAAAAAGAAAATATTTTGTTAGGAAAATTTGCAAGAGAATTTATTTTTCAAATACCAGAATTATTGAAAACTGCAAAAAACCCTAATCCTACAGCCAGTATGGTTCCAAATGGTTATTTGCTTATGTTTGGACCGGAAGATGCAGAGGAACAGTACCGTGCTTTAGAAAATCATAAGGCATGCGATGCAGGAACAAAAAATATTAAAGGTTCTGAGCTAACAAAAATATTTCCATATATAAATAATGAAGGTATTGAAACCGCAACTTATACAGATAATAAAAGCGAAGGTTGGATTGATCCATTCATGTTTCATAGCGCGCTCAAAAGTAAAGCAACCGAATTGGGAGCTGAATTTATAAAAGGTGAAGTAAAGAGTATTTCTGAAATTAAAGCAAAAATTATTATTTCTGCTGCAGGCTGTTGGACTAAAAAATTATTAGACGATATTCCAGTTGTTCCTCAAAAACATACAGTTTTTAGGGTTAAGTGCCCTAAGCATATTCCTGAAATGCCTTTAACTGGTGATTTAACGACAGGTGTTTATTGGAGACCAGAAGGAAAAGAATATTTGGCTGGATCACCCAATTCAGTTTTTGATGCTGCCGATCTAGAACCTGGATGGGATGATTTCGAAGAATTAGTTTGGCCTGCACTAGCAAAAAGAATACCTGCATTTGAAGAATTAAAGTTAACTGGTGGATGGGCTGGTTATTACGACTGCAATAAATTAGATAATAATGCAGTAGTTGGAAAACATCCTAAATATGAAAATGTTTATTTAGCTTCAGGCTTTACTGGCAGAGGTTTAATGCAAGCACCTGGAATTGGTAGGGCCTTAATGGAATTGATAACTACAGGAGTTTATCAAACAATTGATATTAGTGATTTTGCTGTTGAAAGAGTTTTAAAAAGCAATGCAAGGCCCGAACCTTACGTATTGTAAAATGTATTAAATTTATTTTTTAATCTTACTTAAAAACTTTAAATCGTCCGTATTAAAATTTTTTTTATTTTGTGAAATAAAATCATACATAATTTTTATTTTTTCAGATTCAAATTCAGCTACTTTTCTAATATTTAAATCAATATAAAGTGATAAAACTTCAGTTGTGGCCGAAAGTTTGTTTTTGGCTTTGTCATACATTTCTAATTTATAATGTAATCTTTTTTTGTCATGGTCAAAATAAGATATAAAAATGTCTACTTCATCGTTTTCTTTAACTTCTTGTTTATAGTTTGTGTGGGTTTCAACTACCATTGTGCTTTTTTTTGTAGTTTTTGCTGAATGTTCTCCCATCTTAAATTGTGATAAAATAACTTCTGCACCCATATCAAAAAGCAAAATGTAGTAAGATAAATTCATATGACCATTATAATCAGTCCATTCTTTAATTATTTTTTTAGTTGTAAGAAGCACTTTTATTGTTTTATTTCTGATAGAATTTGTTCTGATAGATTTTTTATTTCTTCAACAGCATTACTTTTTTTTTGTTTTTCAACAGCTGTTTTGCCTTCACCCATAGATGCAGCAAAAATTTGACGATTTCCAATAATTGTTTTAGTTGCTGAAAGATCTAAACTTTTAATAAATTCATTTGTTTTAGTTATAAGTTTTGATCTCTGGCTAGATCTGTTAATCTGTATTAAAATTTTTTTGTTTGCTTTTTTTGCAATCTCGACAATCGCACCGGTTGCCCAAAAATCAACATGAGATGCGGCTATAGGAATTAAAACCAAATCAGCAGATTCAATTGAAGGTCTAGCATCAGATTCTATTTTTGGAGGAGTATCTATAATTACGATATCATGGTCTTTTTTTAATGTTTTTGACTCGTACTGAGCCCCCCATAAACTAGCGGTTTTAAAAGTTAAATTATCGTTTGGTATTTTTTTTTCTGTTCTTATCATAAACCATTTTCCTAAACTTCCTTGTGGATCAGTATCGATAACAGCAACTTTTAAATTATGATATTTTATAAAAGCAAGAGCCAAATGCACAGCTAGTGTTGTTTTTCCGCTACCGCCTTTTTGTTGTGAAATAGTTATGACCTTGGAAAGCATTAAAACATAATATAGATTATAAGCATTCTACAAAATAGAATTTTTAAATTATGAACAGTTCATTCATCAACTTAACAAAAAAATTATTTAAAATATTTCTACTTTGAATTGAATTTTAATTTATATACCTCAGATTGAATTTTCTTTAAATTCAAGAAAATAAAAAATTTTTTAAAGAAAAATCTACTTCTAAAATATATATATATAAAAAAGAAAAGTTTTTTCCTTTGATTTATGTGAAAATAAGAAATTAAATAGGTAAATTTATTAATTGAGGGGCAAATGAACAAGTTATTGCTTCCACAAGATGTTGTTGGAGGATCATTCTGGTTAATTTCAGTCGCAATGATAGGAGCGGCTATATTTTTCTTCTTAGAAAGAGGTCGTCTATCGAACAGATGGGGTACGGCAATGAATCTTGTTGGCGTTATAGCGCTAATGTCTTCTATACATTACTTCTACGCAAAAAATTTATGGGTATTGAACGGTCAAGCACCTACAGCTTTAAGGTATATTGACTGGATATTGACTTTTCCACTTACAATTTTAACTTTTTATGTGATGCTTAAGTCAGTTACCGATGTTAAGAGGGGAATGTTCTGGCGATTGCTTGTTGGTACACTAGTTTGGGTCATAGCGCAGCTTCTAGGAGCTTATGGATATATGAGTGTTACACTTGGGTTCCTGGTGGGTATTGTTGGTTGGCTTTATATTATTGGCGAGCTTTATATGGGTGATGCAGGAAGAAATAACGCATCATGCAATAATGAGAGCGTTCAGATGGCGTTTTTTGCCAATAGATTGATTATAACGATAGGTTTTTCAATTTATCACATTGGATACTTTATTGAACACTTGGCTGGTGGAGCAAATATCAACAGTTTAAACATAATTTATAATCTAGCCGATATACTGAACAAAATTATTTTTGGAATGATAATTTACAGTGCGGCTTTAGACGACACAAGGAAAGGAGCTTGAATACTTAAGGAGGGATAATTTATGACTAGAGGAGCAGATATAATAGCAGCAATAATTTTATTAGCGCTTGCAATAGCAATTGTGGTTTATTTATTGCATTGGCTATACAGAAGATCATCAAAAGAAGTTTCATTTGTACGTACAGGAATGCTTGGAGAAAAAGTTGTTATATCAGGTGGAGCTTTTGTCTTACCTATTATTCATAACATAACGCAAGTTGGAATGCGTACATTAAGCATTAATATAAAAAGATCTGGAGAAAAATCACTTATTACAAAAGATAGGATGAGAGCAGAGTTGGTAACTGAATTTTTTACAAAAGTTCCACCAGATCAAAGAGCTGTAGCAACTGCTGCACAGACTTTGGGTAATAGAACTCTTGATCCAGAACATTTAAGAGAAGTAGTTGCAGGTCGTTTTGCAGATGCACTGGGAGAAGTTGCTGCAAAAATGACATTAGATGAAATTCAAGAAAACAGAGGACAATTTGTAAAAGAAGTTACAAAGATTGCTAATGAATCAATAGGCCACACAGGTTTAGCATTAGAAACTGTTTCTATTATATCATTAGATCAAACTCCAATTGAACAGTTTAATCCTGCAAACACTTTTGACTCTCAAGGTTTAACGCAATTAACTGAACAAATTGAATCTAGAAAGAAAAAGAGAAATGATATCACGCAAGATACAAAAATTTCAATTGAAAATAAAAACTTAGAAACTGTTCAAAAAGAATTAGAGATTAAGAAGAACGAGGAGTTTTCTAGATATCAACAAGAAAGAGAAGTTGCTATTCAAAAAGCCAAAGAAAGAACGGAAACTGTAAAACAAAGAGCTGAAAAAGAACGTGAAGCTGAAGAAGCTGAAATAAGAAGCCAAGAGCAAATTGAAGTAGCAAAAATTTCTCAAAATCAAGTTATTGAAGTTGAAAGAAAATTAACCGAAACAAGATTGATTGAAGAAATTGAAAAACGAAGAAAAGAGCAAAATGAGTTAGAAAAAAATGCAGCTTATGAAATAAGACAAAAAGACCTGGAGACAGAAGTAAAAATTTTGAATCTAGATAAAGAAAGTGAATATGCACGTTTAGAAAAACAAAGGCAAGTTGATATAAAGCGTGCTCAGGAAAAAACCGCTATAATTAAAGAACAATCAGAAAGACAAAAAGATGCCGAAGAAGCACAAATAATTTCTGAACAAGAAATTAAAAATGCTAAAATAGCTCAACAAAGAAATATAGATTCTCATAGAATTGAGACGGAAAGAGAAGTACGGCTTCTTGATATAGAAAAAGCTAAGAGATTAAGTATAGAAGAACATCAAAAAAATCTTGAAGTAATTAATAAATCAAAACAAGTATTAAAATCTAAAGCAGAAGAAGAAGCAACAAGAGCAAGAGCAGTAGAAGCTGAAGAAAAAGCAAATTCAGCTAGATACATAGAAAAAGCACAAGGTATTAAAAAAGTTGATGTTATTTCTGCTGCTTCAAAAGCCGAACAAGATAGGTTTGCTACTATGGCAGCGAAGTTAAGATATGAGATAGATGCAGCTGGTAAGGAAGCATTAAACGCTGCTGAAAACTTAAGAAGTGACGCAAGTAGAAGAAGTGCACTGAGATTAAAACTTGCTGAGAAAATTGAAGCAATCATTAGAGAAAGCGTTAAACCAATGGCTAACATAGGTGATATCAAAATTGTTGATGTTAATGGTTTACCTGGTTTTAGTGGAACCTCTGGTTCAGGAGGAAGCAGCGGAGAAGGAGTAACTGCAGGAGGATCTGGAAGAAGTGGTAATTTAGCAGATAACGTCGTTAGTTCAGCACTACGTTATAGAGCACATCAACCATTTTTAGATAGTTTGCTTAAAGAAATTGGAATGAATCCTGGAGAAATAAGCAACATCAGAAATATTCTTGGCGATTATGAGAATCCAAAAAAAGATTATCATATGAACTTCGACAATGATCCAACTAAAGGAACCAAGAGTTCTAAGTAACGAAAGTAAAATATTATGAGTAGTGGTTTAGATAACTGGGCAAAGAAATACGAAGAAGCTACTAATAGTGACGAAACTATTAAAGCTATGGCAAAATATTACACATGCTCTTTTATGTTTGATATGGAAAGTGTAAAGGTAATTATAGAAATGCACGATGGTAAAGTTAAAAAAATAAATACCAGCCCATCACCTTTAGACCCATATGACTTTGCTTTAAGAGCATCAGCAAAAACTTGGAGAGAATTTGGACAACCAATGCCTAAACCAATGTATCACGGTATATGGTCTGCTAGTTTTTTAAAAGATTTAAAAATTGAAGGCAATCATTTGATATTAATGAAAAATCTTAGAAATTTTACAGTTCAGTTTGAATTATTAAGAAAAACAGGAGTACCAGTTTAATGAAAAATTTTAAATTAGAAGGAGTATTACAATGGTAAAGCATCATGATGTTGTAGGACGTTATGTTACAATTGAGGTTGACGATTGTGAATATAAAGTTTTTTACCTTCAAAATGGAAAAGGAATACCTTTAATTTGTCAACATACTGCTGGATGTCATAACCATCAATGGAGAGGTTTGCTTGAAGATCCAGAAATTACTAAAGATTATAATGTTATTGCTTATGACCTTCCAAGACATGGAAAATCAGATCCCCCACACAATAAAGAATGGTGGAAAGAAGAATACAAGTTAAAAGCTGAACACTATTGTAACTTTATTGTGAAGTTGTGTGATGCCTTAGGTTTGCAAAAACCTATTTTTATGGGATCGTCTTTTGGTGGAAATGTTGCTTTACAATTAGCGTTACGTCATCCAAACAAATTTAGAGCTGTAATACCTGTTGAAGCTGCAGATTATGCTCCAGGATTTTATTTAGATTGGTGGAGACATCCTCATGCGAATGCTGCTCAAGTTTGTGCTAGTGGAACATGGGATTTAATGGCACCACAATCTCCTGAAAAAGATAGATGGTTAACTTGGCATTATTATACTCAAGGCTCAGAAGCTTTTAAAGGAGACTTATATTTTTATTCTGTTGATCATGATTTAAGAAAAGAATTAAAAAATATTGATGGACACAAATGTCCTGTTGTAATGTTAACAGGAACTTATGATTATTTGACACCTCCAGAAGCAACAGAGAATACTGCAAGACAAATAAAAGGAGGAGTTTATATAGAAATGACTGATATTGGACATTTTCCAATGAGTGAAAATCATGAAGTATTTAGAGTTTATCTAATGGAAGCTTTAAAAATTATAAAAGAAAGGACAAACAAGTAATTTATGAACAAAGACAAAACTGGAGTTCAGTTAAACCAAGGTCACACAAGTACAGATGATTATATAACTCGTACCTACGTTCTTCCTTTATTAAAAGATGAAAAAATGAGAAATAAATTAATCGAAGAGCATAGAGCATGTCCAGTTGGCAAAGCTGCTCAACCCCACAAAGGCCAACCAATGGTCGAACATAGCAAGGAACTTCAAATTGTTTTAGATAAACTTAGAAGACAACCAATGCATATAAAAAAATATGTAACAGTTTGTAAGAAAGATTTTGAAGATTATAGAATAGGGATTGTAACAGGAGTAAGAGGTCAGCCGGTTAAAATATTAGAAGAGTCATTTTCTTCAGAAGAAGCCTGTGAGCATGCTATTTTTTTAAAGAGAGTTGTAGACTTATTAGAAAGATATGCAGAATGATTACTCATTTTGAAAGGTTAAAATGTTAAGAATTACGGGTTATAGTAATAAATATTCTGCTTTTCCTGGCGAAAAAGTTAAGTTTTATGTGAATGCAGAAAAGAAAGAAAATTATGATGTTCAAATTGTCAGGCTAATTCATGGAGATACAAACCCAGAAGGTCCTGGGTATAAAGAAGAAGAAATAGGCGCACAATGTAATAAAACGTATCAAGGAAGAAACCAAAGAATACATGGTGGTTCTTACGTTGTTATTCCTCAGGATCAAAGGTTGAATACATCCAGTTTTACTTTGCAGGCATATATATTTCCAACAACTTCAGAAAAAGGAAAACAAGGTATTTTAACAAAGTGGAATGATAAAGCTAAAAGTGGCTATGGCCTTTTTATTGATGAAAATTCATGTCTTTCAGTGATGATAGGAGATGGCGCTGGTCAAGTTATGAATCTTTCTAGTGAAAAAAAATTAATGAATAAAATTTGGTATCTTGTTGCGGCTAGTTACGATGCTGAAACAGGAAAGGTAAAACTTTACCAAGAACCTTGTGTAACACCAACAAATGGTGGACTGGGTATGTCGTTACTTCATCCTGCTGATGAAACAACTTCTGTTGTTGAAGCAACAAATAATTTAAAACCAAGAGCAAACGATGCACCTTTTTTAATGGCAGCATGTACACTAAATGATCGTTCAGGTAGACATATTCAAGGAGCTCACTATAAAGAAGCAATAGAACCAGTTGAATTGCCAGAGCAAACTTTAACTTATAATGGTAAAATCGATAGACCAAGATTAAGCAAAAAAGCTTTATCCAAATCAGAAATTGAATCTTTAGCAAGAGGCTATAGCGGCTGTCCATCAGACTTAAGATCAGAGGTGATAGGAGCTTGGGATTTTCATGCAAACATAACTACAAATATTGCTTCAACTTATATAATAGATACCACTTCAAACCATCTAAATGGTTTTATAATCAATTTACCATGTAGGGGAATGACAGGATATAATTGGACAGCAGACGAGATGGTTTTTCATCACAAACCTGAAGAGTATGGGGCAATACATTTTCATGATGATGATATTGATGATGCGAGATGGGAAGTTGATTTTACTTATGAAGTTCCTGACTTAATAAAAAGTGGAGTTTATGCTGCTAGGTTAAGAATTAACGGAGAAGACTCTCCTGAAACAGAAGATTTTATTCCATTTGTTATAAAGCCTCCAAAAGGAAAAACTACTTCAAAACTTTTATTTGTATTACCTTCAAATAGCTATATGGCTTATTCAAATGATAATTTAGGAACAAATTCAGTAGTTGCTCAATTATTAGCTGGCAAAGTTCCAGTTTTGTCTGCATCAGATTTATATTTAAACGAACATAGAGAATATGGATTATCAACTTATTCTAAACATTCAGATGGGAGCGGAGTTGCTATTTCATCAAGATTAAGGCCAATACTTAATATGAGACCAAAATATAGACACTGGTTATCACCTTCTTTGTGGCAATTAAATGCAGACCTTCATTTAACAGATTGGTTAGAAGAAAAGAATTTAGATTTTGATGTTGTTACAGATGAAGATTTACATATTGAAGGAGTTGATATGTTAAATCGTTATAGATGCGTTTTAACTGGATCGCACCCTGAATATAGCTCAGAAAAAATGCTTGCTGCATATGAGTCGTATCAATTAAATGGTGGAAGATGGATATATTTAGGTTCTGATGGTTTTTATTGGATTAGCGAATATCATCCAGATAACCCAAATATTATAGAAGTTAGAAAAGGAGAAGCAGGGACTAGAGCTTGGACAGCAAACCCAGGAGAGTATAATAATGCATTTGATGGAAAATATGGCGGAATGTGGAGAGCAAGAGGAAGAATTCCATCTAAAGTTTGCGGCCTAACATTTACAGCTTACGGGTTTGATGTTTCCTCATATTATAAACGAGAACCTGATAGCAAAAGACCAGAATGTTCATGGATTTTTGAAGGGGTAGGAGAGAATGAAGTTATTGGAGACTTTGGTTTAGTTGGAGGAGGTGCTGCTGGACTTGAACTTGATAGATATGATCTAGATTTTGGCACACCTCATAATGCCTATTTACTAGCAAGGTCAGAAAACCACACAAATTTGATGATGCAAGTTAATGAAGAAATCCATTTTACTGTGAGAGGTTTTTATGGCGGAGGTACAGAAAATCCCATGGTTAGAGCTGATATGATTTATTATAAAACCCCAAATGATGGAGCATTGTTTGCTCCAGGGTCTCTCTCTTGGTGTGGAAGTTTGTCTTACAACAATTATAATAATAATGTCTCTAAAATTCTTGAGAATGCAATAAGAGGATTTTTAAAGGAAGGTCCATTACCTTAATGAACAAACCTCAATTTACAAGACCAGAAGGAACAGGCGGTAAAAGCATACTAGGATCTGATAATGTTACACCTTTTAATGAATTAGAAAAAAATGCTTTGGGAAATTTAGATGAAGATAAACTAAATGAACTAGCTAAAAGTCTTTTTACTTTAAATAATAGAAAATACGGACCTATACCAGGAGCTTACATGGTAATGTGCACTAAGCCTGGTAAAGAATGGTGTGTAGCCCAGCTTAATGCTGATAGAGCTAAGCCATTTATTTTGTATGAAGATAAAGTTTTTACTTCAATTGAAGCAGCACAGAAAGAAGCTGAAAGAATCAAAAAAGAACGAGGTGAATCAGCACCAAGGCGTTGCACATAAATTTGAGAAGGATTAAATGTCCGAAAAATCTCTTTGGTTATTTATTTTTATATTGTTGTATGCCGCATATTGTTTTTTTTGGGGCGTAAGAGGTTCACAATATAATTCTGACAATCCAGAAAAATATTATTTAGCAAACAGAAATACTTCATCATGGGTTTTTTTCTTTGCCGCAACAGCAGCTACATTTGCTGGATTGACAGCTATATCTCAAACAAGTCTTATCTTTCATGATGGTTTTCAATATGTTGGGACAGCATTTATTGCAATAACGGTTCCTCTTGGAAGTATATTTTTTTTTAAAAGACAATGGATGCTAAGCAGAAAATTTGGATATATCACTCCAGGTGAAATGTATTATGATTACTATAAGAGTGATACAATCCGTATTATTTCAGTCATAGCAACTTTTTTTATTGCAATACCATTGCTTGCAGTTTTTTTTGGAGCCACAGGCTATTTAGTTAACACCTTAACAGAAGGATATGTTTCTAGGGAATTAAGTATGTGGGTAATTTCTACAATTGTTTTGTTTTATACGACAAGAGGTGGCTTTAAATCTATTACCAGTGTGGGGGTGGTCCAATCTTGGCTTTACTTTTTAACAGTAATTCTTTTAGGAATTATTATTTATACTTTAATTGGAAATTTTGAATCTTTTGGAAAAGCATTAGCAAAAATTGCAAGCACAAACATTAGCACATGGGGAAATACTAATGGTTATGGCGGAGGTGATTATAACGGGTACTTTGCTTTACCCGGTGTTATTCAGTGGGTAGCAGGATTAGGGAAGAATGAAGCAGTTGGAGGTCCCTGGACAGCAATAATGATCTTCACTTTTACAATTTCATTTATGGGAATAGTTCTTTCACCTTCATTTTCTATGTGGAGCTATTCTGCAAAACACCCAAAAGCTTTTTCTTATTATCAGATTTGGGGATCTGCAGTTATTGTAGGTTTATTATTATTTGTGTTTACAACTTATCAAGGAATTGGCGCAAGTTTATTAGGGGCAAATGCAGAAATTAATAAGAGCGGTCTTTCGATAAGTACTTTGTTGCCAGAAATCTCTAACAAAGATCATTCATTAATTATTTATCACATTATAAGTTTAATGGATAAGCATGCTCTTTGGTTAACAGGTTTATTAGCAGTTGGATTGATTGCAGCAGTTCAGTCAACCGCTGCAACTCTTTTAATGACATCAGGAAGTATTGTTACAAGAGATTTATATAAAGCATATGTTAATCAAAACATAAATTGGGAAAAGGAACGTGCTGCTGCTCGTATAATAATGATGCTAATATTTTTGGCTTCACTTTACCTAGCAACATTTGCTAAGCCAGCAATGGTAATTTTTAGTGGAATATCAATTTCTATAGCTTTTCAGTTTTTAATGGTTTTGTTGGGGCTAGTTTGGTTTCCTTGGATAACAAAAGGAGCAGCAATTTTTGGACTAATCATTGGAATAATTATTGTAATTTTAACAGAAACTATAGGACAACAAATTACTGGAAACAGACTACCTTGGGGAAGATGGCCGTTAACAATCCATTCTGGAGTATGGGGAATGTTATTTAATGTGTTTATTTGTTTTTCTATTTCTGCTTTTTCTAATATTACAAAAATTGACATTTACAGATCGCATAGACAAAAGTTTCATGATTTTTTAAATGAACATATGGGCCTACATCCAAGTAGAACAAAGTTGAGATCATTTGCTTATGTAATAGCTTTAATCTGGCTTTTTTTTGGGGTTGGTCCAGGACAAATACTTGGAAATAATTTTTTTGGAGAACCTGGAACTGGTTATGAGTCTTGGATACTTAAAATACCATCTATCTGGGGATATCAATTGATTTGGTGGTTCTTTGGTGTAGGCTTAATTTGGTTTTTAGCAAGCAAAATGGATTTATCAACTTTACCAAACAAACCAATTCAAGCAAATGATTTATATAAAAAACCAGATGAGGTTCAAGGAGAAGTTAATTATATAGATAAAGTTGGAACAGGTTATGGGTGGATATTAATTCTTATAGGAATGGCAATATTTTCAATAATATTTTATGTTTATTTTGTATAAAAAATTATGACTTTAAATAACTTTCAATTTAATACTACTCCAGGTCTTCGTTTTGGAAGTGGTCAAGCTGTAAATTCTTGTAAAGAAATATTTAACAAACTTGGTTCTCGTATTCTTTTTATTACTGACAAGGGTTTAATGTCTTTGGGGTTAACTAAACCAACTATAGAAGAATTAAAAAAAATGTGTTCTGTTGAAATATTTGATGATGTTGAAGCTGATCCATCTAAAAAAACACTTTTAAAAGCAATAAAGATTGGAAAAACAATTAAAGCAACAGGAGTTATTGGATTTGGTGGAGGATCTTCAATGGATGTAGCTAAACTATCGGCATTAATTCTTGGTTCAAATGAAGATTTAGAACAAGCATGGGGAGTTTCAAATGCAAAAGGACCACGTTTACCTTTAGTTTTGGTACCAACCACAGCTGGTACAGGATCTGAAGTTACACCTGTATCAATTATAACAGTTGGAGAAGAAGAAAAAAAAGGAGTTTCTTCAGCAATAATTTTACCAGATTTAGCAATTTTAGATCCAGATCTTACATTAGGCCTTCCAGCTGGAACTACTGCTGCAACAGGAATTGATGCAATGGTTCATGCAATTGAAGCATATGCATCTTCAAGTAAAAACAATAATATTATTTCAAAAATGTTGGCAGTTGAGGCGCTAAAATTACTAGGGAGCTCCATAGAAAAAGCCGTTTTTGATGGTTCAAATGTTGAAGCTAGAGGAAATATGCTTATTGGAGCAATGTTGGCCGGTAAAGCTTTTGCTAATTCTCCGGTTGCAGCTGTCCATGCTCTTGCTTATCCTATTGGAGGAACTTTCCATATTTCACATGGTCTTTCGAATTCATTAGTTTTACCTTATGTATTGAGGTTTAATAGCGTTGAAGCAAAAGCAGCAAAATATTATGCTGAACTTGCTCCATATGTTTTTCCAAAATTAGATATTAATAAAGGTACTCAAGCAATTTGTGCTGAATTTATTGATAAGTTAGAAGATCTATCAAAAAAAATAGGACTACCTCAAAAGTTACGAGAAGTTGATATACCAAAAGATGCTTGTGAAAAAATGGCAAGTGATGCTATGAAACAAACACGATTATTAGTTAACAATCCAAGAGAGGTAACTGAATCAGATGCACTTAACATCTATCACTCAGCTTGGTAGAATAATTATTTATGAAAGAAAAAGACAAAGATATTTTTGAACAAACAACAAAATTTAATACAGGTATTAAATTATACATGTTTCAAACAGGTTCAATTAAAACAAAATTAAAATTTATAAAAATGAACCAAGGTGAAGAACCTTATGAAATTCCAGTACCATGGTTTTTAATTAAACATCCTGAGGGCGATGTAATTATAGATGGTGGAATGCCAATAGAGGCAGCTATAGATAAACATAAACATTGGGGTTCTGTGGTTGAAGCTTATGACCCGGTAATGAAAACATCAGAATGGTGTAAGGATATGGTAAAAACTGTTAATACAAAACCTGAAGATGTTAAATATGTTATACAAACTCATCTTCACTTAGATCACTCAGGTGCAATAGGACATTTTCCAAATGCTACACATATTACACAAAGATTAGAATATGATTATGCATTTAATCCTGATTGGTTTTCACAACCAGCTTACATTAGAGCGGACTTTGATAAACCAAATATTCGTTGGAAATTTTTACAAGGTAGAAAAACTGATTTTTACGATGTTTATGGTGATGGAGTTATAAAAGTAATATTTACACCTGGGCATACTCCTGGTCATCAATCGGTATTGGTCAATCTTCCAAAAACTGGTCATATGTTATTTACTGGAGATGCTTGTTATACGGGTGATCATTGGTGTGATAAATGTTTGCCAGGACTTGTTGCTTCATCTTCTGATGCAGCAGAATCTGTTAAAAAATTAAGAAGAGTTGCGAGAGAACATGATGCAAAAGTTATTTGGGGCCATGACCCAGTTTCTTGGCAAGATTGGAAAAAAGCACCAATGTTTTACTACGATTAAATTATAAATATATTTTTTTATTTTTTTTTGAAGATTTAACAATTGCTTCCATAACTTTAACATTGTGAGCAGCCTCTGAGTTTTTTATTCTATATTTTTTTTGTTTATTGCAGCTATCGGCAAATTCTTGGAGTTCTAAAAAAAGAGTATTTTTATTTTTCAAATTTATTTTTTGTATTTTTCCATCTTTATTAACAATTTCAATTTTATTTTTATCAACTTCTGAAAAAATATTCATATTTGTAGCAAAAATGTTAAATGTTGAAGTGTAAGGACAAGCAAAAATAGTGGTTAAATTTCCTGTGCAATTTTTTAGTTCAAAGAGAGCAGAAGTAGTGTCATCTATGTTTACTTTAACAGCATATTTTTTTACTAATGATTGTACTGATTTGACACTTCCACCAAAATAACACATTAAGTCTATCATATGTATGCCTAGCCCAGCTATTGCTCCTCCAGGACTTTCCTTTCTGTTCGCACGCCAAAATTTCTTTTTATAATTTAATGCACCTGATGCAGAAAAATTTGAATCAATATGTAATATTTTTCCAATTTTTTTTTGAAGTTTTAACTTATTTATAAAATTAAAAACACTGGAGTATCTTCTGTTATGCCCAACTGACAAGATTTTTTTATATTTTTTTGCAAACAAATACATTTTTTTAGCATCTAAAAATTTTGTTGCCATTGGTTTTTCTACAAAAACATGCTTTCCATTTCTTATAGCTTGAATGGCATGTTTTGAATGTTGTGAGTGTGGAGTTGTTAAAATTACAGCGTCGATTTTAGGATCTTTAAGTATAGCCATGTATGAATCATGGTATTTAGTTTTATATTTTTTTGAAAAATTAATTCTTTTTTCTTTATTTTTAGAATAGCAACTTACAATTTTAATTTTTTTGCTTTTTCCCTGAATTGATTTTGCAAGCTCATCTGACCACCATCCTAATCCTATCGAAGCAGCTTTAATCATATTTATTTTTCTCGTGGCAAAGTAGATTTCATAAAATCATTTTCAACAAAAATGGTAAACCACTTATTGAGTTTTGAATTTTCTGATCTCCATCTATCGTCAAATCTATACATAGTGTAATCCAAAGCACATCCAATGGCAATTTGATCCATTGTTAGATAATTCTCATCGTAATTATTCCAATTATTTTCCAACCATTTGATAGTTCTTGTAATTCTTATTTCCTGTTTGTTTATGAAACTATTGCTTTTTTCATTATCAGGTCTAATTGATTCCATACGTCTTTCTAGCACAGACTCCATTAATCCATTAGCGATTGAAGTCATAGACATTATTTCCCAATATTTTTTTTTAGGAAATAAAGTATTTTTTTTTGAAATTGAATCAAGATACAAACAAATGTTATCACTATCCATAATTGCCAACTCATTAACCATTAATGTTGGAATTTTTCTTATAGGATTGTGTTTATCTAAAAAATAAGCTTCATATACATTAATAATTTTTTCTTCTAATTTAATTTCTTGCACTAAAGAGGTTACTTTAGTTTTTCTTCCAAAAGGAGAATTTGGACCATTGTATAAGATTATTTGGTCTTGCATAAAAATTACAATTTACAGATAAGAAAAAAAATGTTGATAACTAGAAATGTTGTAATTTCATTTTTTAACTGTTCGTAATCTACATCTCTGGGATCAGTAGAGTACAGGGCAACATCAACCAAACTTTTCGTTTCTTCTTTTGATATTCCTATATCGTCTGACAGGTCATTTATTATTGTTAAATATAAAGATTCTTTTGTTTTTTTTTGTATCATTCAATTATAACTGCTACTGTACCTGGATCTATGCCTTCTTGATCGTTTACAACATTAACTTTAATCACTTTTCCGTCAACCGGAGAATCGTGATGGACTTCTGTTTTCATAACTTCCATAATAAATAAAGGATCACCTTTTTTTACTGTGTCTCCTTCTTTGACTAAAACCTTCCACATATTGCCTGGTACAGTTGTTTTAACTTCAGTTGCCATAAATTTTTTTCATGTTATTTTTTTAATTAAAAAAACGAACTTTAATATTTTTCATTCCTCTTTTTTCCATTATTTTATTTCTGATTTTTTCATCTATTTTTTCTTTATCAAAATCTACTATTTTAATATGATCAATTTTTTTAGTTGGTATTTTAGGAATAACAACATTTTCTTCTTTAGAAGACGCTAAACTTAATTCACTACAAATAATACTTTGTTCAGCTCTTAATGTTTGAGCTTTTTCAACTGATATTTCCACAAAATTAAAACTATCACCTGGTTTTGCTTGTCCAAGTTTCCAAAAAGAAGCTGAAGGAACAGTATAGGGAACGATAAATCCACCCATGCTAGGACCATCATTAACTAATATAATTGGAGTTTGGCCAGCTAAGTTTATGGCGCCTACTGGATATCCTTGATCAATAATATTTGAAGGAAATGTTCCATGTTCTAAACCTTTGTGAGTTGCTTTTTTTGTAAAAGACCACTTTGGTCCTTCTAATCTATAACCAGTTCTGTCACTTTTAGACTGAAGCTTCCAATCGGAATTTAAAAACATTTTATGTCCTTTTTCATCAACCCAATCATCATTAGGACCTTTAACAACTTCTACAGACCATTTTTTATTTGTAGACATAACTGGTATAGAGTTTTTTTTAATTTTTCTTCCTGCGACAGATTTAGATTTGTTTAAAGGAATAATTTGACCATCTTGAATTGCTTTTCCTTCGATACCACCAACTCCTGCTTTATGAAAGGTTGATCTTGAGCCTAGCCATGGAGTGGTATTTATTCCTCCTGAAAAAGCAATATATGTCCTAGCGCCCATTGTTGCATAAGCCAGTTCTAAAGTTTGATTTTTTTTAACTTCCAAGCTTTCCCATAAAGGAACCAATTTGCCATCTATTTTTGGAGACATATCAGCACCAGTGATAGCAATAATTCTATCACTATTAAACTTAAGAGTAGGACCCATAAATTGACATTCTAGGGCTGCAGCACCAGGTTCATTTTCAACCAAAACATTAGCAAGCCTGAAAGACCAACTATCCATAGGACCCGATGGCGGAAAACCTAGATTAAGAGTTCCAATTCTCCCAGGATAATCTTGAACAGATGTTTCTAAGCCTTTTTTAATTACTTTTACCATAAATATTAAAACCTTTTCGTTTGATCAATTGTAGTTAGCCATTTTTTATAATTTTTTACAGAAAATTTTTGATACTCAATAATATTGTAATCATAAGTACCATCTTCTACTTTTTTTGAAACATGATCAAACTCTTCATACGTTGTAGGAATAAATTTTACTCTATCTCCCGGTTGAAAAAGACAAATGTTATTTTCAAATACTGGAAAACTTTTTTTTGTATCCCAAATTGGAACAGGAATAATTCCAAAAATTTGATATCCACCCGGTAACCGATCAGGATATATTGATGTAGAAGCACCGCCCATTCCAACTGTTCCTTTTGGTGTCCATGTTCGTGGAGGGTTATATTTTGGAACTGTAAGCTTACACCTTGGGTCAAGAGCCATCATAAACGGAAGGCCAGGCCAAAAACCTATAGCAGAGACCCAATATTCAGTTCCAGAATGTACTCTTACAAATTGTTCTGTGCTTTCCAAATTATTTAATTCTGTAATAAGCTCAGGATCAGGTTTCTTTTTAGCTATTTTGTTTGAGTAATCTTCAATGCATTCCTTTGTCCATTTATCAAGATAAACTGTAGGAAAAGAAAAAATTCTACTATTAATTTCTATATCATCAGAAGGACCTAAAGAGTCTACAAGAGATTTTAATTCTTTTTTTAAATCATCAAATTTTATTTCTTCTGGTTCATAGTGTACTAGCATAGATGCAAAACAAGGAGAAGTTTCATAAATACCTCTAACTTTATGTTCTTTAATTGCTTTAGCTAAATTTTGAGCAGTAAAATTTAATTCTAAATTCATTACATTACCAAATTCAATAAGCATATATTTATCACCAGCAGGTAAAAATTTAGGAGTATCGTAAATTTTACCTTGAATATTTTTAACTTCTTCTTTTAATTCTGTTTGAGTTTTTTTCTTTTTTGAAGAAACAATATTATCAAAGGCTTTTAAATCCTTTTCTGAATAGCCTTGGCCATTTTTACTTTTGGGTGTTTTAGAAATAATTTTTTCAAAAGCTTTTACATCTTTATCGCTATATTCTTGTTTAATTTTATTTTTATCTTGTTCTTTGGTTGGTAAAATATTTTCTTTTTTCTTAATAAATGAGGCCAAGTTATTTTCAATAAATTTTGTATTAAAATTTGCCTCTTCAAAATTTTTATTTTGAAGTACAGATATTAAAAAAGATTTATTAGTACTAATTCCTTCAATTTCAAATTCTTTTAAATATTGTATCATATTTTTAATACTTTCATTTCTGGTAGATCCTTTAGCAATAATTTTTGCTATCATTGGATCATAATAAAAAGATATTTCATCTCCTTCATCCACGCCAATATCTAATCTAATATTTGTTAAATTAGTGTTTGGAATTTTAAGTTTTGAAATTTTTCCAGGTGAAGGAAGAAAATTTTTTGATGGGTCTTCAGCATACAGTCTACACTCAATAGCATGACCAGTTTTATTAATTTTATTTTGTTCTGTTAGATCAAAGTCAATTCCTAATGCAAACTTGATTTGCATTCCAACTAAGTCAGAATTTGTTATAGATTCTGTTACTGGATGTTCTACTTGAATTCTTGTATTCATTTCTAAAAAGTAGAATTTTTTTTCGTCTACATCATAAATAAATTCTATTGTTCCAGCACCTTCGTATTTTTGATTGGCGGCAAAATTTACAGCACTTTCTGCCATTCTATTTATAATTTCTGAATTTACTTTTGGAGCTGGACTCTCTTCTATAATTTTTTGAAATCTTCTTTGTATTGAACAATCTCTTTCATAGAAATGGACAGCTTTTTTTCCGCCAAAACCAAATATTTGTATTTCTATGTGTCTTGCATTTTTTATAAATTTTTCTAAAAAAACATCACTATTACCAAATGCTTTCTTCGCTAAATTTTTAGTTTTTTCCACAGATTTAACTAATTCACTAAAATTATTTACAATTTGCATTCCTATTCCGCCACCACCAGCACTTGCTTTTACTAAAATAGGAAATCCAATCTCATTGCATTTTTTTTCTAAATCATTTTTTTCTAAATCTTGATTGGTTAAACCTGGACAAATTGGAAGATCACTTTTTAAAGCCAAATCTCTTGCTATATCTTTGTTGCCCATAGAAACAATAGTATTAGGTTTAGGTCCTATCCAAATTATCCCAGCATCAATTACTTTCTGTGCAAATTGATCATTTTCGGCGAGAAAACCATAGCCTGGATGAATAGCATCAGCTTTTACTTTTTGAGCTGCTTTAATTATTTTGTCTGAAGACAAATAACTATCCTGTGCTTTTGAACCGCCTATATGAATTGATTCATCTGCTTCTCTAACATGTTTGCTGCTCTTGTCTATATCGGAATAAACAGCAACTGAATGAAACTTTAATTTTTTGCAACTATTAATGATTCTACAGGCAATTTCTCCACGATTTGCTATTAGAATTTTCTTCATCTAATTTATTTTTTAAGAGCTTTTTTTAAACTTTTTATTATTTCAACAGCATTAGGCGTATCTGAATGAACACAAATTATATCACACCCAACATCAGTATCTGTGCCACTAGTATTCTTAACTTTTTTTTCTTTAATGGCTCTTAAGCAACGGTTTACTGCTAATTTACTACTATATTTTGAATTTTTTCCTTTTGCTATTACAAGTTTTCCTTCTTTATCATAATCTAAATCAGCGTAAAACTCAGCGACAAAATCTAACTTTCTTTCTTTTTTATAAACTTTTTCATGCGCAGTATTTGCCATTCCATAAATACTTACATCAAAAGCTTCTACTGCATCTGCGATTGCTCTTGCTATTTCTTCATCTCTTGACGCCATAACATAAAGAGATCCATGAGGCTTTATGTGATTTAAAGGCATCTTTAATTCATCCAAAAAGGCTTTAAGAGCACCAACTTGATACATTATCATATTTTTTAAATCCAATTTTGGCATTTTCATTTCTCTTCTTCCAAAACCTTGTAAATCTGGAAAAGATGGATGTGCTCCTACTTTTACTTTATATTTTTTTGCTAGCTCTACTGTCTTTCTCATATGATTAGGATCTGAGGCATGAAAACCACATGCAACATTGGCAACATCTATTAAAGGCATTATTTCTTCATCATTGCCTGCATTATAAATTCCAAAACTTTCACCCATATCACAATTTATTTTCATCATTCTATTATCCTTCTCATTTTAAATCTGAGATCTAATATGTGGCGATCTTGCATATAGAGCAACCATTGGTATAATTAATAAACCTAATATAAATTGTTGCGCTTCCCATTTTAAACCCCAGCCAATTAGCACCGTTGTAATTACTTGTAAAATTAAGACTCCAATTACACTTAATCCGTATCCACCGTAACCTCCCAGCAACGAAGTTCCTCCAACAACAACTGCAGCAATTGTTAAAAATAAATAAGTATCACCAACTCCTATAAAACCACCGCCGCTCCATCCAAGAAGCAATGCACCAGTTAGTGCTGCAAAAAAACCACTAATTACATAAGCACCAATCCAATATCCTCTTTCAGAAATAGATAATCTTGAAGATGATAATCGACTTCCCCCAAGTGCATAAAGATTTCTTCCCCATTTAGTTAAGCGAAGAGCAACGATTATAATTATAGAAGCGACAATCCAAATTAAAATTATAGGGGGAATAGGAAGTCCAATGGTTTTACCATTCATGGAAGCAATATTTCTCATCCAATCTGGTACAACACCAAATACTGTACCAGCAGAGAAAGTACCCATCGCTACAAGAATTTGAACACCACCTTTAACAAAAAAACCAACACCTAAAGTTAGTATTAATGCCTGACCTTGAAGTCTAAAGCTTAGAATACCATTTATTAATCCTATTATTAGACCTAATAATAACACAGCAACCAAACCTAACCACGGGGGAACACCCTTAGAAATTAAGGACATTAGAGCAACGTTAGATGCTCCTATTAAAAATGGAATTGATAAATCAAGACCTCCCAATAATGCAACAAAAGTTTGACCCACTGTAGCTAAACCTAAAAATGCCGCAAACACCAACATTGATTTCATATTCAGCATTGAGAGAAAGCCACTTATTGTAAGTGATCCTAATATAAATAATCCAATTAAGACACAAATACCAATAAAGACACTTTTTTGGGCAGTTACATATTGACCAACAACTCCCATTAATATGATAAATCCTAGGAATATTAAAAAAGATACTAAGGTACGACCTGAAAAGAAACCTTCAGCAATAAAAGAAACAAAAATAAAAATAAGTATTAATAAAATAAAAGCTAATACTTTCCATTTGTTATCACGAATAATTTTAAAGAAGAAGTTTTCTTCATTTTCTTCTTCAGAAATTTCTTTACTTTCAACTTTTTCTTCTTTAGGAAATTTAGTAAATATATTTTGCTTTAAGTCACTATTAATCCATCTAATAGAAAAATGATACCAACCCCATAATATTAATCCAGTTACTGCTATAGAGTAAGTTACAATATTCATCCAGTCGGCACCATCAAACCAACCTAATACTGCAGTACCTATACCGCACAATATTGCAAATAATAATCCCAACCCTTTGAAGAAAAGAAAAGCTGATCTTTTCATTTTATTTTACCTCTTCCCATTGACTTAATTGTCTATCACGTCCTACTTTTTCTCTGTAGACGCTCATAAATTGCCATACTAGAGGAGTAAGCGGTATTCCAATAATAAATACGGCGATAATTTTATAAAAAGAATATCCTACAGAATAAAATACTGCAGCCCATAGAAAACTTGCAAATATTACAATATACATATACGGAGCAAACCTTTTATAACTTGCTTTATGACCCATATTTAAAAATAAAAAGTATTGCAGTAAAAAAACAGCAAGGATACTAAAAGCTACTTGTGAATAACCACTTCTTAAAATATCATAAAAAAATCTTTTTGGTTCTCCATATTTTACTTGGGAAATATCTCCAATATTTAATTCACTTATTATTTTAGACTGATAAAGCGAAGGATCATCAGGTATAAATGTATTTCCTCCAACAAAATAAGTAGTTATTATTGCTAAAACACCTAATCCAAAAATATAAACATTTGTGAGATTTTTTATTCTTGAATGAACGAATGGAGCTGTAATAACAAAAAGCAATAAAATTACCAATATGACACCGTATCCTTGGATGCCAAAAAAGCTTTTATCAGTACTTTCAATTAAATTATTATAAGAGACACCTTTTAAAACAATTATTGTCAAGGCAGCCAGAAAGAAGAGCATGGCGGTAGATTTTATACGATTACTAAATTGTGGTAACATTGCTATTACAATTAATGAAGCTAGTAGAACAACTCCAGCAATATAAATTATACTATAAGTTGTTCCTGAAATAGATAAATTTGAGAAATAATCAATCTTCTCAAGACTAAAATATTTTGGTGATGAAGTTTCGATACTACTTGTTTGTCCCGATTGTAAACTTATCTTTTCAGTATCTTTTAATAAATTTTTTTCTTTATCTTCAGGATCGAAAATTAAACCTGCTACAATGATGGCAACAATGACAGTAAAGGTTACTGTTGAAGGACTTCTGTGAACAGTAAGCAAATAAAGAAGAAGCGCGAGACCTGCTATTCCAATAATTACATAAAACATTATTGTTCCAGGAGTTTCAGTTAATCTAACGACTGAGTGACCAGCTAATGATCCGCCTTGTTTTGTTCCTGTTCCAGTAGTAGTTCCTGCTTCGCCTTCTTCAACAATAATATTTCCCGTAGCATCTAACTTACGAACTTTGGTTCCTCTTTGATAAGCTTTAGAAGCTTCGTCAATATCTTCTTTTACTTCAGATTCAACTACGATTGGTTGATCATAAACTTGATGCATTATAACGAATGTGCCAGCAAAAGACATAAGAATGAAAAAAACCATAACGGACAATCCTTTAGTTACTCTTTGTACGTAAGGAAGAATAAGACTTACAAGCAAAGCAATAACCAAGACAGCACCATAGGATAAGTCAGAAACAAAGCTTTGTAATCTTTCAAATCTAAAGGTAACTAAAATATAATTTATTAAATAAAGGTTTCCAGCTCCCAAAATAGCACCAAATGCACCACCTCTACCACCAACAAGACTTGCCCCACCAAGAACTAATGCGGTCACGCCTAAAAGAGTATATTTTGTTCCTTGTATAGGATCTCCAGAACCTACCAGAGCTGTAAAACATATTGCAGATAAGGCTGCAAAAACTCCTGCTATTAAATGCGCAACTATTCTTACCCAGTTAATTTTAACACCACTTGTAAATGCGGCACGCTCATCAGAACCCATTAATTTTAAATGACCCCAAAAAGCTGTGTGAGTGATGATGTAAAATAAAATTGTTGCTAAAACCATTAGAAGCAATACTTCATTAAATATTGTAAATCCTTCTCCCCAAGGTATTAACCAATCTGGAGCAATACCTCCTGGACGAGATAGAATAACGAGATTGATTCCAGTGAATGCTAGATAGCCTGCCAATGCGACTATAATTGGTGAAACTCTCACGAATACTACAATCAAAGCATAAAAAAATTGCCAAATTAAACCTATGACAATTGCATAGATGAACCAACCAATTGGAGTTTGCAAATATCCGTGAGCATATAACTGAATACTGCTGACATTTATAAAACCCATAAAAGGACCAATAGATAAATCGACACCACCTCTGCCAGCCATAACAATAAATGTTAAAGCATAAGTTGTTAATATAAGTGGTGCACTAAGAATTATTGCACTACCAATACCTGATTGGGAAATTATAATTGGACTTCTTATCATTGCAAAAATTAATAGAGAAAAGAAAATAAAAATTGGCACCATAAGATACTTGTTCGAAGAAGTATCTACACTAGATCTATAAGTTTTTGCAATTTTATCTACAATTTCCATAAATTAATCGAAATAAACAACTTTAATTTTTTCAATACCCAATTTGTTTTTAAAATTTTTTTCCTTTTCTTTTAACTTTTTAAAATCAATTATTTTAATTTTTTTGTTATTAGTTTCTTTGCTGTTTGTATCTTCATTTTTGGTTTTGATGATTTTATCAAATTTATTTACGTCATCAGAAGTATAACTTGTGATAGTTTTTGAATATTCTTTTTCATTCTTTGTGTCTTTGTTGATATCAAAACTTGCGAATTGCTGAAGTTTGTTAAATTTTTGAAAATCTGATGAGTTGTAGTATATATTTTCTTTTAATTTGTTTATCTCTTTAAATAAAGATGTTTCACTATTTTCAACGTTCATAATTTTATTAAAATTACTATTGTCAGACATTGAATATTTCACTTGATGTTTTGTTGTTTGAGTGTTGTCTAATTTATTAGCTTTAAATTCTTTAAAATTATTTAATTTTTTAAAATTAATTAAATCTTCATCTGTGTAGTAATTATTTATAGTTTCTTTTTTCATTAAAATGTTTTTATTTTTATTTTTTTATTTGAATTATTTTCTTTAGATTTTTTTTCTTTATCAAAGTCTACAACTTTTATAATTTTTTTATCTATACTAGCTGGATTTTTTTTATAAGTGTTCATCTCATTTGTTTTTTCTGAAAAATTACCACTATTAGATTTGCTAATACTAGTTGATCCTATACCTGCAGTTTGACCAAACATTCCTTCGAGCAAGGTATCTGCATTAACTTTTTCATTTTCAAAAATATCGAATATTGTTCCATGTCTAAATACAATTACTTTTGGACAAAGTCCGATAAACTCTTCAAGTTCACTTGATAGGAAAATAACTGTATTTCCTTCTTCTACAAAATTTCTGAGATGAGTGTATAAATCTCTTTTTGTGCTTACATCAATGCCTCTAGCAGGATCATTCAAGACAAGAATTTTTGGATGCGTTGCCAAAGATCTAGCTATCATAACTTTTTGTTGGTTGCCTCCACTTAACGAACCTATAAGGTTATCTCTTGGACCAGTTTTAATGCTTAGTCTATCAACTTCGTATTCATATATGCCGTTTAACTCAAGCCAGTTAACAAAACCCAACCATCCTGCCTTACTTGTTGTTCGATAAAGTGGAACTACTAAATTTTCGTAAATACTTAAGTTAGGAAGTATTCCTTCTTTTTTTCTATCTCCTGAAACAAAGGAAATTCCATTGTTTTTTGCCTCCATTAAAGAATTATATTTTATGAATTTGTTATTAACATCTAAGACTTCGGTAGTACCGCCTTGAGATTCTTGCACACCTGCTAAAATTTTTACAAAGTCATCCTGACCGTTACCATCTAATCCTGTAACACCTACTATTTCACCTCTACGTGCTTCAAAATTAACCGGTTTACTTTCCGGCCAAACAACTAGATTTTCTGCTTTCATTACCACTTTGTCTGTTTTTGTTTTTACTGCAACTGATGTAGATTTTTCACCTGATTCAGTTCTTCCTGTCATTAAACTCAATAAATTTTTTTCGTTAAGATCTTTTTTTTCAAGAACACCAACATCTTTACCATCTCTCATAACTGTTGCTTTATCACTTATACGTATTAATTCTGCTATTCGATGAGTGACAATAAAAACTGCAACTCCATTATCTCTTAATTCTCTCATTTTTTTAAATAGTCTTTCAGTTGAATCAAAATCAAGTGCTGCTGAAGATTCATCTAGAATTAGTACTTTTGTGTTTTCACGTAAAAATGCTCTTCCTATAGTAATCCAAGCTTTAATGGGTAAAGATAAATTAAATGCTTGAGTATAAGGATCTATATATTCTCCAGCAAGATCTTCCATAAGTTCTTGCGCTTTTAAAACTTTTTCTCTTTGTGTTAAATTTTTGTACCAAAAACTATCTGAGCCAACAAACAAGTTGTCTACAACAGAAGCTTCTTCAGCTATCATTACTTCTTGAAAAACAGTAGCTATACCGAGCTCTCTCGCCATAACGGGTGAGGTAGGGACATGACCCAAGACAGAAACTTTACCTTTATCAATTGGTAAGACGCCTGACATTACTTTTGCAAGTGTACTTTTTCCACAACCATTACCACCAACTATGGCATGGATCTCACCAAAGTTTGCACTAAAATTAACTCCGTTAAGAGCTCTAGTTACACCAAAATATTTATGAACATCTTGAACATAAATATCGCCAGTAACAGTATTTGATTTGTTAGACAACACCTCTTTGTTAGAGGTGTTGTCTTTTGTATTTGGTTCTGCACTCATACTTTAAAATTTTAAAGTATTAGTGAGATTTTGGATCGTATTTCTCTGGATCTGATGGATTATCAAAGAATGTTTCAACATAAGCTCTAGGAGCCCAGTTTTCTATTCCTGGATTATCCCAACCAGTAGAGTTTCTATCGCAATCTTCGCCTAACACTTTTGCGATATCGTCAAAACTTTTCGTTGCTGGTCCAACCAATATAGATTGAATTCTTGGACCTTGACCCTGTAAAGTTCTGATCATTACTTCCATACCTAGTTCGATTTCATCTCCTGGAGGCCAAGCATATATCGCTTCGTCGATATAACCTGGATTTTGTCTCCAATAACATAGAGCACCTAGCTCTCCACCTAATGCAATTGGTGGAATTGGATCACGACCAGACTGAAGCAATGCTTGTAAAGTTCCAGTTTCTCCTGAAGATTGAACAGCGATTCCATGTATCTCTATTGGGTTACTTGATAACCATTGAGATAATTCTTTCTGTGCAACTTGAGATGTCCAGTTGTGCGCTAACTGTGCAACAACTTTTATGTTAGGGTATTGTCCTAAACCTTCTAACATTCCATCACTTTGTTGGTCAGATGCTGAGTAGCCAGGAATTCCGTCCATAACGATAACATTTCCTTTTTCACCAATTAATTCAGCCATCCAAGCACCAATATAATAACCAACTAGTCGGTAGTTAACTGATGTATTGATTGAATATGGTGACGTTGTAAATCCAGTAAATGAAAGTGTTGGAACGCCTTTTTCCCAACCATACTTAATTGTTTGGTTAAGAGCGGTTAAGTTTGAACAACAAATAATAATCGCGTCAACTTTTCCACCATCTATCATTTGTCTCATTTGTTGAATTTGTAATGTGTCATCTAAATTAGATTGAGTAATTACAATTTCATCAACCATTCCAAGGGCTTTCCATTTAGGGTAAACAACCTCCATTAGACGTTCCATAGCACCTTTACGCCAAGTATTACCTGCGTATGTACTAGCATAACCGATCGTCCAAGGTGGTTTTCTAGGGCTTTTCCAACCTTTCATAACAGTTGGTCCTAGAGGCTGATCTTTATCCATAAAGTCCATGTTGTAAACATAGTCCCTCATGTCCTTAGGCACCTTGCTCAAGCATTCCGTGCACAATTCTTGTGCAGATGCGATACTAAAAATACCCAAAAACCAAGAGAAAAGTGCAACATAGATAAGTTTACTTATTCTCATAGTAGTCTCCTCCTTAATTATTTTTATGATTGTCCCATGTATAAAGGTTTTTTTCCAGCAATTATGAATTAATGTTTTTTATATATAATTTTTATAGGTTAAATTATTGTTTGTTAATAATGAAAAAACTGTACTAAGTTTAGAAATAAAAAAGTTGATAATTTATTCTAATGGGAGTTGAATCAGCTGATATTTTATGAAAAAATTTTTTTTAGTTTTAATATTTTTTTTATTTTCTTCAACAAGTGTGTTTGCAGAATATAAATTAGAACCTGTTAATTGCACTATGAAAAAAAAAGATAACTGTGGTGCATATCTTTACAACAGTAGCACCGGAGCAACATACTTTTGCGATTCAAAAAAATGTACCGAAATAATGGAAGCACTAGAAGAAACAGGTGTAGCAGAGGAAGAAGTCAAGGGTACAAAAAAATCAAAAATTCCTAAAAAACCTAAAATAAAGAAAAAGAAAAAATCAAAAATACCTAAGTTTAAAAAGAAAAAATCAGAATAACTTATTCTTGTTTTTTTGATTCCGATAGAGTTGTTTCTATAGCTGCTCTAATTTCATTACAGTAATTTATATCCTCTCCTAAAAAAGTTCCTTCAAAAAAACTTTTTGTGGCCTGACCATTTTTTATCATAAAATTCATATAATCAATCGTAAGACTATCAACGTCAGAAAAAAATTCTTTTTCAGCTTCTTTATTTTCTATTTTTTTTATTTTTTTTAAAACAAGGATACCAAAAGGATAAAGATAATTTGCTGTTTGAAAAAACTCTTTTGCAAGCTTTGGATGTTCTTCTTTAATCAATTCAGTTACTGCAGAATTTAAAGATACACAACTTTTTATTATTTTATATGTTAATTTATCATCTTCAAGAATTTCCTGTAAATTAAACCAGCTTAGTTGTTCAATTTTTTCAGCTTTTAGCGGGGTGCAAATAAATAATAAAATAATTAATATTTTCTTCATAAATTATTTTTTAATTACTATTCTTTATAACTAGGATCTTCTTTGTCTAGAACTAATCTTATAGCTTTTAAATGCAGTTCTCCCATATCAGTACTATAATTTTCCCAATCTTGAGCAGTTTTTTCTGCAATTTCGGGACTTGCTAAATTTAATTTTTTTCCAGTTGATAAGGCGGTGATATATGTTTCGCATGCTTTTTCAAAATAATATAAATCATCAAAAGCTTGGGCAACTGTTGGGCCAGCAGTTAAAATTCCATGATTAGCCAACAACAATATATTATGGTTGCCAATACTGTTAGCCATTTTTTTAGATTCTTCTTCAAATCCTAAACCTCCAAATTCATTGTAAAGCGCAACACGATTATAAAAACGCATACTGTTCTGGTCTATAGGAGGTAGAACTGGATCTTTTAGACAAGATAAAGCTAATGCATATTTTGAATGAACGTGAAGTATACATTTTGCATTTGGAACTTTTTTATGAATAGCACCATGAATGTTAATTGCTGTAGGATCAACAATTTCAGGTTTTTTTTTCATTTCTTCAAATTCTTCATCTTTAATCAAAACTAAATCACTAGCCTTGATATTGCTAAAATGCATACCAGTTCCATTAACATAAAAATCATTTGAGTCTGGCATACATACACTAAAATGATTAGCTATTCCTTCGTGCATATTCAATTTTGCTGTCCATCTAAAAGCAGCAGCTAAATCATTCAATATTTCTGATCTTTCCATATGATCTATGATAGTATATTTTCGTAAAAATAAAAATGAGCAAAGTTTTTATATCCTGCGCGGTAACTGGGTCTGGTGATACAGCTAGCAAACATCCAGATTTGCCTAAAACACCCGAACAAATTGCAAAAGCAGCAATTGATGCTGCAAAAGCAGGCGCTGCAATTGCACATATTCATGTTAGAGAGAATGATGGAAAACCCAGTAGAAGATTGGAATTATATAAAGAAGTAGTAGACCGTATTCGTTCAAGTGATACTGATGTTGTTTTGAATCTTACTACCGGAATGGGTGGAGATTTAGATATAGGACAAGGAAAAAACCCTCTTGATTTTGGACCTATGACTGACATGGCAAATGTAATGGAAAGAATTGCAAATGCAGAACAATTTTTACCTGAAATATGTACATTGGATTGTGGAACATTAAACTTTGGTGATAGTTCAGTAATCACTGTCAACACTCCTAATGATTTAAGAAAAGCAGCTAAAAGATTACAAGAAATAAACGTTAAACCTGAAATAGAAGCTTTTGATTTAGGGAACATGTGGTTTGGAGCTCAATTATACAAAGAAGGATTGTTAGATGATCCACCAATGTTTCAAATGTGTCTCGGTATACCTTGGGGGGCACCAGCTACACCTTTAGCTATGCAAGCAATGAAAGATATTATGCCTAAAGAGGGTGTGTGGTCTGGTTTTGCAATATCAAAAAATGAAATGCCATTTGTTGCACAAACTGTAATTATGGGAGGGAATCCAAGAGTAGGGCTTGAAGATAACTTGTATTTAGAAAAAGGAAAATTGGCTACAAATGCTCAATTGGTTGAGAAAGCAATAAGAATTGTCAATGATCTCGGGGTATCGATAATGACTCCTGCAGAAACTAGAGAAAAACTAAAATTAAAAAATTATAAGTAATTATTAATTAAAAAATTTATTTAATCCATTCTTGTAGCATTTCCGTCTACAGAAATTGCTTGGCCGGATATTCTTTCACCATCACTTGAAATTAAAAAAGAACACATCTTTCCTATATCTTCCTCATAAATCCAGCAATTCATGGAAGCCATTGACACAAATTCTTTTTCTATTTTTTTTTTAGAAACTTTTAAATACTTTGATTTGTCTCTTATTACTCTTACCATTCTATCACCTTTTATAGTTCCTGGACAAATAGCATTAACTCGAATTTTAAATTTACCTAATTCCATAGCTAAAGTTTTTGTTAATCCTATAACTGCCCATTTGCTGGCAGCGTAAGGAGATCTTAATGGAAAACCCATAATTCCTGCACCTGAAGAAATATTTATTATTGATCCACCTTTATTTTTTTTGAGCATAGGTATTGCGAGCTTAGAAAAATAAAAATGACTTATAACGTTAACTTTTAAAGTTTTTTCCAAATCATCAGAGCTTAATTTATCAATAGTTCCTGTAGGTCCTGCAATTCCAACATTATTAATTAAAGCATCAATTTTTTTTGTTTTTTTATTTACTAGATTAAAAAAATCAGAAACCTCATTTTCATCAGAAGCGTCACATTCATAAGAGAATAATCTTTTGTTAGTTAAATGATGTTTTTTAATTTTATTTAAAGATTTATTATTAATATCGCATAGATAAACAGTAGCTCCTTTAGAAAGGCAAACTCTTGCAGTTGACCAGCCGATTCCCGATGCTCCAGCAGAAATAATAATTTTTTTATTTTTTAGACTTAGCAGCATCAACCATGTGTTCTTTTGTTAAAGCTTTTGAAAGTTCTTTTTGTGTAATATATCCTTTGACATTTCCTTCTTTATCGACAACCTCACAGTTTGCATTTGAACAAACTACTTGAGGCAAAAATTCATCGATAAATTGATCTTCTCCAACCCTAACTAAATTACTTTTGTCAACTCCATTAGAAGAGCTAGCTGGATTCATAATAATTTTTGCTTTAATTACTTTTGCACGATTTACATCTTTAACAAAGGCTTCAACATAATCATCAGCTGGTTTCATGATAATATCTATAGGCGTTCCCACTTGTACTAACCTTCCACCATTTAATATTCCTATATGATCTCCCAATCTTAAAGATTCATCTAAATCGTGAGTAATGAATACTATTGTTTTTTTTAATTCACTTTGTAAATCTATTAATTGTTTTTGCATGTCACTTCTAATTAAAGGGTCCAAAGCTGAAAAAGCTTCATCCATTAACATTATATCTGTATTTGTAGCAAGTGCTCTTGCAAGACCAACACGTTGTTGCATTCCTCCAGATAATTGATTTGGGTATTGATGTTCAAAACCAGTTAATCCAACAGCTTCAATTTTTTCCATTGCTCTTTTGTTTCTTTCTTCTGGTTTTTGTCCCTGGACTTCAAGGCCATATCCAACATTTTCAAGAACTGTTTTATGTGGGAATAAACCAAATCTTTGGAAAACCATACTCATTTTATGTCTTCTAAATTCAATTAATTTTTTTTGATTTAAATCCATAACATTTGTACCTTCAACTGAAACGACTCCTGAAGTTGGATCTATTAACCTGTTTATATGACGTATAAGCGTAGATTTTCCAGAACCGGACAAACCCATACAAACGAAAGTTTCTCCTTCTTCAATTGATATTGACACATTATCAAGACCAACTGTATGTCCAGTTTTTTCTAATATTTCTTCTTTTGTTGCTCCATCTTGAACCATTGGGAGAACTTTTGAAGGTTGGTCACCAAAAATTTTGTAAACGTTTTTTATTTCTATTTTAGACATAAGTTATATTTTTTTCTTTTTTTGAGTTCTTTCCTGAATTTTTTCTCCATAGGACTGTGTAATTCGATCAAATATAATGGCCAGCAAAACAATTGCAATACCCGCTTCAGTTGCCATACCTACATTTAATTGTTGTAAACCAAGCAATACTTCGTCTCCTATACCTCTTGTTCCAATCATCGAAGCAATAACAACCATGGCTAATGACATCATGGTGCACTGGTTAATTCCTTGCATTATGTTCGGTAAAGCCAAAGGAATTTGAACTCCCCAAAGTTTTTGTTTTTTGCTTGCACCAAAGGCTTCAGCAGCTTCAACTACTTCTTTGTCTACTAATCTTATACCAAGATCAGTTAATCTAATAAGCGGAGGTACAGCGTACACAAAAATTGCAATAATAGCTGGTACAGCACCCAAACCAAATAATAAAATGCCTGGGATTAAATAACAAAAACTAGGAATTGTTTGCATCAAGTCAAGTATCGGTAATAATGCATTTCTTACTTTCCTATTTCTAGCCATTGCAATTCCGATTGGAATTCCCACAACTATACAAAGCAACATACCAATAATCACGATACAAGTTGTCATAATGCATTTATCCCAATATCTTGGACTTAGAAAACCTAGAAAAAAAGTGCAAAAAGCTACCATGACTGTAGTATTTGTTCTTCTTCCACTTGCAAAATAAGTAATTAAAATAACTATTGCTATAACAATTGGCCAAGGTAAACCAACCAAAGCATCTTTCATTGCAGTGTACAT
The DNA here is from genome assembly GCA_902590125.1 of uncultured Pelagibacteraceae bacterium. Taxonomy (GTDB): domain Bacteria; phylum Pseudomonadota; class Alphaproteobacteria; order Pelagibacterales; family Pelagibacteraceae; genus Pelagibacter. The sequence continues at coordinate 2,441 of CACIVL010000004.1, read as the reverse complement.
TCCCAATAAAAAATTATTTATCCCTTCAAAAAACAATCCGTATTTTATAATTAACCAGTCAAAACCAGCATTCAAAGGCTGCATTAAAGGAAAATCAAGCCACTTAGGCCAATTTCCTAGCCAAGAAAAATCGTCAAATATATCTGTAAAATGTTCAGGTTTGTATCTAGGTTTGGCTGAACGATAACTAATAATGATCAAAAATATAAAAATTATTGAATATATAACTGGCTTGATAAATTTTTTATATTTTTCCATTATTTTAACTTTACTTTCCTTATGAAATACTAAGAGCCCTAATAAGGGCTCTTAAGTTTATAATTTATTAATAAAAATTACAGCGAGTCTACAACTTTTGCTGCGACATCAGCTGGAACCCAGCTTTTCCACATAGCATTGTTTGCTAAGAAATATTTAGCTGTTGCTTCCATATCTCCTCCTGATTCATCCATGTAGAATGCAAGTGCTTTATTAACTGCAGCAGTAGGTATCGAATAAGCTCTAATAAAATCTAAAACTGGCTTATTTTTTTTATTGCTTGCAAATTTGGTTGAAGCAGCTTTTGTTAAAGACATGTTAACGTATTCACATGCACAAGTATCTTTGTATACATCTGGTCCGTTTGCTTTTATATCTTCAACGACTTTAGTCATTTCATCCCAGCAAGCTTGGTCGTATTTAGGTTCTTCCAATTTAACCAAGTCTACTTTTCCCATCAAACCTGTTGGTGTCCAGTAGTATGAAAATACTGGTTTTCCTTTTTTAAATCCACCCGCGATTGCTGCATCTAAAGCTCCACCTGAACCTGGATCAAAGTTAGTATAGAATTCATCTAGACCATAAACTTTATGTTTCACTAAGTTAATAGTGTAACAAGTCCAGCCCGAAATACAGCTAGTCATTCTACCTTTTCCAGGAGCTTCTGGATCTGCAAATAATTTTGCAATCTCAGCACTCTTCATGTCTTCAACTGATTTTAAACCATACTTGTCAGCAGTTGGTTTATCTACATAGAATCCTTGAGTAGATGAAGGAGTGTTAACACCAAGCTCAATTATAGTTCCTTTAGCTAAGTTTTCTTCAATCAACTGAACAAGGTTGTCTCTCCAAACTTCAGTAACAATATCTATTTGTTGATCGAAAAGAGCGGCCATTATTGGAGTAGTACTTCCTTTTGTTGATTCTACTTCGCAGCCGTATCCTTTTTCAAGAATATAACCCGCAATAGCAGTATGAATGTTGGCACTATCCCAGTCAAAGTCTCCCAAATGTACTTTACCACATCCCGCGTTAGCGCTAGTAGTCGCTAGAGACATTGTTCCAGCCAATACAAATGAAAGAATTAAGTTTCTTAGAAATTTCATGAAATTCCCTCCATTATTAAGTTTAAACTGACCGCATTAAAACTTGATACGAGAGAAAAGACAACCTTTAATAAGATTGATATGGGTCAATAAAACAAAGGAAAAAGTAATATACAGTACTTAGATTCAATTATAAATTGAATTGAAAACAAAACTAAATAAAATAACAATTGTTTTATGTCAGTAGAAATTTTTAAAGTTTCAAAAAATGGTTCATCATTAAATGTTGAATGGAGCGACGGTGAAAAGAGTAATTTTAACTTTATGTGGTTAAGAGACAATTGTCCAACAGCTCACGATAAAGATTCAAGACATAGAATGTTTAACATACTAGAAGTTTCAACAAGCATAGAACCAAAAAAATGTAAAATTAATAAAGAAGGAAAGTTAGAAATAGAGTGGAGCGAAGGCAATCATACAAGCTATTATGACAAAGAATGGTTAAGAAAAAATTGCTACACTATAAATAACAAAAAAAAATACAAATCTCCTTATCAACTATGGAATAACTCTTTACAAAAAAATTTAAAATCTATTTGCGTAGATCATGATGAAATAATTAATTCAGATGAAGGTTTAATAAAATGGTTAGAACATTTACATTGCAAAGGAATAGCAATTGTAAAAAATACACCAATTGAAAAAAAGTCAGCATTTCCAGTTTTAAATAGAATAAGCCATACTAGGGAAACTTTTTTTAAAACACCTTTTGAGGTTATAAATATTCCAAAACCAAATAATTCCGCTTACACAGCGCATGCTTTAAGAAATCATATGGATTTACCTTGGTTTGAAAACCCTCCAGGCTATCAATTTCTTCATTGTTTAATTAATTCTGCAGAAGGAGGAGATTCATCAGCAGTTGATGCATTTGCAGTAGCAGATTATTTAAGAAAGAATGAAAAAGAAATTTTTGAAACTTTAGTTAATGTACCGCTTAAATTTAGAGACAAAGATTACACACAAGATTCACATAGAGGCTTTCATGCTCCTGCAATCACTTTAACCAAAGATGGGGACTACAATGATATAAGATTTAGCGTTGCTACTATGGATGCATTAGATTGTCATCCTGAT
>CACIVL010000003.1 GCA_902590125.1 uncultured Pelagibacteraceae bacterium | reverse complement strand
CCATCTAAAACAAAAATTAAAAAATTTGCTAACAAAAGTAGCAATAGAGATAATCCGTTTAGTGTGTTAAAAAATATTAATTTTAAGTAATGTTTAATTTTTTTAAGAAAAATGAATCGAAAGATGACATAAAAAATTATGACAAATTATTATCTAAAACTGTATCACTATTCATTCATGCGGCAAAAATTGATGAAAATTACACTAGCAAGGAAAAAGAAATTATAAAAAAAACCTTAATTCAGCTAGGAGTAGATGAATCTAAAACAGATAAAATAATGTCAACTGCAGAAATTAATGAAGAAAAATCAAATCAAATACTAGATTTTACAAAAGAAATTAAAAATGCTGATAATGAATTTAAAACTAAAATTATTGAAGTTTTGTGGAATATTATATATTCAAACAAAGAGTCGGATATGTATGAGACTAATTTAATGAGAAGATTAGGAGGTTTATTATACTTAGATGACAAAATTATGGGTGAAATAAAAGAAAAAGTAAAAAAAAAATTAACTAAATGACTTATATCGTAAATGAAAAATGCATTAAATGTAAATTGACTGATTGTGTTGAAGTTTGTCCTGTTGATTGTTTTTATGAAGGAAAAAATATGCTTGTAATTAAACCTGATGAGTGTATAGATTGTGGCGTTTGTGAACCTGAGTGTCCCATAGATGCTATAGTTCCTGACACTGAAACCGATAATGAAAAATGGTTAGAATTAAACAAAAAATATTCGGAAATTTGGCCCAATATAGTCAAAAAAAAAGATCCACCAAAAGATAGTAAAGAGCACGAAAATGAAGAAAATAAATTTGAAAAATATTTTAAAGAAAACGTTTAAAAAAAAAAAATCGAGTAAAAAAAATAAAAACAAAAAAAATAAGATCTCAAAAAAAATTAGAGTTTCCAAAAAAATAAGTAAAAATAAAAAAACTATAAAATCAAAAATTAAGTTATCAATTAAAAATGAAAAAAATATTAAGGAAGAAAATAAAACTGAAAACTTAAGAATTCCTAAAACTAATGAAATAAAACCAGAAATCAAAAAAATTAAAAGACAAGAAACTGAAAAAAAAGAATATAAAACTAAAGATTATGTAGTATATCCAAAACATGGTGTTGGACAAATTTTATCTATAAGTTCAAGAACTATAGGTGGTATCGAAGTTCAATGTTATGATATTAAATTCGAAAAAGATAAAGCAATAGGTCTACTTCCAATTAACAAGCAATCTAATTTAAGATCTCTAGCCACAATCAACCAAGTAAATAAATCTATTTCAATACTAAAGAGTAAACCAAAAATTAAAAGATCAATGTGGAGTAGAAGAGCACAAGAATATGAACAAAAAATTACTTCTGGAAAAATTTATGATTTAGCTGAAGTTGTTAGAGACTTGAACAAAGGTGATGATTTAATGGTAGACCAATCATATAGTGAAAGACAACTTTTTGAAAAAGCATATGAAAGAATATTATCTGAGTTTCAGATAGTTATGGGATTATCATTAGAAGAAACAAAAAAAAAATTAGACAAAGCTCTTAAAAGAAACTTAGAAGTTCAAACACCTAAAGTAGAACCGGTATCTAAAGAACCTGTAGCAGCAATATCAGAATAAAAAAAACGCTCCTTATAAATTCTTATAAGAAGCGTTCTTTTTTTAAAAAAAGAATATTTGTTATCTTCTTCTTCTTCTTTTTTTAGCTTTCTTTTTTCCTTTTTTAGCTTTTTTTCTTCTTTTAGCCATCTTTAGCTCCCTTTTTTTGTTTCGAATCATAATGATTCGTTAGTTACTATTTTTTATTTTTTTTAATTAGTTATGTCAAATATTTAATTTTTTATTTTTTTTAAATTTTTTTTTATTTTTTAATTAAAATTATATTTAGTTAAAAATGCTTTGTTTTGCTTGTTTAATTGATCATTGAAATTTTTTAATTAGTTTAATTATTAATAAAGATTTTCTAACTCTTTTTTATATTTTTCAGTTACTTTTTTTCTTTTTACTTTCATAGTTGGCGTTAACAAACCATTTTCTATAGAAAAATTTTCATCTATTAATTGAATTTTTTTTATTTTTTCAACTAAAGTTAATTTTTTATTTATAATTTCAATTGTTTTATTAATTTTTTCTTTATCATTTAAAAATTCTTTATTTGGAACTATTAGAGCAACTAAATAATTTTTTTTATCTCCATAAACCATGCATTGATCAATTTCTATTGCATTAGTGATCATATTTTCAATTTTTGCTGGTGAAATATTATCTCCTCCAGCACTAACTATAATATCTTTTTTTCTATCAGTAATTTTAAGATAACCATCTTGACTATCAATTTCTCCTATATCTCCAGTGTGTAACCAACCATCTTTAATAACTTTTGCTGTTTCTTCTTTTTTATTCCAATAGCCCAACATTACATTTTCTCCTTTAACTAATATTTCTCCATCTCCAGCAATTTTAACTTTATTTCCTTTAAAAGGAGGTCCAACTGTTTCAACTTTTATTTTGTGAATGGGATTGCAGCTAACAACAGGAGAGGTTTCGGTCAAACCATATCCTTGAAGAGTAGGAAGTCCAATAGCATTTAAAAATTCACCTATTTCTTTATCCAGGGCACCTCCTCCAGAAATAAAAGCTTTTAAATTTCCACCAAATTGTTTTTTTATTTTTTTTCTGACCAATAAATCAACTAGTAAATTTATAAGTTTTTCAAAAAAAGTCATTTTCTCTTTCAGTAATTTTTTTTTTCCTAATCTAATAGTTGCACTAATTAACTTAGCTTTAAAACCAGTCTGTTTTTTTATATTAATATTAATTTTGTTATAAAGATTTTGATAGAATCTTGGAACTGCCGTCATAATAGTTGGTTTAGCCTCAGAAATGTTATCTAAAAGTTTTTCTATTTTTTCAGCATAAAAAACTTTAGCTCCTACTGCTATTTGTGCAAATTGCACACAATGTTCATATGAATGTGAAAGAGGTAGCCAAGTTAAAAAAACTGGTCTTGAATCAATTAATGGTTTCATAATTTCACATGCTCCCACAAGGTTATTCAAAATACCACCGTGACTTAAAATTACACCTTTAGGATTGCCTCCCGTTCCAGAAGTATAAATTATACAAGCTGTTGATGATCTTTTTAAATTTATATTTTGTATTTTGTCTTTTTCAGATAAATCATTTTTTAATATAGAATTAAAATCTAAATATTTTTCCTTATTATCTATATTTAAATTATTTAGTACTTTTTCTAATTCATCAAAAGTAATTATTTTTTTTATGAAATTTTTTTCATTAATTATTACATTTAATTTTTTTAACATTTCATTGTTTGAAACAATAACAATTGCTGGTTCGCAATCTTCTATCAAATATTTATAATCTTCTTCTGTGTAAGTTGTATATGCAGGCACTGTAATTGCACCGGACAACATGATAGCTAAATCTGAAATAAACCATTCAGGCCTATTTTCTGAAACTAAAAGACATCTATCACCTTCTTTAACATTTTCTTTTATTGTTTTTGAAATTTTAAATATATTTTTTTTAGTTTCTTCCCAAGTAAATTTTTTTTTATTATTTGGATTTAACCATTGCAAAAAAACACTTTTAGGATTCTGTTTTTCTGACTGATAAAAAAATAATTCAATTAAACTGTTAAAATTATCTAAATTCATAATATTTTTTGGTGGGCGAAGAGAGAATCGAACTCTCACTTCTTGCAAAACACGATTTTGAGTCGTGCGCGTCTACCAGTTCCGCCATTCGCCCTTATATTAACTTTTGTTTTGACAACTATCCATCAAAATTGCCATTAAAATACACAATTAAATAGTATAAGAACTCAAATTATATTAAAACCAAAAAATGTTTAAAGAATTATATGAAAAATCTTTAAAATTAGCAGCACATAAAAGTTCAAAAGTTTTTTTAGGTATAGTTTCATTTATTGAAAGCTCTTTTTTCCCAATACCACCGGACATTATGATTATTCCAATGGTAATAGCAAAAAAAAATGATTATTTAAAAATATTTTTAATTGCTACGATATTTTCATCTTTGGGTGGTCTATTTGGATATTTTATTGGTTCAGCCTTTTTAGAATTATCAATTACAGTTATTGAATTTTATGGTTATGAAGAAAAAGTTTTAGATCTTCAAAATAAAATGTCTAGTAAAAGCGGTATTATATTTTGGTTAGGAACATTATTTCTTGCAGGTTTTACTCCATTACCTTTTAAAGTATTCACAATAACAAGCGGAATAATAGGTTTTAATATAATTATATTCTTTTTTATCTGTCTAATTTCACGTGGATTAAGGTTTTATATTGTGGCTTTTTTTTCAGTAAAATTTGGCAAAACTTTTGAATCTTTTATAGAAAAAAAGGGCGCAATATGGTTTTCAATTATAGGTGTTGCTTTGGTGGCCATTGCCATGATTATATATTTTATTATTTATTAAAATGTCTCAAATAAAAAATAAAACTACACTTATTTTAATTTTATTATTTAGTATTTTTGCTTTAACTACAGCATATTTTATTGAATACGTTTTGAGTCACAAACCTTGTAATCTTTGTCTAATTGAAAGATTGCCTTATATTCTTGCAATAATAATTATTTCTTTAGGATTAATTTTAAAAAAATTCGAGAAAAATATAATTATTTTTCTAATCTTAATTTTTGTAGTCGCAACTATTATATCATTTTATCATTTTGGGATCGAACAGGGGTTTTTTGAAGAATCTTTAGTTTGCAAATTAGACAATAATATTGCTAATTTATCTAAAGATGATCTGTTAAAAGAACTACAAAAAGAAACTATTAGCTGTAAAGATGTTAGTTTTAGAATTTTTGGTTTCTCGCTTGCTACAATAAATACAATTATATCTTTAATATTAAGTGTTATAAATATTAAACTTTTTTTGAATTATGAAAAAAACAAATAAAACTAAAGTTGAAGAGTTTATAAGAGTTGATCATGCTGGTGAACGTGGTGCTATAAAAATATATGAAGGACAATTGCTGGCATTAGAAACTCTAGTAAAAGACGAGAACTTAAAAAAAACAATCCAGGAAATGAAAGTCCAAGAAAAAGAACACTGTAATTATTTTGAAAATGAAATAAAAAAACGAAATATTAAACCTACAAAATTAATGCCTTTATGGGATTTATTAGGTGTTGGTCTTGGTTTTAGCTCGACATTACTGGGAAAAAAAGCTGCAATGCTCTGTACTGCATCTGTTGAAGAAGTTATTGATGAACATTATCAAAAGCAAATAAATCAATTAAAATCTGATGAAAAAATATTAAAAGAAAATATTAAAAAATTCAGATTAGACGAATTGCATCATAAAGATATCGCTTATGAAAAAGGCGCAACCAAAAAAGGTTTATATAAACTTTTAGATAAAATTATTAAAACAGGCTCAAAAGTAGCTATAAATATATCGAAAAAAATTTAATTAAGGTTCTAACTCTACATCCCAATACAAATAGTCCATCCAACTTTTGTGAAGAAAGTTTGGAGGGAAATTTTTTCCATTTTTATGTAAGTCTTCTGTTGATGGTTGGTAAGGTTTTTGACTTAATATCATTTCAGAATGATTGAGAAGACGGCCACCCTTTTTAACATTGCAACTTGAACAAGCTGTTACAACATTATTCCAATCAGTTTTTCCACCTTTTGATCTTGGAAGTAAATGATCAAATGTTAATTCGTTTTTGCTTCCACAGTACTGACAAGAAAATTTATCTCTTAAAAAAACGTTAAATCTAGTAAAGTTTGGATTTGATTGAGGACTGATGTAACTTTTTAATGCAATTACGCTTGGCAACTTCATAGAAAACGAAGGACTTCTTATTACTCGGTCATAGCTGTTTACAATTATAACTCTGTCAAGATAAACTGATTTAATTGAATCCTGCCAACTCCAAAGTGATAAAGGATAATAACTTAAAGGTCTATAATCAGCATTTAGAACTAACGCTGGGCACTTTTCTAGTGAAATATTTTCGTCAATAAAGGTCATATGTAAACTAAGACTAACTTAAATTATTTTATTAATCAATAGGAGTAAATCTTTATTAAATTTTTAAGTTTTTCTTTATATATTCTAAAGCTAAGCTTGAGGCTTCAACTGAAATATGATGACCACAATTTTTTATTAAATTTATTTCTACTTCTATATTATTTCTTACTAAAAAATCTTTAGCTTCCAATGAATATACGGAAGGAACAATTTCATCAAGATCTCCGTGCAATAATAGCATTTTAGTACTAGAAACTTTTCTTTTTGAAAGATTTTCTTTATTTATAATTTTTCCAGAAAAACCAACAATACAATTAAAGTTTTCATTGCTAGTTAAACCCAAATTTATTGACATCATACACCCCTGACTAAAACCACATAAACAAATATTGGAATTTTCTAATTTAAATTCTTTTTTAACTTCACTAATAAATTGATAAATTTTTTTTTCAGCTTTTATTGATTGATCTAAAATATATTGTGGTTCATCTTTGGCTAGATCAAACCATTGATATCCGTTAGGATTTACTGAACATCTTTCATCAGCATTCGGACAAAGAAAAACAGTATTTGGCAAAGACCTTTTCCAATTTAAAGTTAACATACTTATATCTTTTCCATCACCTCCATATCCATGAAGTAATATTACTGCATTATTAATTGGAATATCTTTTTCCGGTTTTAAAATTATTGTTTTAAGACAGAATGCCATAAGAATTTAATACTAAAAATTTTATACCAAATGAGTATAGTTAAGTATCATGAACAAAAATAAAAACAACCAAACAATCTGGAATACACGTATTAAAAAGAGAGTTTCAACAGCATTTCAAAAAGTTGGTACATCTATAGATATAGATAAAAAACTTTATAAAGAAGATATTTTCGGATCTATTGCTCATGTTGAAATGTTGTTTAGACAAAAAATAATATCATTTAAAATAAAAAATAAAATTATTTATGGTTTAAATAAAATTGAAAAAGAAATAATAAAAAAAAAATTTGAATACAGCAAAAAATATGAAGATATTCATATAAATATTGAAAAAAGATTATTTCAATTAATTGGTGAAGAAGCTGGTTATATTAACACTGCAAGATCTAGGAATGATCAAATTATTACGGATTTTAAAATATGGTTAAGATCAACAACAAATGAAATAAATAATAATTTAAGTAACACCATAAGAATAATTTTAAAAGTTGCAGAAAAAAATGTAACAACAATTATGCCTGGATTTACCCACTTAAAAAATGCGCAAGCAGTATCTTTTGCTCACTATCTTTTGGCTTATGTCGAAATGTTTAAAAGAGATAAAAAAAGATTTATTAATAATTTAGAAAGCTTATCTGAAAATCCGCTGGGTGTGGCTGCATTAACTGGAACTTCATTTAATATAGATAGAAACTTTACAACAAAAAAATTGGGCTTTAAAAAGCCAACAAACAATTCAATTGATACTGTTGCTGATAGAGATTTTGTTTTAGATTTTTTATATTGTATTTCAGTATGTTCTTTACACATTTCAAGAATAGCTGAAGAACTCATAATATGGAATTCGGATGCATTTGGTCTTATTAATCTTTCTGACAATGTAGTTACTGGTTCTTCAATAATGCCCCAAAAAAAAAATCCTGACCCATTAGAATATCTAAGAGGTAAATCAGGTATTAGCTTTGGAAATTTATTTTCAATGCTAACAATATTAAAAGCTCTACCATTATCTTATTTTAAAGATCTTCAAGATGATAAGGAAATAGTTTTTAAATCAAATGAAACATTGATTAATTGTATTCAAATACTTAATGAAGTTTTAAAAAATTTTAGTCCAAACAAAAAAAAAATGTTAGAACTAGCTAATATTGGATATATCACCGCAACTGATCTAGCAGACTATCTTGTAAAAAATCACAAAATGTCTTTTAGAAAAGCATATCAAGTTACAGCTGAAATTGTTAATTATGCAGAAAAAAAGAAAAAAAAACTACATGAATTAAATATAAATGAATTGAATAAAATAGAACCAAAGCTAACAAAAGATGTATTAAAGGTTTTTGACTTAAAGTACTCAGTTAACTCTAAAAAATCTTACGGCGGAACATCTTTTGATAATATCAAAAAGATGATAACTAAATATAAAAAAACTTAAAATGAGAAAAAAAACAATAATAATAATTTCGTGCTTATTTTTTTTATTTGCATGTGGAAAAAAAGGAGATCCAGAATATAAAGCAAAAAAAAATAATATCTTTATTACAAAAATTTAATGAAATATTTAAATAAAAGTTTTTCAGTAGAAAATGTTAGGGTAGAATATTTAGCAAAAAAATTCGGCACACCCATTTATTGTTACTCATATAAAAAATTAAAAAAAAATATTATTAAATTTAAAAATAATTTTAAATCTTTTAATCCGTTGATTTGTTTTTCCGTTAAATCAAACGCAAATTTAAATTTATTACGAGAAATAAGAAAATTAGGATGTGGAGCTGATGTTGTTTCAATAGGAGAATTAATGATAGCTTTAAAAGCAGGAATAAGTGTAAAAAAAATTGTTTTTTCAGGAGTCGGAAAAACTACGAGAGAGTTAGATTATGCAATAAATAAAAATATATTATTGATAAATGCTGAATCTAAAAGTGAAGTAATTGAAATTGAAAAAATAGCTAAATCTAAAAAAAAAATAGTAAATATTGGAATTAGATTAAATCCAAATACAGATGCTAAAACTATAAATCAAATTTCTACTGGAAAAAAAGAAGACAAATTTGGTCTAACTGAAAAAAATTTCATTGAATTAGTAAAATATTCAAAAAATTCTAAATACATTAATCTTAAATGTCTTAGTGTTCATATAGGAAGCCAAATCGTCAATAATCTTCCTTATGAAAAAATGCTTAAAGTAATTGATAAAATTATAAAAAAATCAAATCAAATATTTGAATTTATTGATTTAGGTGGCGGCATTGGAATTGTCTACAATAATAAAACAAAAAAATTAAATTATAAAAAATATAATATTTCAATAAAAAAATTTCTGAAAAATCATAATTCTAAAATTATTTTTGAACCAGGAAGATCTATTATCGGTGACACTGGTATAATTATATCAAAAGTAATCTATATTAAAAAAACTAAAGACAAAGATTTTATTATATTAGATTGTGGAATGAATGATTTAATGAGACCAGCACTTTATGGTTCAAATCACAGAATAATACCTGTAATTAAAAAAAATAGTAATTCTAAAAAAACTTATGAATTTGTAGGACCAATATGTGAAAGTACTGATAAATTTTTAACTTCAAAAAATTTTCAAAAATTAAAAGAAAAGGATTTGATAATAATTTGCGATGTAGGTGCTTATGGAATGTCTTTAAGTTCAAATTATAATGTTAGACCAAAACCAATAGAAATTTTGATTAAAGGATCCAAAATTAATATTATTAAAAAAAGGCAAAAATTAATCGATTTAATTTAGTTTTTGATTCAAATGATAAGAAATTATTTATTTTCAATTTTTTTTTTTTCAGGAATTGTTTTAATTTGCATCATTTTTTTGCCATCTCTTTTTTTACCGCAAAAAATTGTCTTATTTGGTGGAAAAATTATGGGTCATTGGTCTGCAATTTGTCTCAAAATTTTTTTATCTACAAAAATAACTATTAAAGGAAAAGAAAACATAATTAAAAATGAAAAATTTTTCATCGCTTCTTCACATCAATCCATGTTTGAAACATTTTTTTTACAAACTATATTTAATTCACCAGTATTTATTTTAAAAAAAGAATTGTTAAAAATACCAGTATTTGGATGGTATTTAAAAAAAATTGGCTCAATTTATATTGATAGAAATAAAACAACTAAAAAAAATCTTGGTTTTTTTGAACAAATTTCCAATTTATCAAAATCATCAAATAGACCTTTAATAATTTTTCCTCAAGGTACAAGATTAGCGCCTAATGATAGAGCTCCTTTTAAAAAAGGCGCAAGTAGAATTTATGATGAATTAAAAATTAAATGTCAGCCTGTTGCAATTAATTCTGGAAACGTTTGGCCTAAAGAAGGTAAATTGAAAACAAATAAAAATCTAACTATTTCAATTTTAAAACATATAGACAGTGGAATGAATAAAGATATTTTTTTACAAAAATTACAAGATAATATTTATTTTGAATTAGATAGCTTAAATTAACCTTTCATAGGCATTACAACATAAATGCTATCAAAATCAGAAGGATCCTTAATTAATGCTGGTGAACCAGTATCATTAAAAAACATCTCAATTTTATCTCCATCTAATTGAGAGGCTACATCAATTAAATATCTTGAATTAAAACTTATTTGCAAATCATGATCAAATTTAACATTTAAACTTTCTTTTCCATCACCACTATTAGCATTATTGACTGATAAATTTAATGTATCTTTTGATAAGTCAAATTTTACACCATCTTTTTTATCAAGAGAAACTGAGGCCACTCTATCTACAGAACCTAAAAAAAGTTTTAAATCAGTCTCCAGTTTTTTTTGATTATTTTTTGGTATCACTTGAACATAATTTGGAAATTTACCATCTATTAGTTTTGAAATTAATATAGAATTATTTAATTCAAATTTAATCTTAGATTTTATATTAGAAATTTTAACGTCACCTTCATAATCTTCTAGGAGAGAACATAGTTGAAATATAGTTTTTTTAGGTAAAATTATTGGTTCAAATTCAATTTTTTCATTCAATCTTAGTTTAGATATAGACATTCTATGGCTATCAGTTGCTGCTGCAGTTAAAAATATTTTATTTTCGATTTGTGTTTGGTGAAAAAAAACTCCACTTAAATAATGTCTAGTTTCGTCATTTGATACCGAAAATTTACATTTATTAAGTAATTTTAATAATTGTTTAGATTTTACTGAAAATTCATTTTGGTTAAAATTTTCGTTAGTCAATGGAAATTCTGATGCATTTATACAATTTAGATGAAAAATAGATTTTTCTGATTCAAGCTGTAATTTATTTTTATCACTTAATGACAAATTAATTTTTTTTCCGGAAGAAAACTTTCTTATTATATCATACATTATTGAAGATGTTACAGTAATTTTACCTTCCTCAATTATTTCAACATTATCTATTTCATGAATAAAAATTAAATCGAGATCTGTGGCTGTAACAGTAAGTTTTGAGTTGCTAGCATCTAAAAGAACATTTGATAATATTGGTAAAGTGCTTCTTTTTTCTATTACCCCTTGACAATAATTTAATGATTTTTGTAAATCATGTTGATTAACGTTAAATTTCATTTTCTTTATTATATAGAATTTGATTTTTTAATTTATCAATATTAGCACTTAATTCAGCATCTTCCGCTTTTAATTTCTCTATAGTTTTTACAGAATGTATTATTGTTGTGTGATCTCTATTTGAAAATTCTCTTCCAATCTCTGGCAATGATTTTGAGGTGAGAATTTTGGTTAAATAGATAGCTGTTTGTCTAGGTCTTACCAAATATCTTGATCTTCGTGAAGATAACATTTCATTTTTACTTATTTTGAAAAATTTACATACTGTTGATTGAATGAGATCAATTGTAACTCTATTTTCTGACAAATTTAACAAATCTTTTAAAATTACTTTTGTTTCAGATACATTCGGAATTTTATTGTAAATTCTTGAAAAAGATACAATTCTGTTAATAGCACCTACTAATTCTCTTATACTAGTTTTAATTTCTGAACTAATAAATTTTTGTATTTCATTTGAAACATTCACTTCATTTGAGTAAAAAACATTTAATTCATTAACTTTATTTTTTACTATTTTGTTTCTAAGATCATAATCGGGCTTTTGAATATCTACTACTAAACCTCCTGCAAATCTTGATTTAATTCTCTCTTGAATTCTAGACAATTTGTTTGGGGGCCTATCTGCTGAAATAACCACTTGTGATCCTTTATCTAATAAAGCATTAAAAGTATGAAAAAACTCTTCTTGCATTGCTTCTTTACCATTCATAAATTGAATATCATCAATTAATAGAATGTCTGTATTTCTAAAATATTCTTTAAACTTAACCATATCATTTGATTTAATTGATTTAACAAATTGATACATAAATCTCTCCGCTGAAATAAACATTACTTTATTTTTGCCTTTCAAACTTAAACCTATGGCATTCAGCAAATGAGTTTTGCCCATACCAACACCACCATAAATATACAGTGGGTTATAATAAGAAATGTTTTCAGATACTTTTTTCGATGCTTCAAATGCAAGTTTATTGCTAGATCCAATTATAAAGTTGTCAAATTTTTTATTTGGATCAATTCTATTATATCGTAAATAAGAATCTTTTATAAACGATATATTTTGATTATTTTCTAATGAATTATTATCTGTATTAGATATTTGATCAACATCTTTTACTTTTTTTTCATCAATTCTTAATTCAATTCTATTAATATCTTTCCTATGTATTTTTATAATCTGTAATATTTGATCTAAATACCTTGATGTAATCCAGTCTCTAATAAATCTCGTTGATACCGATAACAATACATAATTTTTTAATTCTTCAACAAATTCTATTTTTCGAAGCCAACTTTCGTAAATATCTGTACCCAATTTATTTTTCATCTCAGCTTGAATGATATTCCAATCTAATTTACTAGGAGAAAAATTCTCATTTTCCTTATTTAATGCATTTTTTTTACTCATGATGTGAAGAAATTCCACTTAAGACTATAATATAATTAAAGCAATAAAATTTTTTTAAAATTAAAAAATAAATAAAATCTGTGAGTGAATCAATTATATTTAAAATTAAATTATAAAAAAATAATTTTAAAAATAAAAAAAATAAAAAATAAAAAATAAAAATTTCTATATATTGTGTTGATATTAAAAAAAAAATTATATTTGGTATAAATATCTTAAGTTGAAATTAAAATATTACAAACAACTAAGAGTAGTTAACTTATTAAATCAACTTTGAGTAGATGTTATAGTGCGTTAATTTTTCTTGTAATTCTTGAAATATTTCTTGACGCGTTTTGCTTTTTTATAATTCCAGTTTTAGAAATTTTCATTAATTCTGAATTTAATTTTGGTAAAAAAGCTAAAGCTTCTTTTTTTTTCTTTGAATCCAATAATGAATTCATTTTTTTTATTACATTTTTAAATTTACTTTTTCTAACTTTATTAATGGTTGTCTGTCTTGAAATTTTTCTAATTTTTTTAATAGCTGATTTTGTGTTTGCCATAGGGCCAGTTATATAGCTGGAGAATATAGAGTGGTCAATAAAATAATTGTTTATTTTTGACACTTATTGCAAAAAAAAGTTGACCTTTTTGAAATAAATTTTTTCTTAATCTTTCCATTACAATATCCATTTAAACAATTTAAATTTTCCCTTTGATAAACTTTAAATTGATTCTGATAACTTCCATTTCTTCCTTCTGCATTTTTAAAATTTCTAATACTTGATCCCCCTTTTTTTATTGCTTTATTTAATATCAATTTTGAAAAATGCTTGATTTTTTTAATATCTAATTTTGTGAGATTCTTTGCTTTTTTCAAAGGATGTATTTTACAATAAAAAAGAATTTCACTTGCATAAATATTACCAATCCCAGAAACAAACTTTTGATCTAAAAGAAAATTTTTTATATTTTTTTTTTTATTTATAAAATAATTATATATGTAACTTATGTTAAAACTTTTATTTAATGGCTCTGGCCCAACATTTTTAAAAAAATTTGATAAATCTTTTTTTTTAAATAGTTTAAAAAAACCAAATCTTCTAGGATCATTATAAATTAATTGATAATTATTTAATAAAAATTCAATATGATTGTGTTTTATTGGTAAATCTGATGAACTATAAAAACTTGTGTTAGTATTTTTGTTGTATTTTTTTTTATTGATTAAGTGAATAGTTCCTGACATTCCTAAATGAAACACACAATAAATATCTTCTAAATGAAGTACTATGTATTTTGATTTTCTGGATATTTTTTTAATTTTTTTGTTTTTTAAAGTAATTTCAAAATTTTTAGGAATTTTAAATCTTAAACTTCTGTTTCTTACAACCACTTTTTTAATTTTTTCAAATTTTATGTTCTTATCTAGTGATTGTTTTACAATTTCAATTTCTGGTAATTCTGGCATTTAGTATTATATTATTACATATAAATAATTTAATTAATATGCAGCAATATCTTCAAAATAAAAAAGGACTTGTTCAAAATGTTTTTACAAACGTCTATGACAGATATGACCTAATGAATGATTTTATGTCTTTAGGAATCCACAGATTGTGGAAAAAAGATCTTATTCATTGGATGGCACCTTCAAAAAACAAAAAATTAATTGATGTAGCATGTGGTACTGGCGATTTAGGAAGACTTTTTTTAGAAAATACTAACTTAACAGGAAAAGTATTATGCCTTGATCCAAATTCTGGAATGCTAAAAAAAGGAAAGAAAAGATTAAAAAAATATAAAAACTTAACTTGGAAAAAAGGTTATGCTGAAAAAATTCCTACTCCAAGCAATTATTTTGATTACTATACAATTAGTTTTGGACTCAGAAACACTAAAAATATTAATAAATCTTTAAAAGAAGCTTTTAGAGTTTTAAAACCAGGCGGAAGATTTATGTGCTTAGAGTTTTCAAAGGTTCAAAATTCTCATTTAAATATGTTTTACAAAAACTACAGTAAAATAATTCCACATATTGGAAAAATAGTTATTGGAAAAAAAGAACCTTATGAATATTTAATTAAAAGTATAGAAAATTTTTTAAACCAAGAGAAATTAAATGAATTAATTTTAAAAAACAATTTTATTAAATGCTCATATAGAAATTTAAGTGGAGGTATTGTTGCAATACACTCTGGCTGGAAAATTTAATGATTAATAAAATTATAACATTGATTAAAATAGCTAGAAAACTATCTCAATCTGAAGCTTTAAAAATAATTTCAAAATTTCATGAACCTCCAAAAATAGTGAAATTTTTTTCATATTTATTGTCTTTTTCTTTTTCTAATCAAAAAAAAGAAAGCAATAATTTAAATGAAGAGGAAAGGTTATGTAATTCAATCCAAGAAATGGGAACAACTTTTATTAAACTTGGACAATTTTTATCTACTAGACCAGATATAATTGGAAATGAAGTAGCAAAAAAATTAGAAAAACTTCAAGATAAACTACCACCATTTTCTTCAAATAAAGCAAAAAAAATTTTGAAAAATGAGATAGGAGAAAAAAATTATAGTTCCTTAATTAATATAAGTGAACCAATAGCTGCAGCATCAATAGCTCAAGTTCATAAAGCTCAATTAAATGACAATGGAACAATAAAAGATATAGCTATAAAAATATTAAGACCAAACATAAAAAAAATTTTTAATGAAGAAATTGATGCTCTAATGTTGTTAGCTTTTATAATTGAAGGAACAATAAAAAAAACTAAAAGATTAAAACTGGTTGAAGTTGTATTTCTTCTGAAAGAAATTACAAATCTTGAATTAGATTTAAGATTTGAAGCTGCCGCTGCAAATGAATTTCTAGAAAATACAAAAAATGATGTTGGTTTTAATGTTCCAAAAATATTTTGGAATTTTACAAGCGAAAATATTCTAACGTTGGAATGGATTGATGGAATTTCTATTAGAGAAAAAAAAGAACTAGAAAAAAGAAATATAGATACCAAAATGCTTGCATCAAATGTGATTCAACATTTTTTAAGACATGCTATTAGAGATGGTTTTTTTCATGCAGACATGCACCAAGGTAATTTATTTGTAAATGAAAGCGGAGAAATTATCCCAGTTGATTTTGGAATAATGGGAAGACTAGATAAATTAAATAAAAGATACTTAGCAGAAATTTTATTTGGCTTTGTAGAGAGAGATTATAAAAAAGTAGCTGAAGTTCATTTAATAGCAGGTTTAGTTCCAAAAAATGTTTCAATTGATGAATTTGCTCAAGCTTTAAGATCAATTGGTGAACCAATTTTTGGACAATCAGTTAAAGATATTTCTGGGGGTAACTTGCTTAAACAGCTTTTTGAAATTACAGATAAATTTAATATGCAAACACAACCACAATTATTGTTACTTCAAAAAACAATGGTAGTTGTAGAAGGTGTAGCAAGACAATTAAATCAAGAAACTAATATTTGGGAAACTTCAAAACCAGTTTTAGAAAATTGGTTAAAAGAAACAAAAGATCCCATAAATTATTTAAATGAAACTATTGAAAATACTTCTGAAGTCATTAAGCGTCTACCAGAATTGCCTGAAATTATGGATAAAGCAAATCAAGCTTTAACTTATTTTGCAAGTGGTCAAATACCACAAAATTCAAATTCCTACTTGTCTTTAAATGAAAAAAAATCAGAAATGATAACTACAAGAAATCAGACGGTAATTGGTTTATTATTGCTTGTAATTTTAGGTCTATTGGTATTTTAATTCCATTTATGAATAATATTGATAAAAAAAAAATACTACTAATAATTTGCGGAGGAATTTCAGCATATAAAAGTCTTGAAGTTATAAGGTTATTAAAAAAAAGAGGCGCTATTGTAAAAACCATACTTACAAAAAGTGCTAAAGAATTTGTTACTCCGTTATCAGTTTCATCACTTTCCCAAGAAAAAGTTTATGATGATTTATTTAATGCAGAAAATGAGGCGGAAATGGACCATATATCACTTTCAAGATGGTCTGATTTAATATTAGTTGCACCGGCAACTGCAAATACTATTTCAAAGTTAAGTGTGGGATCCTCTGATGATTTAGCTTCAACTGTAATGTTAGCATCAGATAAAGATATTTTTTTAACTCCAGCTATGAATGTTAGAATGTGGGAACATCCTTCAACTAAAGAAAATCTGAATAAATTAATAAAATATGGTTATAAAATAATTGGCCCAGAAATAGGTGATATGGCATGTGGTGAATTTGGCGAAGGGAAAATGACAGAACCTAATGAAATTGTGAAACAAATCGAAGTGTATTTTCTTAATTTTAAAAAAACTAAAAAGTTTAAAGCTTTAGTAACAGCAGGGCCTACTTATGAATATATTGATCCTGTTAGATTTATTACCAACAAATCAAGTGGTAAACAAGGTTTTGAATTAGCAAAAGCATTATCAAAAAAAGGATTTGAAACTACATTAATATCAGGTCCAACAAATCTAAAAATTAGTAATGATATAAATTTAATTCAAGTAGAAACAGCTGAAGAAATGTTCAAATTAACTCAAAATAATTTACCAGTTGATGTTGCTATTTTTTCTGCAGCTGTTGCAGATTACAAAATTAAAGAAAGAAAAAAAGAAAAAATAAAAAAACAAGACCATATAAAATTAAATCTAGAAAAAAATATTGACATTTTAAATTATATTTCAAATCATAATTCTCTAAGACCAAAGCTTGTTATTGGTTTTGCTGCTGAAACTAATAAGATAGAAGAAAATTCCAGAAAAAAATTAATGGAAAAAAACTGTGATTGGATTATTGCAAATGATGTTTCAAATAAATCAATTGGTTTTGACTCAGATTTCAATGAAGTTACAATTTTATATAAAAATAAAAAAATTAAAGATGAAAAACTCTACATGAAAAAAAAATCAGAAATTGCAGAAGAAATTGTTGATAGAGTTTTTAGCCAATTAAACTAAGATTTAATGGTAAAAGTACTAATTAAAAAATTAAACGCAGCAGTTCAAACACCAACTTATAAAACCAGTGGCGCGTCTGGAATGGACTTAATGGCTTTTATTGAAGAACCAATAAAATTAGCACCAAAAAAATCTTGTTTAGTACCAACAGGCATTTCTGTTGCAATCTCAAATGATTATGAGATCCAAATAAGACCTAGATCTGGTTTAGCTGCAAAAAATAATATTTCTGTTTTAAATACACCTGGAACAATCGATAGCGATTACAGAGGAGAAATTAAAATAATACTTTTTAATCATGGAAATGATGATTTTATTATTAAAAATAACGATAGAATAGCTCAAATGGTTTTGATGCCAGTACATAAAATTAATTTTGAAGAAGTTGAAGATTTACCAAACTCTATAAGAGGAAAAGGTGGATTTGGCTCAACAGGTAAATGAAAAAAAAATTAATCGAACAATTTTCTAGACAGATTGTATTAAAAAACGTTGGAATTATAGGTCAAAAAAAAATTTTATCTTCAAAAGTTTTAGTTGTTGGAGCAGGAGGTCTTGGATGTCCTGCGGCAGAGTTTCTTTCGCGAGCTGGCATAGGTACATTAGGTATTGTTGATTATGATAAAGTTGGTCTTTCAAATTTACATAGACAAAGCCTTTATGAAAAATCTGATATAGATAAATCTAAAGTTTTAATTGTAAAAAAAATATTAAATCGAATTAACCCTACTACAAAAGTTCAAACCTATAATCTAAAATTAAACAATATAAATTTCAAAAAAATTATTCAAAAATATAATTATATTGTTGATGGATCAGATAACTTTAAAACGAAATTTTTATTAAATGATTTTTGTTTAAAATATAAAAAGTTTCTAGTCTCAGGAGCAATTAGTAAATTTGATGGTCATATTTTTAGTTTTGATTTTAAAAATAAAAAAACACCTTGCTTAAGATGTTTTTTTCAAGAAACAAAACTTTCTGATGATTTGTTAAATTGTGAATCTGAAGGAATTTTAGGCACAGTAGCAGGAATTGTAGGAACTATTCAAGCAAACGAAATATTAAAAAAAATATTAAACATTGGAACAAACCTAAATGGATATATTTTTATATTAAATTTATTAGATTTAAATTTTAGAAAAGTTAAAATAAATAAAAACAAAACATGTATATGTAATAAATGAGAATAATTTTTAGTATTTTATTTTTTACTTTATATTTTATAAACATACTTTCTGCTAACGAAAAAGATTATTACTTAATTTTGAAAAATAATGAAGTTAATGTTAGATATGGACCTGGTTTTGATTATCCAGTTAAATACGTTTATAAAAAAAAAAATCTACCTGTAAAGATTATTGATAAATCATGGGAGTGGAAGAAAATTATTGATTTAAAAAAAAATAGCGGATGGATACACGACACACAATTAAAAAAGGGTAAATCTTTTATTTTATTAGAAGATCAAATATTATTTACTAATCCTACCAAATATTCAAAACCAATAATAAAAATTGCTAAAGGAAGACTTTTGTTAGTAAAAAAATGTAAAAAAGAATGGTGTAAAGTTAGAACTGAAAATTACTTTGGTTGGGTTAAAACTAATAATATATGGGGAAATATTAAGTAAATCCTATTTTAAATCAAAACGATCTAAATTCATTACTTTTGTCCATGCAGATACAAAATCAGCAAGAAATTTAGATTTTGAATCTTCTGAGGCATAAACTTCTGCTATTGCTCTTAGCTGAGAATTTGATCCAAATACAAGATCAACACGTGTACCAGTCCATTTAACTTTATTTGTTTTATAATCTCTTCCTTCAAATAAAACTTCTTCTTTAGAAGTTTCTTTCCATTTTGTATTCAAATCAAGCAGATTAATAAAAAAATCATTCGTAAGTGTTCCAGGTTTTTTTGTAAATACACCGTGTTTTGAATGATCAAAATTTGTGTTTAATACTCGCATACCTCCAATTAGAACTGTCATTTCAGGTGCTGTAAGTTTCATCAATTGAGCCCGATCAATCAACATTTCTTCAGCTGATACAGTCGGTTTGTTTGATGGTCCATTATGTTTATTTACAATATAATTTCTAAATCCATCGGCTTTTGGTTCAAGCAAACCAAAAGAGTATTCATCTGTTTGTTCTTGAGTTGCATCTCCACGTCCTGGTGTAAAAGGAACTGTTATCTTTTGACCTGCATTCTTTGATGCTTTTTCAATTCCAACACAACCACCCAAAACAATTAAATCAGCTAATGAAACTATTTTCTTTTTATTATTAAAACTTTTTTGTATTTTTTCTAAAATATCAAGTACCTTGGATAGCTCAGCTGGATTATTAACATCCCAGTCTCTTTGTGGCGCAAGCCTAATTCTTGCTCCATTAGCTCCACCTCTTTTGTCAGAACCTCTGAAAGTTGATGCTGATGCCCAAGCTGTAGAAACTAATTGAGAAATAGAAAGTCCTGATTTTAATATTTTTGCTTTGAGAGTATTGATATCACCTTTTTTTAGCTTATATTTAATTTTTGGTATTGGATCCTGCCAAATTAGTTGTTCCTTTGGAATTTCTGGTCCCAAATAACAAGCCCGAGGCCCCATATCTCGATGCGTAAGTTTAAACCAAGCTCTTGCAAATGCGTCTGCAAACTCATCAAGATTTTCATGAAAACGTTTTGCTATTGGACCATATTTAGGATCCATTCTTAAAGAAAGATCCGTAGTTAACATCATCGGAGGATTTTTTTTATTCGGAATGTGTGCATCTGGAACAATATTTATATCAGCTCCATTTTGCTTGGGCTTCCATTGATGTGCGCCTGCAGGACTTTTTGTTAATTCCCACTCATGGCCAAATAATAAATCAAAATAACCATTGTCCCATTTTGTTGGATTAACAGTCCAAGCTCCTTCTAAGCCACTACTAACAGTGTCAGCACCCATACCAGTTCCAAAGTTACTAGTCCAACCCATACTTTGCTCTTGAATTTTTGCACCTTCAGGTTCTGGACCTTTATGTGATTCGGGAGCAGCACCATGAGATTTTCCAAAAGTATGTCCACCAGCAATAAGTGCTACTGTTTCATAATCATTCATCGCCATACGGCCAAAAGTTTCACGAATATCATGAGCTGCTAAAAGAGGGTCTGGATTTGCATCAGGGCCTTGTGGGTTTACATAAATTAACCCCATATGAGATGCTCCTAAAGGATTCTCAAGGTCTCTTTTACCGCTGTAGCGATTAACACCAAGCCATTCTTTTTCTGATCCCCAATAAATATCTTCTTCTGGTTCCCAAATGTCTTCTCTTCCTCCTCCAAAGCCAAAAGTTTTAAAACCCATTGACTCTAAAGCTACATTTCCAACTAAAATGAAAAGATCAGCCCACGAAATTTTTTTACCATATTTTTTTTTAATGGGCCAAAGTAACAATCTTCCTTTATCTAAATTAACATTATCTGGCCAACTATTTAGTGGCGCAAAACGTTGATTACCAGTTCCGGCGCCACCACGTCCATCACCAGTTCTATATGTGCCTGCTGCATGCCATGCCAATCTAATAAAAAGTCCTCCATAATGACCATAATCAGCAGGCCACCAATCCTGTGAATCAGTCATTAGTTTATGTAAATCTTTCTTTAATGCTTTAAGGTTAAGTTTTTTGAATTCTTTTGCATAATTAAATTTCTTATCCATAGGATCAACTAAAGTAGAATGTTGACTTAAAATTTTCAGATTTAAACTATTTGGCCACCAATCTCTATTAGAAGTACCTCTGCCTGTTGGAAACTTTGAAGGTGTGCCAGCACCTGTAAACGGACATTTTGATTGCTCACTCATAAATAACTAGTCTATAAATATTATAAAGTAGAGTCAATATATTAGAATTATTCTAATCTAATTTATTTTGCAAGTCTAACTAGAACTTCTATGGACTTAATTTTTTTTTTTGTAATATTTTTTTTTATTTTTATATCACCTACATCACTATCTTTTAAATCTATAAGTTCATTAGTGCTTTCATCGAAAAAATGGTGGTGATTTGAAACATTTGTGTCAAAATAATTACTATTACTATTACTATTACTATTTATTAAAATTTCTTTTAAAAAACCTTTTTTTTTAAAAGTATGGACAGTGTTGTAGATTGTTGCAAGTGATATTTTTTCATTAGATCTTTTTCTTAAAATACTTTGCAAATCATTAATTGTGAAATGAAAAGTTTCTTTTCTATCAAACAAAAATTTACAAATTTCTATTCTCTGTTTAGTCAGTATTAAACCTGAAGACCTTAATTTCTCTAAAAAAACGTTATTATTTTTCATTTTTTGGCCAAATTTATAACTATTTTAAACAATTTGTATATTATAAAATTATCTTAAATAAAGTAATAAATAACTAAATTTATGGAAAAAAAATCATCATACAACTACAAAGAACTAATTGAGTGTGGAAATGGTAAACTTTTTGGGCCAGGAAATGCAAAGTTACCTCTCCCTCCAATGTTGATGTTTGACAGAGTATCAGAAATTAGCGAAAATAAGGGTGCATATAAAAAAGGATTAATTAAAGCTGAACTAGACATTAAAGACAGTTTGTGGTTTTTTGAATGTCACTTTAAAGATGATTCAGTTATGCCAGGTTGTTTAGGTTTAGATGCAATGTGGCAACTAGTTGGCTTTTATTTAGGATGGCTTGGAAATCCTGGAAAGGGAAGAGCATTGGGAGTTAATACTGTAAAATTTACTGGTGAAGTACTAAAAAAAGTTAAACTAGCTACTTATGAAATAGACATGAAAAGAATTCTTATAAAAGAAGGAACTACAGTCGGTTTAGCAAATGGTATCCTTAAAGCTGATGGAAAAAAAATATATTCAGCTGAAAATTTAAAAGTAGGATTATTTAAATAATGAAAAGAGTTGTTATAACAGGTATTGGAATCGTTTCTTGTTTGGGTAATAACCAAGAAGAAGTTTATAAATCTTTACTTAATTCAAAATCTGGAATTTCATTCTCTGAAGAATACAAAGAATATAACTTAAAAAGTAATATTCATGGTAAACCAAATATTAAACTTGAAGATCATGTTGATAGAAAATTTATTAGATTTATGGGTCCAGGTTCTGCATATAATTATATCTCTATGGTTGAAGCTGTTAAAGATTCAGGACTGGAAGAAAAAGATGTAAGTAATGTTTTAACGGGTATGATTATGGGATCTGGCGGTCCATCAATTCAAAATGTTATTTTAGCTGCTGATAAAACAAGAGAAAAAAATCCAAAAAAAATGGGACCATTTATTGTTCCAAGAACCATGTCGAGTACTGCATCAGCAACATTAGCAGTTCCTTTTAAAATAAAAGGTATAAATTATACCATCAGTTCTGCATGTGCTACCAGTGGACATTGCATTGGAAATGCAATGGAATTAATACAACTAGGAAAACAAAAAATAATTTTTGCTGGTGGCAGTGATGAGGTTCATTTTGCATTAACAGCAATGTTTGATGCAATGACAGCTTTATCATCAAAATATAATGACACTCCAGAAAAAGCTTCTAGACCATATGATAAAAGCAGGGATGGTTTTGTAATATCAGGTGGGGGAGGTGTTTTAGTTTTAGAGGAATACGAACATGCTAAAGCAAGAGGTGCAAAAATTTATGCAGAATTAACTGGTTATGGAGCTACTTCAGATGGCTATGATATGGTTGCGCCTTCTGGGGAAGGAGCAGTAAGATGTATGCAAATGGCTCTTAGTACAAGCAAAAACAAAATTGATTATATAAATACACATGGAACTTCAACGCCTGTAGGCGATATCACTGAGCTTAAAGCAGTTGGTGAAGTATTTAAAGACTCTATTCCTAAAATAAGCTCAACAAAATCACTTTCTGGTCATTCTTTAGGAGCTACTTCTGCGCACGAAGCTATCTATAGTCTAATAATGATGAAAAATAATTTTATTTCTGCTTCTGTAAATATAACCGATATGGATGATGAAGCAAAAAAATATCCAATAGTAACAAAAGTTGAAAAAGATGTTACTTTAAATTCAATAATGTCTAATAGCTTTGGTTTCGGTGGAACTAATGCAACTTTGCTTTTTGAGAAGGTTTAAATGAGCTTAATGAAAGGAAAAAAAGGTTTAATAATGGGAGTAGCAAATGAGAGGTCTATTGCTTGGGGTATATCTCAAAAATTAGCTGAAGCTGGTGCAGAATTAGCATTTACTTATCTTGGAGATGCATTAAAGAAAAGAGTTATTCCTTTAGCAGAAAAACTAAATTCAAATATAACATTTAGTTGCGATGTTGAAAAAAAAGAAGAAGTAACAAAACTTTTTGAAGATATAAAATCAAAATGGAGCCAAATTGATTTTGTTGTTCATGCGGTTGCTTTTTCAGATAAATCAGAACTATCAGGAGAATATTTAAATACTACAAGAGAAAACTTCTTAAGAAGTATGTTAATTTCATGTTTTTCATTTACAGAGGTTGCAAAAGAAGCTTCTAAAATAATGAATAAAGGTGGAAGTATGCTTACTTTAACTTATGAGTCTAATAAGGCTATTCCAAATTATAATGTAATGGGTGTTTGTAAATCTGCACTTGAAGCAAGTGTTAAATACCTAGCAAGAGATTTGGGAGCAAAAGGAATTAGAATAAATGCAATAAGCGCAGGACCAATTAAAACTCTTGCGGCTTCAGCTATTGGAGATGCTAAATTTTTATATAAATGGAATGAAGACCATTCATTTTTAAAAAGAAACGTAGATATCCATGATGTTGGAAATTCAGCTTTATATCTATTGAGCGATCTTGGAGGCGGCGTTACTGGTGAAATTCATTATGTAGATGCTGGTTATAATAAAGTAGGGATGCCTGATCCAAAAAATATTTCCTAAAAAATGTCTAAAGGATTTTTTTAACTTTTTAAGGGGCGTTCTGTTGCCAGGTGCCCCGAACTTTGTACCATTATTCGCGAATAATTTGAATTGAAAAGTGAAAAATTCAACTCTGAGTGCGGTACAAGTGAGGTTTAATTTTTATTTTTTTTAAAATTTTATTTTATCACTTGACATTTAAAATTTACCCCATCTAACCAAAAAAAACTTTAAACTGTCATGATAAAGTTAAATAATGTATAAAGGATTCTCCAAAGATAAAATAAAGTGCTACGTATTCTAAAAGATTTAATTAACAGGTTATTTGGTATTAAGAGTAAAGAAATAAATAAACAAGAGCCAACTTTAGTGGTTGATAATACCAAAAATAAGCAAGAAATGTCTAAAGATGAATATTTTGCTTCTATAGAAAAAAATTTTTCGTCTGAAAGTTTTGATGAAGATATTTCCGGAGAAGACAGAAACCAACTATTTAATCACTTTCGAGAAAGTATAGAACAAAAAATTCATCCGTGGAATTTTGAAAAAAACTTAGATTTTAATCTTACAGAGTCAGATCGAATTTATTATTTGCTAGCGTATTATATGACATATCTAGATTGGTATGATCCTGCTTTGCTTGATGAATTTAATAAATTCTGGTTTGGAAATGAATATGATGTACTGGAAGAACGCGATGACAAAATAAATAAACAAGCTTTAAGAATACTTAAATATAATACTTTAGGCTTTAAACTAATAAATGGTTCAAAAGATGAAGTGGAGCGTAAAAAAGAATTTAAAAAAATTTTAGATAATGACTGGGTTGGAACCGAATCTGATAATCTAGCTTTATTGCTCAAAGAATGAGATAAATACCAAAAAAAAGTTTATTAAATGAAAAAGCTTTTAGGAATTTTTATTTTTTGTTTTTTTTTAGCTAGTTGCGAGCAAAATAAAGATAAAAATACAAAAGCAATTGAGAATTGTGCAGATCAAGCCACTGCAGGTCATTGGTGGGATAGACAAAAAATGTATCAAAAATTATTGGATAGTGCCATTGCAAGTGATGATAAAATTGGAATAAAACAACATAAAAGAAATGTAGAACTTTATGAAAATTATCGTACAAAATCTTTAAAACATAAAATGCACATGAATGATCAATTCAATATGAATTTTAAAAAATGTGAAAAAGAATTTAAAAAAAATCCTTATTCGTTTAAAGCAGAGTATGAATAGCTAAAACATTTCACCTTTTTCAGTGCGGTACTAGTGCGGTCAAAAACAATCTTGATTAAAATTAACCAAATAAAACCTACAAAATATTAAATTAGAGAGGGGCGTTCTGTTGCCAGGTGCCCCAAATTGACTAAGCAACTGCTTGTTTAATAGATAGTTTTACTTTTCCTCTATCAAATCCAATTACTTTAACTGTAACCTCATCACCTTCTTTAACAACATCAGAAACTTTAGCTACTCTTTTAGTGGCAAGTTCTGATATGTGAACTAAACCATCTTGCTTACCTAAAAAATTAACAAAAGCTCCAAAATCCATAATCTTAATTACTTTACCTTTATATATTTTATTTATTTCAGGTTTAGCGATAATATCTTTAATCATGTTCATAGCTTTAAGTCTTGATTCTTCATCTGGTGCCGCTACAGTTACTTCACCAGTATCTTTTACATCAACTTTAGCTCCTGATAATTCAACAATTTCTCTTATTGTTGCACCGCCTTTTCCAATTACTGCAGCAATATCTTTTTTATCTACCATAACAGTTTCAATTTTTGGAGTGTATTTAGAAACTGCTTTTCTTGAAGCAGTTAATGCTTTTGCCATCTCATCTAAGATATGAATTCTACCATCTTTAGCTTGAGATAATGCTTGTTCCATAATTTCAAAAGTTATTCCAGTTATTTTAATATCCATTTGCAAAGAAGTAATACCATCTTTTGTTCCAGCAACTTTAAAATCCATATCTCCCAAATGATCTTCATCTCCTAAAATATCAGTAAGAACTGAAAAGTTTTTTCCTTCTTTAATTAATCCCATTGCAATTCCTGCCACGGATTCTTTCATTGGAACTCCTGCATCCATTAGTGCTAGAGAAGATCCACAAACTGTTGCCATCGAAGATGATCCGTTTGATTCAGTAATTTCTGAAACTATTCTAAAAGTATAGGGAAATTTTTCTTGTTTTGGTAAAGACGATTTAAGTGCTCTCCATGCCAATTTTCCATGACCAATTTCTCTTCTTCCTGTTCCAATTCTTCCAACTTCTCCAACAGAAAATGGTGGAAAATTATAATGAAGCATAAACCTATTACGCTTTAATCCATCAAGACTTTCTACTCTCTGTTCATCCTCAGAAGTGCCTAATGTTAAAGTGACTAGGGCTTGCGTTTCTCCTCTAGTAAACAAAGCAGAACCATGTGTTCTTGGAAGAAGACCAACTTCGCAATTAATTTGTCTTACATCTGTTAATGAACGGCCATCAATCCTTGATTTATTTTTTAAAATATCAGTTCTAACAATTTTCTTTTCAAGTTTTTTTAAAACCATTAAGACATCTAAATCAGTATATGCCTCATCTTTTTCAAACATTTCTTTACATTTTGTTGTGATTTCAGCAATTAAATTAGATCTTTTTTGTTTATCTCTAATAGCAAATGCTTCTTTTAAATTTTTTGTAAATTCTTCTGAAATTTTTTTTTCTAAATCTGATAAGTTTCTCTTTTCAATTACCCACTTTTCTTTTGCACAATCTTTTACTAACTTTTCAATTGCCTCAATTACTGGAACAAATTTTTCATGACCAAATTTAACAGCATCTAACATAATCTTTTCTGACAAACCTGAAGCTTCAGATTCTACCATAAGTACTGCGTCCTTAGTTCCTGCAACTACTAAATCTAATTTTGAATTTTCAATTTCTTCTTTTGTTGGATTTAAAACATATTTATCATTTATATACCCAACTCTTGATGCTCCAACAGGCCCTTGAAAAGGCATTCCTGATATTGCTAAAGCTGCTGAAGATGCAATAATTGCTAATATATCTGGTTCATTTATTCCATCATAAGAAAGTACTGTTGGTAAAACTTGCACTTCATTTCTAAATTCTTCAGGAAACAATGGTCTAATAGGTCTATCTATTAATCTTGAAATTAATGTTTCAGCTTCAGTAGGTCTTGCTTCTCTTTTAAAGTATCCACCAGGAATTTTTCCTGCTGCATAGTATTTTTCTTGATAACTTACCTGTAATGGAAAATAATCTACATCTGGATTAACATTTTTTGCTCCAACAGCAGTTGCTATTACAACTGTTTCACCGGAAGTCGCAATAACCGCACCATCTGCTTGTCTTGCTATCTTTCCTGTTTCTAAAGTTATTTTTTTTCCGTCAACTTCTATTTCTTGTTTTGATATTTTAAACATTTACTTTCTTAAATTTAATTTAGTTAATACATTTTTGTATGAATCTATTTTATTTTTTTTTAAATAATCCAACAATTTTTTTCTTCTATTTACTGCTTTTAACAATCCAACTGATGAATGCTTATCCTTTTTGAATTGTTTAATATGTTTTGAAAGATTTTCAATCTTTTCAGTAAGCAATGCTACTTGAATTTCTGAAGAGCCAGTATCTTTTTCATGCATTGCTAATTCTTTTGCTTTTTTTATCATTTTATATATTTTCCTATTTATTAGTTTGTTTTATTAAGTTTTCAATTTTTTCTGCATATTCAAATGAATCATCTTTAGTAAAAATTATTTTTGGTAAAAATTTCATAAAAATTTTCTTAGATAAAGTTTTTCTAACTAAAAATGAATAATCTTTTAATATTTTAATTTTTTCGTCAGCATCTTTCCCACCTAAAGGAAGAACATAAGCTTTTGCAATTTTAAGATCTTGACTCATTTTTACTTCAGTTACTGTAATATCATTTGTTTCTAAATTAGGCACCTTAGCTTCATTTTTAACAAAAATCATTCCTAATGATTGTTTTATCATCTCTCCAACACGAAGTTGTCTTTGAGTTATGGGCTTTCCTAGCTTATTTCTCATTATATCATTCTCGCTGTTATGGTTGAGTTAAATGCCTCTATTATGTCCTTTTTTTGATAATCATTAAAATCCTTTAATGTTATTCCACATTCTTGTCCCTCAGTTACCTGCTTAACTTGATTTTTTTCCCTGAAAATAGACGCTATTTTACCTGTATAAATAATTGCACCATCTCTTATCAATCGTACACTAGATGTACTTAAAACCTCACCATTAGTGACCCTAGATCCTGCAACTTTTCCGGCTTTCGAAACTTTAAATATCTGTAATATTTCAGCTGATCCTACTATTTGCTCACTTACATCTGGTGACAGTAATCCAGACATTCTTTTTTTTATAAAATCTAAAACTTCATAAATTATATTGTATGAAGAAATTGCAATCTTTTCTTTTTCAGCTAATTGTTTCGCTTCTTTTGTTGGTTTAACGTTAAATGCAATTAAAACAGCATTAGATGCTTTAGCTAAAGTAACATCTGTTTCAGTAACCATTCCAATATCAGACAATATAATATTTGATTTAACTTCTTCATGTTTTATTTGTGAGATTGCTCCTTTTATAGCTTCCGATGATCCATGGACATCGGACTTTACAATTATATTGAGTTCTTCTGAAACTTTATCTTTAAAAGCTGACTCTTGAGTTGCGAATGTCAAAGGATTTTTTCCATCCTGACTTTCTTGAATTCTTGCTTCAGTCAAAGATTTAGCTTCTTTTTCACTATCCAAAACTAAAAAATCGTCTCCAGCTTTAGCTGCTCCATTAATTCCAAGTATTTCAACTGGTGATGCTGGCAAAGCTTCATTAGTATTTTTTCCTAAATCATTTATAAGCGCTCTAGCTTTTCCCCATTTTAAACCACTTACAAAATAATCGCCTTTTTTTAATGTTCCTGAAGTAATAATAACTGTTGCAACTGGACCTCTTCCTGTATCAATTTTTGATTCTAAAACTACACCTGTTGCTTTTGACTCAAAATTAGTTTTTAAATCTAAAATTTCAGCTTGCAAAACTATAGATTCAATAAGTTTATCTAAATTTTTTTTTGTTTTAGTAGATATCTCAACCATTAAAGTATCACCAGATAATTCTTCAGCAATTAATTCATGTTCCAATAATTGATTCTTAACTTTTTGTGGGTCTGCTTCTGGTAAATCACATTTATTAATAGCTACAACTATTGGTACTTTTGCTGCTTTAGCATGTTTTATAGATTCAATTGTTTGTGGTTTAACGCCATCATCTGCTGCAACTACCAATACAACAACATCTGTTAATTTTGATCCTCGTGCTCTCATTTCTGTAAAAGCAGCATGACCTGGAGTATCGATAAATGTTAATTTATTTGATTTATGTTCAATTTGATAAGCACCTATGTGTTGAGTAATTCCGCCAAATTCACCTGACACAACATTTGCACTTCTTAAAACATCCAATACTGACGTTTTACCATGATCTACATGTCCCATTACTGTAACAATTGGAGGTCTATTTTTTAAATTTTCAGATCTAGATTCTTTAATTTTTTGTATAATTTCTTCTGCTTTAGTTTCTTTTATTGGATTATGTCCAAACTCTTTAACCAAATATTCAGCCGTGTCAGCTGCAAGACTCTGGTTAATTGTTACCGTAACACCCATTCCAAGCAAATGTTTAATCAAGCTGCTAGATTGTTCTGCCATTCTATTTGCTAAATCTCTAACAGTTATTGACTCAGGAATATTTACATCTCTTTTTACTGGTTTAAAACTTTCCTGATTTTCTTCTTTTTTAAGACCTCTATTTTCTTTTTGTTTTGCTCTCTTTAGAGAAGCTAAACTCCTTGATCGTGTTTCAACTTCATCATTTAAAGCTCTAGAAACTGTAAGTTTTAGTTCTCTTTTTTTTGATCCTATTTTTAACTTTTGATCTTTAGGTGATAATTCACCTTTAACTCTTCTAGTGGCTCTCTGCTCAGCAAGTTTACGTTTTTCAAAATTATTAATACCAGGGATTGGAGGCTTAGCAAATCCAGTTGGCCTTGGTGATAAAAAAGATTTTTTTTGTGATTTATTACTTTGGTCAGTAGATCTATTAAATGAGCTTTTGCCAACAAACTTGTTAGTTTTTTTTCCAATAACTACAGTATTTTTGCTCTGAGTTTTAGCTAACTCAATATTTTGTATAGATTTCTTGGCAATTCCAGAAAGTGTTAGTTTTGTTTTTTTGTTTGCCATATTTCATTACTCAATCTTTATAAACTTTATTTCTTGCTGACATAATTAATTCATCTGCTTCATTTTTTGACAAAGCAAATTCTTCTAAATATCCTTTAATTTTAATTCTTTCACCTTTAACTATATCATAACTTCCAGTTAATTCATCAGACGCAAGATCTGCAAAGTCTGATAATTTTAAAATTTTTTGTTCACCGAGTGTAACTAGCATACCTGGCGTTAATCCTTCATGATTTATTAACTCATTTTCTAATCCTAAATCTTTAATTCTTTTTGAAATTTCTTCTTGGTCTTTTTGGTAAAATTCATTTGCTCTTTCAATTAATGCTTTTGCTGTTTCTTCTTCAATTCCTTCAATTTTTGTTAAAGCTTCTGGTAAGCTATCTTTAATATCATCTATTGAAGAAAAACCTTCAGCGACAAGTAACTGACCTAATGTTTCATCTAATTCTAAATTTTTTACGAAATTTTCTGTCTTTTCTTTGAATTCTACTTGTCTTCTTTCAGAATCCTCTTGATCAGTCATTATGTTAATTTCATAATTCATTAATTTAGTTGCTAACCTTACATTTTGACCTCTTCTACCAATTGCTTTACTTAAATTTTCTTCAGTTAAAATTACATCTAATTTTTTTGAATCAATATCAACATTCACTCTTTGTACTTCTGCGGGAGATAATGCATTTGAAACTACAATGGCTGGATCTTCTGACCAATTAACAATATCAATTTTTTCTCCTTGCAATTCATTAACTACTGCTTGAACTCTTGAGCCTCTCATACCAACACATGCACCGACAGGGTCTAAAGATGTATCTATTGCTTTAACACAAATTTTTGCTCTGCTTCCAGGGTCTCGTGCTGATGATTTAATTTCAATTAATCCATCATAAATTTCAGGAACTTCTTGAATAAATAATTTTTCCATAAATTTAGGATGAGCTCTAGATAAAAATATTTGTTGACCTCTAGATTCTCTTCGAACATCATAACAATAAGCTTTAATTCGATCTCCAGCTTTTATATTTTCTCTTGGTATCATCTCATTTTTTTGAATTATGGCTTCAGCTTTTCCGAGATCAACAATAACATTTCCAAATTCTAAACGTTTTACAATACCACTAAGAATTGTTTCTTTTTTATCTATAAAGTCATTATATTGTCTTTCTCTTTCAGCTTCTCTGACACTAGAATTAATTACTTGTTTCGCTGTTTGTGCGGCAATTCTTCCAAAATCAAAGGAAGGCAATGATTGTAAAACTTCATCACCAACTTTTTTGGTTTTATTTTCTTCATTTAAAGTGATTGCATTTTGAAGACTTATTTCCGTATTTATATTTTCTGGTTTTTCAACAATTATTAATTTTCTAAAAATTCCAATATCTCCACTGTCTCTATTAATTAAAACTTTAATTTCATTATCTTGACCAAATTTTGATTTTGCAGCTTTTGCTATCCCTGTTTCCATTGAATTTATGATTAATTCTTTATCTATAGATTTTTCTAAAGCTACAGCTTCAGCTATTCTTAATAGTTCTAATTTATCTGCTCTTTTATTTAACATATTTTTGTTGCCTCCAAAAAAAAATGGGCCTAGGCCCATTTTGAAATTTCAACAATGTATGGTGAATATATTTATTTTTTTTTATTTTTCAACTCATTACTTACTAAAAACACCCTTTTTATCAGTATTTTCCCAAGAAAAAGATCCATCTGATTCTGAACTTCTTCCAAAATGTCCATAAGCTGCTGTTTTTTGATATATTGGCTTATTTAAACCTAACATTTCTCTTATGCCTCTTGGGCTTAAATCAAAATTTTCACTAATCAATTTTTCTACATGTTTATTTTTTTCTTCATCATTATCAAAAAGATCAACATAAATGGAAAGAGGTTTAGATACACCAATAGCATACGCGAGCTGAATTAAACATTTATCTGCAATTTTTGAAGCTACAACATTTTTTGCAAGATACCTTGCGGCATAGGCCGCTGATCTATCAACTTTTGTTGGATCTTTTCCAGAAAAAGCTCCACCGCCATGAGGTGCTGCACCTCCATAAGTATCAACAATAATTTTTCTTCCTGTTAATCCGCTATCCCCGTCTGGCCCTCCTATTACAAAATTACCAGTTGGATTAACATAAATCTCTGTATCATCTAATCCATTAATTAAGTTTTTTGGAATTGATTTTTCAATATAAGGTTTAACTAATTCTCTTACTTGAGATTGATTTATATCAGCTGAATGTTGTGTTGAAATAACAACTGATTTAACTGATGCAGGTTTTCCATCTTTATATTCGATTGTAATTTGGCTTTTAGAATCTGGTTCAATATTTTTTAGTTTTCCCGACTTTCTGTCTTCTGCCATAAGTCTTAAAATTTTATGTGAATAATGAATTGGTGCTGGCATTAAAACGTCTGTTTCATTACACGCATAACCAAACATTATACCTTGATCTCCTGCTCCTTCATCTTTATTTCCAGATGAATCTACTCCCATAGCAATGTCTGCAGATTGCGAATGAAGATGGCTTTCTATTTTAGTTGCTTCTTTCCAAGTAAAACCTTTTTGATCGTAACCAATATCTTTAATACATTCTCTTACCTTTAAAATTAAATCATCTTTATTAATATTTGGGCCTCGAGTCTCACCTGCCAAAACAACTTTATTTGTAGTTGTTAAAGTCTCACAGGCCACTCTTGACTGTGGTTCTGAACTTAAATAAGTATCAACAACCATATCTGAAATTCTATCACAAACTTTATCTGGATGCCCCTCTGAAACTGATTCACTTGTAAATAGATAGTCTTTCTTCATTTATTCTCCCATCTTTTGACTAAAAAAATTGTAATAACATAAAATAATAGTATATAAAAAAATATCTTGTTACCAAATTTTGAAAAAAGAGTCTCATTAAATTTTTTATAATTATTTATTTCAATTACTCCCCTTTTAGTTGACTCAAGCTTAGAAATTATAATCCCGTTACTATCAATATAAGCAGAAATACCATTGTTTGCTGATCTAATTATATTTTTCCCTTCTTCTATAGCTCTAAAAATAGTATGTGAAAAATGTTGATGTGGACCTATAGATTCTCCAAACCAACCATCTTCGGAAATATTAATAATAAAACTAACATCATCTGGTAACAAACTAACTTTGCCAGAATAAATTATTTCATAACAAATTAATGGAATAAAATTTAAATTATTAAATCCAAAAGGTATGGATTTTCTTTCATTGCCACCACTGAATGATTGATAACCATAACCAATTTTTTTTAAACCAAATTTCTTAAAAAAATTCTCAAAAGGTAAGAATTCACCAAAAGGAACTAACTTAATTTTGTTATATTCGTTTATTAAATTCAATTTATTATCTAAAACAACCATCGAATTATATATTTTAGAAGAATTTTCTATTTTTTTTTCAGTATTTATTCCCATTATAATTTTATGTTTTTCTGAATATTCTTTTAAAAATATATCTTTAAAACTTTTTAATTTATTAAAATTAACACCTGCTAAAGCTCCCTCAGGAAAAATAAATATTGTATTAATCAAACCATTAGGATTGCTTAATTCAATCAATTCTTTAATTATAATATCTTCATTGTCAGGCTGAAAAAATCTATTAATAGATATTTTTGGAGAAACTATCTTTATTTTAAAATCTTTAAGTTCTGTATATAATTTTTCATCTTTTTTTATTTTTATATGTCCATAAAAACCATTACAAATTAATACAAAAAGTAAAAATACAAATATTTTAAATTTTATTTCTTTTTTAAAGAAAATTAAAAAAGGTAATAAAAATATAGTTATTGATATCAAATTTAAGGAATAAGTTCCAATTAATGAAAGTATTTGTATATAATTTAAATAATTGGTCCAACTATAAACAATTATATTCCAAGGAAAACCTCCTAAAACAAAACCTCTAATATATTCAATTATAGAAAAAATTATTGCAAAAATTAAAACTGTTGAAAAATTTTTTTTTAAATTAAAAAATGAACAAATTAGCGTGATAAATCCATAAAAAATTCCTAAAAATAAAGGAATAAGAATTAATGCAAAAGGAATTAAAGGTTTAAAAATCTCCTCAAATGTAAGAGCATGAGTTATCCAATAAAGATTTGAAAGAAAATAACCAAAACCAAATAACCATCCTATTTTGAAAGAAATCCATTTTGATTTCTCAAAATTACAAATAAAAAAAAATAATAATAATGGAAATGTTATAAAATTTATTATTAAAAAGTTATAAGGTGGTAAACTAAATGATGTAATTACACCTAAAAAAAAAGGTATTATATAAATTAAAAGTTTATGAATTAATATTGATTTCAATTTTTTTTGTAAAAATAATTTAATATTAAATTTTCTTTTTTATTCATTTTTTTAAAATTTCTTAACTTATCATGATCATATCCAAGTATATGCAAATATCCGTGTATCCACATTTTATCAAATTCTAAAAAAAAATTTGACTTATTTGATCTCTTATTAACAATTTCATAACTTATGGCTATATCACCTAAATAGGAATTTTTAGTAAATTTATGATTAAATGGAAATGAAAGAACATCTGTTGCCTTATTTTTTTTTCTAAACTGATTATTTAAATTTTTCATTTTTTTATTATTTGTAAGAAGAATAGTAAATTCATGTATTTTATTTCTAAAAGGACTCAATTTAGAAAGTAAATTTAATCTTTTTTTGATGTAAATATTTGGTCTTTTTATTCTTTTTTTCCAGATAGGGGTATCTAAAACTATATTGGCTTTAATCATTACTTTGATCTGAATAAGCCTTAACTATCTTTGATACCAAAGGATGTCTGACTACATCAGTATGATCAAAATCAATAACCGAAATTTCTTTCATATGACCTAATAGTTTCTTTGATCGATTAAGTCCTGATGAAGATTTGTTTGGTAAATCAATTTGGGAAGGATCTCCATTAACAACAATTTTTGAATTTTCTCCAATTCTAGTTAAAAACATTTTTATTTGAGTATCCGTTGCATTTTGAGCTTCATCTAGAATAGCAAAAGAGTTTTTTAGTGTTCTTCCTCTCATAAAAGCAAGAGGCGCTATTTCAATATCTCCTATCTCAATTCTTTTTTGTATTTTTTCAAAATCTAAAAGATCATAAAGAGAATCATATAATGGTCTAAGATATGGATCTACTTTTTCACGCATATCGCCTGGTAAAAATCCTAATCTTTCTCCTGCTTCAACAGCTGGTCGAGATAATATTATTCTTTCAATTTTTTTATCAAGCAACATAGTTAAAGCAACAGCAACAGCTAAAAAAGTTTTTCCTGTACCTGCTGGACCTGTAGATATTATTATTTCACTTTGTTTAAGTGCTCTTACATATTTCTTCTGTTTTTCTGATCTCGGAATCACAGACTTTTTTGGAGTTTTAATAATATATTCAATATTTTTTCCAAAATTGTTTATTTTTTCATCAATCATAAATTTGTTCACCGATGAAATTATATCTTTTTTTTCAATTGTTCCATTAATAATGAATTGCTCTACCAAAAATTTTATTGCATTTTTAACTAATTCATTTTTTTTGGGAGTGCTTTTTATTA
>CACIVL010000002.1 GCA_902590125.1 uncultured Pelagibacteraceae bacterium | reverse complement strand
ATTTTTTTTATTGTAGTTATTTCTTTATTTTTTATTCCAGTCCATAGTGAAGAAAAAGAAGTACCTATTAAGGAACATAAATTCAATTTTTATTCAGGAATGTTTGATTTTAGTGATGATGGAAAAAGATCTGCAATATTTGGACTTCAACACCAAAATGAAAGTCTGTTTCGAGATAGTTTTTTAGGGACACTTTCCCCAGTAACTGGAGCTTTAATTACTGCGGATAACGCAACTTACTTTTATACGGGTGTTCAAGCAGAATACAAACTTGGAAATATTAATTTAACTCCAAGTTTTACCCCAGGTCTTTATCATGAGGGCGATGGTAAGGATTTAGGACATATAGTAGAATTTAAAAGTGAAATTCAATTATCTTTAGATTTATTAAATAATAGTGAGTTTGGTTTTTCTTATAATCATATATCTAATGCAAGTTTGGGTGAAAAAAACCCAGGCGCTAATAGTTATATGTTTAATTTTCTTAAAAATTTTTAATTTTAAATCATGAACCTGAAAGATTGTCATAATTTTGATGACTTTCGAAAATTAGCAAAAAAAAAATTACCATCTCCAATTTTTCATTATATTGATGGTGGTTCTGATGATGAAGTAACATTAAAAAGAAATACAGAAGCATTTAATGACTGTGATTTGATTCCAAATGTATTAGCAGATGTAGGCAATATAGACTTGTCCACAACGGTTTTAGGTCAAAAAATTGATTTTCCACTTTTTCTTTCTGCAACAGCAATGCATCGGCTTTACCATCATCATGGAGAGAGAGCTACAGCAAAAGCTGCAGAAAAAATGGGTACAATTTTTGGTACATCAACTATGGCAACTGTTAGTATGGAAGAAATTGGAGAACTAACCAAGGGCCCAAAATTATTTCAACTTTATATTCATAGAGATAGAGGACTTACAGATAATTTAATTGAAAGATGTAAAAAAGCAGGCTTTAACAGCATGTGTTTAACTGTTGATACAGTGGTAGCAGGAAATAGAGAAAGAGATAGAAGAACAGGATTTACAACTCCACCAAAATTAACATTAGGAAGCTTGCTAAGCTTTGCAATGCATCCTGGTTGGACAGTAAACAATTTAATTCATGAAAAATTCAAGCTAGCAAATATTATTCACATGACTGAAAAAGGAAGTAGCATTGATAAATCAGTTATAGATTATATTAATGAACAATTTGATCCTTGTATGAACTGGAAAGATGCTGAGTACTGTGTAAAAAAATGGAATGGACCTTTTGCGTTAAAGGGAGTTATGTCGGTTGAAGATGCCAAGAAAGCTATTGATATTGGATGTACAGCAATAATAATTTCCAACCACGGAGGAAGACAACTAGATGGCTCAAGAGCGCCTTTTGATCAACTTGCTGAAATTGTAGATGCAGTTGGAGATAAAATAGAAGTGATTCTGGATGGAGGAGTTAGAAGAGGAACTCATGTTTTAAAAGCATTATCTCTAGGTGCAAAGGCATGTAGCTTTGGCAAAGGATATTTGTTTGCCTTAGGAGCCGGTGGACAAAAAGGTGTTGAAGCAATATTAAAAAAAATGAAAGAAGAAATTTATCGCGATATGACGTTAATGGGCTGTAAATCAATTAGCGAACTAAATAGATCTAAAGTAGTATTTAGAAAATAAAATA
Organism: uncultured Pelagibacteraceae bacterium; assembly: GCA_902590125.1. Taxonomy (GTDB): domain Bacteria; phylum Pseudomonadota; class Alphaproteobacteria; order Pelagibacterales; family Pelagibacteraceae; genus Pelagibacter. The sequence goes on along the minus strand of CACIVL010000002.1, from coordinate 52,475 downwards.
AGTTAAAATGAAATTAGCAAAGAACCTTGAAAGATTAGGCACCGAATCTGCATTTAAAATATTAGCAGAAGCAAAAAAACTTGAAAGCGAAGGAAAGGAAATAATTCATTTAAGCTTAGGACAACCTGATTTTAAAACACCAAAGCACATAATTGATGCTGCAAAAAAAGCATTAGATGATGGTCATCATGGTTATGTTTTGCCAAATGGAACAATTGAATGCAGAAAAGCAGTCACGAGAAAAATAAAAAGTCTTTATAATGCAGAAATTGACCCTAATAGAGTAATTATTATGCCCGGAGGCAAACCTACAATGTATTATGCAATAACGCTGTTTGGTGAACCAGGAACCGAAATAATATATCCGGATCCAGGATTTCCAATTTATGAGTCCATGATAAATTATACTGGCGCAAAAGCAGTTCCAATAAATATTCTTGAAAACAATGATTTTTCAATGGATCCTCAAAAAATATTGTCGTTAATTACTGATAAAACTCGATTAATAATTTTAAATAACCCAAATAATCCAACAGGTGGATTTACTGAAAAAAGTAAAATTGATCAACTTGTTGAAGGTTTAAAAAATTTTCCAAATGTTGCAATTTTAAGTGATGAAATTTATAGCAGACAAATTTTTGATAATAAAAAAATGCCAACTTTTTTTGATTATCCAGAGTTATATAATAGGTTAATTGTGCTTGATGGTTGGAGTAAAGCTTATTCAATGACTGGATGGCGTTTAGGATGGGGAGTATGGCCAGAAAATCTAGTAGAACATGTAATAAAGTTTTGCGTGAATAATCATTCTTGTGTAAATGCTGCTGTTCAATTCGGAGGAATTGCAGCATTAGATGGATCAGATGACTTCATAACTATGATGATGGAAAAATTCATGAAAAGAAGAAAAATAATTTTTGAGGCATTAAATAGTATTAATGGAATTGAATGCAGTTTGCCAGGCGGAGGATTTTATGCTTTCCCAAAAGTTATTGGAACTGGAATGAATGGACAAGAGTTTGCAAAAAAATGTCTTCATGAAGCTGGTGTTGCAATTGTTCCAGGTACAGCTTTTGGTAAAAAAGCAGTTGATTATGTTAGATTTAGTTTTGCAGCGTCACAAAGTGATATTTCTAAAGCTTTAGAAAAGATAAGAAAAATGTTAGGCTAGAAAGCCTAATGAGTAATATAGCGCTACCAAAAATAGATCAATCAACTATTAATAAAAAAGAATATATTTTTAAAAAATTAAAAAAATTAACTTCTCCAGAAAATATACTAAGTTATGAAGCCGAAATAAAACCTTATGAAACAGATGCATTAACAGCTTACAAACAAAAACCTTTATGTGTAGTTTTGCCTGAAAAAACTCAAGAAATAAGCAATATATTAAAATTTTGTTATGAAGAAAATATTAAAGTTATCCCAAGAGGTGCAGGAACAGGATTGTCAGGAGGTTCATTACCTTTGCAAGATGCAATACTTTTAAGCCTTACAAAATTTAATAAAATTTTGGAGATAGATTTTGGAAATAAATGTGTAGTTGCTCAACCAGGTGTAACAAATTTATCCATTACTCATGCAGTACAACATAAGGGATTTTATTATGCTCCAGATCCATCCAGTCAACTAGCTTGTTCAATTGGAGGAAATGTAGCTGAAAATTCAGGAGGCGTACATTCTTTAAAATATGGAACAACAACAAATAATATTCTTGGAGTTGAAATTGTTTTAATGGATGGAACAATATGTAGACTTGGAGGAAAAACTTTGGACCAAGAGGGATATGATATGCTTGGTTTAATTTGTGGCTCAGAAGGATTATTAGGTGTTATTACTGAAGTTACTGTAAAAATATTAAAAAAACCACAAACAGTAAGGGCTGCATTAATTGGTTTTCCAAGTCATGAAGATGGAGGAAAATGTGTTTCAGAAATAATTGCTAATGGCATTGTTCCTGCTGGCATGGAGATAATGGACAAAGCTTTAATTATAGCTACTGACAATTTTAGCAAAGCAGGCTATCCAAGAAATGCTGAACTCTTGCTAATAGTTGAATTAGATGGAACTGTCTCAGAAGTTGATGAATTAATAAATAAAGTAAGTGAAATTAGTAAAAAAAATAACTCTTTAAATATAAAAATAAGCAAAAATGAAAAAGAAAGATTATCTTTTTGGATTGGACGAAAAGCTGCTTTTCCAGCTTGTGGAGCTATGGCTCCAGACTATTACTGTATGGATGGTTCAATACCAAGAGGAAAATTAGCAGAAGCTTTGAAAGAAATAAATAATTTATCAAAAAAATATAATTTACCAGTAGCCAATTGTTTTCATGCTGGCGATGGAAATTTACATCCCCTAATTATGTTTGATGGAAACAAGGAAGAAGAATTAAAAAAAACAGAAGAGTTTGGTGCTGAAATATTAAAAATGTGTGTAAGATTTGGCGGAGCTTTAACTGGTGAACATGGTGTAGGAGTTGAGAAAAGAGAACTTATGTGTGAAATGTTTAATGATAATGATATTCAGCAACAACTAAATATTAAAAAATCTCTAGACAACAAAAATTTATTAAATCCTGGTAAAGTTTATCCAATATTAAGAAAATGTGCAGAGGAAGGAAGGGTTCATGTCCATAGTGGAGAAGAAAAATTTTCAGACATTCCAAGATTCTAATAGTATTTATAAGCCATCAAACGAAAGAGAAGCTTCAAATATTATAAAAGAAATTTATAATAAAAATTTACCAATAAAAATAATAGGAACAAATTCAAAAAATTTTATTGGCAATAAGTTGCTGTGCACAAAAGTATTAGACCTTTCAAGTTTATCTGGAATTGTAGAATATCTTCCAGACGAACTTTATATTAAAGTAAAAGCTTGCACACCCATAAGCTTGATTGAAGAAACTTTAGAAAAAAATAATCAACAGTTAGCTTTTGAACCTATAGATTTTGGATACATAAATGATTTTAAATCTAACAAAGGTACAGCTGCTGGACAATTATCATGTAATTTTTCAGGTTCTAGAAGGTTTAAAGTTGGAAGCATAAGAGATCATGTTCTTGGATTTAGGGGCATAAATGGAAAAGGAGATATAATTAAGTCTGGAGGAACAGTTGTAAAAAATGTTACTGGATATGATCTTTCAAAATTGGTTACTGGATCTTTTGGTACCTTAACCGTTCTTACAGAAATTACTTTTAAAGTATTGCCTGCAAAAGATTCAATAAATACCATAGTCATATATTCCGAAGATAATAAAATTATTACTAATCTTTTTGATCAATTGCTTAGCTCAAGTAATGAAATATCAGGTTTAGTTTATATACCAAACGAACCAAAAAATAATAATTATACAATAAATAGAGAAAAAATTTTAAAATTTAACGATTTAACAAGTGAAGAAGCTTTTTTGGCTTTAAGAATTGAAGGGTCAAAAAAATCTATTGAAGAAAGAAGTAGAGAAATTTTTAAAGAACTTGAATTAAAAAAAATGAAAACTTCTATACTTGATTTTTATCAATCTAAACTATTTTGGGAAAAAGTTAACAATATTGAATTATTTTCTGGAACAAAAAATAATCTACTAAGAGTGATTATTCCACCTGCAAAAAGTCTGGACTTAATGAAATATCTAAAAGATAATTTTAAATATTATATTGATTGGTGTGGTTCATTATTTTGGATAGAAGTAATAGATAATGAAAATGGAAAAATTAAAGAGATTAAAAACATAGTTCTTAAATTAGGTGGATATTTAACTATTGTAAAATATTCAGAAAATTTAAGTTCTGATATAGATCTTTTCACAATTAACGATACACGCTTATTGTTAAGTAAAAAAATTAAAGAAAGTTTTGATCCTAAAAATTTATTCAATCCAGGAAAAATGTATAGAGAAATATAATGCAAACAAATTTTACTGAAGAACAACTTAAAATAAAAGACAATAAATCTTCAGGAGAGATTATTAAAAAATGTGTTCATTGCGGAATGTGTAATGCTACATGTCCAACTTATGAAATTTTGGGAGATGAATTAGATGGCCCAAGAGGCAGAATATATTTGATTCAAGACATGCTTGAAAATGAAAGAAAACCAACATCTAATGTTGTTAAACATATCGATCGTTGTTTATCTTGTTATAGCTGTATGACTACTTGTCCAGCCGGTGTAAACTACATGCATTTAATTGATCATGGTCGAAAATATATTGAAAAAAATTATGAAAGACCTTTTTTTGACAAAATAATTAGAAATTTTTTGTCTAAAACACTTCCTGATTCAAAATTATTTAAATTATCAATTTTACTAGCAAAATTAGGAAAACCTTTTAAATTTTTATTTCCTTCAAAAATAAAAAATATGTTGGATTTAATGCCAACATCATTTCCAAAAAAAGCTTTTAAGACAAAAGAAATTTATAAAACTAAAAATAAAAAAAGAATTGCTCGAGTTGCTTTATTAACTGGATGTGTTCAAAAAGAAATATCTCCACAAATAAATGAATCAACAATTAGAATATTAAATAGACATGGTGTTGAAGTTGTAGTTCCAGAAAAAATAAGATGTTGTGGATCTTTAAATCATCATTTGGGAAAAAATGATGAAGCTCATCAAGACTTTATAAACAATATCAATATTTGGTATGATGAAAATTTAAAAGGTAACTTAGATGCTATTTTATCAAATACATCTGGCTGTGGAACAACAATGAAAGATTATGCTTTTATATTTAGAGGCGATAAAAAAATGAAAAATAAAGCAAAAAAAATATCTGAATTAACAAAAGATGTATCTGAATATTTATCTGAAAATTTGAATCTTAAATTTAAAAAAAAAGAAAAAAAACTTAGGATTGCTTATCATTCAGCTTGTTCTATGCAGCATGGACAAAAAATACATTCACAACCAGTGAACTTGCTTCAAAAAACTAAGAATGAAATTTTAGAAATTCCCGAAGGGCATATATGTTGTGGGTCAGCTGGAACATATAATATTTTACAATCAAAAATTGCTAAACAATTATTGAAAAATAAAGTAAAAAATATTGAAAGTTTGAAACCTCAAATTATTTCTACGGGAAATATTGGCTGCATCACTCAAATTAGAAATGGTACAAATATTCCCATACTTCATACCATCGAATTATTAGATTGGTATACAGGAGGACCAAAGCCAAAAATTTTAAATAAATTATGAAAAAAATTTTAATTAAAGATGATAAAGGTAAAGAAATAGAAGTTGATTTAGATAAATTTATTAATCACATAAACCAATTTCATAAAACAGGAACAAGTATTCATGATGAAAATGGACATTATTTTACTGTAGATGATAATTTTAGGAAAAAATTATTTGAAATAAAAAAAAATGAATTAAACTTCAATTCTCGGTTGAAATTATTCTACTCCTAGTGAGTTATTGGCCAATACTTTTGATCTATATCAAATGACTCTCTTTATTTTTTATGTTTTAATAACTCAAGTTAATTAACAAAGAGGGGACAAAAAATGTCAAAAACAACTAAAATGTTAAAAGGAAAAGCTCCTTCCAGACGTAAGTTTATGAAAGTTGCAGCTGCAACTGGTGTTGCTGCCGTAGCTGCATCGTCTTTAGCCGCTCCGGCTGTTGCTGCTGAAAGAGTAGAAGCTGCAATGGTAGCTACTTGGCCAAGAGATTTTCCAGGCCTAGGTACAGGTGCTCAAAGATTTGCAAAAAGACTAAGTGATATGAGTGATGGACGTATACAAGTTACTTATTACGCATCTGGAGAAAGAGTAAAAGCATTTGACTCATTTGATGAAGTTGCATCAGGTAACTCACAAATGTATCATGCTGCAGACTATTACTGGGTTAAAAAACACCCAGCTTTTGGATACTTTACAGCATGTCCATTTGGTTTTACTTACTCTGAAATAAACGCTTGGATTCACCACGGTGGAGGACAAGAGCTTTGGGATGAACTATGTGATGATTATGGAACTCAAAGTTTTATTGCTGGTAACACAGGAGTTCAAATGGGTGGTTGGTTTAATAAAAAAATTAGATCAGCTAATGACTTTAAAGGTTTAAAAATGCGTATGCCAGGATTAGGAGGACAAGTTCTTGGAAAACTTGGAGGTTCTCCAATTTCACTTCCTGGTGGACAAATTTATGAAAACCTTGTTTCAGGAGCAATTGATGCAACTGAATGGGTAGGTCCTTGGAATGATGAAGCTATGAAGTTCCATGAGGCTGCTAAATACTATTACTACCCTGGTATGCATGAACCTGGTTCGATGTTAGCATGTGGTGTTAACAAGTCATGGTTTACAAGCTTAACAAAATCAGATCAAATGACAATTAAAACTGCGTGTGCTTGGGCAGATGAAATTACAATGGCTGAGTATAATGCTAAAAATGGTGCTGCATTATCTCGTCTAGTAAATGATCATGGTGTTAAACTTGAGAAATTTAATGATAAAGTTTATGACGCTTTTGCTAAAGGTGCTGCTGAGGTTTATGATGAAGTTCAGCAACATAGTGATCTTGCTGCTAGAACGCATAAAGCTTTTGTTAAAGCGCGTAAAGAAATTGGTGCTTGGACTAACTTGTCTGACTCACCATATATTCAACAAAGAAATAGAGCTTTAGGTATTTAATAATACTTAAAGGTTATATTAAAATTTGATATAAGGGCCCTTTATTAAGGGCCCTTTTTTTTGAGGAAGTTTTATTAAATAGAGTTTTTTATTTTATGGTTAGAAAAAATAATTTACCAACATTGATTAGGATATTTAGTTATTCGATATTGGCTATTACTCTTGTTTTTTTAATCAATAATGTTTTAACAATTTGGTTTGATTGGCCTGGAATTAAACAGTTATTTTCACAATATGGTTTATTTGGATTTAAAAAAATAAGTAAATCTTTAGAAGGGTCAGAACTAATTTTTTCTTTTATACAATTATTTTTTTATTTTATTTCAATATTATTAGTAATTTTTTATGTATTTAAATCTATTAACCAAACTTTAGAATCTGATGCAGAAATTCTTACTAAATTTACAGCTTATATTATTCGGTCTTCTTTTTGGGCAGTTTTGATCGTTGGAATTGCAGATGCAATAGTTTCATTTATGGTTGTTGAAAAATTAACTGGTCCAATCTTAGGTGAATATTTGAGAGTAAAATTAGTTATTCCAAATTTTAGAATTACTTATGTTCATTTTCCTTTAATATTAATTTCATTTATCATTGGATATTTTACAAGATCTGTAGGTTTTATTTGGTTAGCAATTTTAGTTGTTGGTAGTGAATTTACAATTGTTTTATCCAGATTTATATTTGAGTATGAACAAGCTTTTCAAGGAGATTTAGTTCGTTTTTGGTATTCAGCCCTTTATCTTTTCGCTAGTGCATATGCTTTAATGCACGAAGGTCATGTAAGAGTTGATGTTTTATACACTGGGTTTACTGAACGAAAAAAAGCTTGGACAAACTCTATAGGGTCGTTGGTATTAGGAATTCCGCTTTGTCTCATTGTTATATTTTTGGGAATGAGTGGTAAAGCGAGTATTATTAATGGTCCCGTTACTGCTTTTGAAATTACACAGCAAGGCTCCAATGGATTATATTTGCTTTATTTAATGGCAATATATCTAGCTGTATTTGCAGTAAGTATGCTAATTCAATTTACTAGTTATTTTATGAGTAGCAGTCATAAACTTTTGAAAAATTAAATTATGGAACATTTATTTTTATCTTTGCTTGTATTAATAATGATAGCAGCATTGGCATCAGGTTTCCCGGTTGCTTTTGCATTACCAGGTTCAGCTATTATTGCGATAGGTCTTGCAGCTTTTTTTGGTTATCTCTTTGAAGGAAATGTGAGTGCTTATTTTGCAACTGATGGACCAATAGAATGGTTAACAGCAGGTATTACAAATTTCAGGAGCAATTATTGGGATGTAGAAACTGATACTTTAATTGCAATACCTTTGTTTATTTTTATGGGAATAATGTTGCAAAAATCTAAAATTGCAGAAGATCTTTTAGTTACTATGGGACAGTTATTTGGCCCTATTCCTGGAGGACTTGGAATTTCAGTAATTTTTGTTGGAGCACTGCTTGCAGCAACAACAGGTATAGTTGGAGCAACAGTAATTGCAATGGGTCTAATTTCGCTGCCTACTATGTTGAATAATAAATATGACAGAAGTCTTGCGAGTGGAATTGTCTGTTCATCTGGAACACTTGGTCAAATAATACCTCCATCAATTGTTCTAATTATTATAGCCGATCAATTAGCCAGCGCTTCTGATGTTGCTAATACAATTAGGCAAGCAGATTATAAATTAATTACTGGAGAGTTTAATATGCCCGGTGAGTTTAGAGTGGGATCTACAAGTGCTGGAGATATGTTTCTTGGAGCATTGCTACCGGGATTAGTATTAGTTGGTTTGTACATGTTGTATGTATTTGTATATGCAAGACTAAATCCAAAGGCAGCTCCACCTGTTCCATTTATAGGTCAATTTGATTTTAAATTTTGGATAAAAGTTATTATGGTAATAATTCCCCCACTCGCTTTAATCTTTGCAGTTCTTGGATCTATATTAATGGGAATAGCAACTGTAAATCAAGCTGGTTCTATAGGAGCCATAGGAGCTACTATAATGGCAGGTTATCGTCTTCATCAAGGTAAAAAAGATGCTTTTTATCCATTGATAATAACAGTTATATCTTTAATTCCTATTTTCATACTTTCAAAAAATTATAACTTAAACATTAAAGCTTTAGAAACTAGAGACCTAACTGCAATTTTTGTAACAGGTTTTTTTACTATAATATTTATAATTGGTATTGCTTGGAGTTTTTGGAGATCTTACAAAATTGATAATGTTTTAAAAGAAGTAGTTACAGAAACTTGTGTAACAACATCGATGGTATTTATAATTCTTCTGGGAGCAGCGATGTTAACTTCAGGTTTTAGGGCTTTTGGAGGTGAAGAACTAGTAAGAGATTTTTTGCAAGATTTACCCGGAGGATTCTGGACTCAGTTTATTGTTGTTATGGCAGTAATATTTTTATTGGGTTTTTTCCTTGATTTTATAGAAATTGCAGTTGTTGTTGTTCCCATCATTGCACCAATATTGTTAGCTGAAACTGGAGCCAATGTAAGCGCAATCTGGCTGGGTGTAATGATCGGTGTTAATTTGCAAACTTCTTTTCTAACTCCTCCATTTGGATTTGCACTGTTTTATTTAAAAGGTGTTGCTCCGAAGTTTGTTACGACTTTAAATATTTGGAAAGGTGTTGTTCCTTTTATAATATTGCAATTAATAGGACTTGGAATTGTAGGTTTTTATCCAAGTTTAGTAAATTATCTACCTGCAAGAACGTATTTAACTTCTCATGTAGCTCCGCCTCCGATGAATCCTAAACTTCAAGTTTGTTTACAAGAATATAAGTTTGACATTTACAATAATGAAGAACAAAAAATCAGAACTGCAATTACAGGTTTTCAACAACTGGTTCCTTCAAACCTTCCTGATGATAAACTAGATATTTTTGAGGAACATTTTGAAAATGCACTGGGAACTTTTGCTTTAGTTAAAAAACTTCAAAAAACGGAAGAAGAATATAATTTATTTGCCAAAGATTATAGAGATCTTCACTTTAGTTCAAGAAAGAAAGAGAAAAAAATTAGAAAAATAGAAAATAGAATTTCAAAATTAGAATCCGAAATTAGAAATTTAGATAAAGATAAAGTAGCTGCAAAAAATAAAATTGAGTTGAAAATAGAAGATTATAAATTAGAAATTGATGAAATAACTAAACAAATACCCGAAAACTGGGCTTCTAGAAATAAAGAATTTAAAATTATTCATAAAGCCAAAAATACTCAAACAAAAAGATATAAAAAAAATGTTGATGAGGCCTATGATAACTTAGATCAAATAGCTATGTTCATAAAAGATCATGAAAAATTAAATGAACTTTCTCCAGATATTAATAATTTAAAGTCAAAAATTATCAATGATAATTATGAAAATTCAATTTTAATTATAGATAGTCTGTTCGAAAAACTTGGTGAGATTTCAGGAACAGAAGAGTTTGCAAATAGATTAGATGATTTATATTCTTCACTTGATAGTGAAGAAATAGAAGTTAACAAAATTTCAGATGCAAGCTCAGAAGTTTTTATTTTGTTTGATCAAGAGATAAAATGGAGAAGAGATGCAGCAGTAAACTTAATGCCAGAACTTGAAAAATATAATTCAGTTATAAAAAATAATATAGGTTTAAGACTTCAATCTCGTTTAACAAAAGAACAAGCTAAATTTGTTGCGAAATGTAATTCCATACATCGTGATATTTCTTTAAATTTTTAAAATAATTAAATGGAAAAAAATATTCTACCGATTAAAAAAGCGGTTTTAATTTTTTTTGTTTTTGCTTGTGGTTATTTTATATCTGCACTTTTAAGAGCAATTACAGCAACTTTATCTCCTTTATTAACTTCAGAATTTAATTTAACTGCTGGAGACTTAGGATTATTAGCAGGCGGTTATTTTTTAGGATTTGCATCTATGCAAATACCACTAGGATATTTACTTGATAGGCATGGTCCTAAAAAAATTATTTCATCATTTTTATTAATTGCAATAATTGGCACAGGAGCTTTTGCTTTAGCTCAAAGTTTTACCGGTTTGCTTATATCAAGAATTTTTATTGGAGTTGGCGTCAGCGCATGCTTAATGGGACCTTTAACTGGTTACAGAATTTGGTTTGCAGATGAATATCAGCAAAGAGCCAATGCATGGATGTTAATGGTGCTTTCAATGGGTTTTGTTTTTTCAACATTACCTGTACAACTTTTATTACCACTTATTGGATGGAGATGGATATTTGGTTTAATAGCTATTTTAATATTTCTTATTATAATTTTAACATTACTTTTTATTCCTTCATGGAAAACTGAAGATATTAATCATGAAAAGAGTTCAGAATCTTTATCAGTAGTTTGGAAAAATAAATTTTTTAGAAGCACAATTCCTCTTGGTCTATTTAATTATGGCGGAATGGTTGCAATACAAACTTTATGGGCTGGACCTTGGATGGTAAGAGTTGCTGGTTATTCTCCTTTGGAGAGTGCAGCAGGACTTTTTTGGATAAATGCAACAATGTTAGTAGCTTTTTTTGTTTTTGGTTACATTTTACCTAAAATTACAAAACTTGGTATTGAGTCAATGCGATTAATGAAGTTTGGACTACCAATAAGTTATTTATCCTTACTTTTTATAATTATTTCAGGTGAAAGTGCAGGCGCAATACATTTTACAATTTACTTACTTACTTCAATTGTATTGACACTTGCTCAACCCGCTGTGGCATTATCTTTTCCAACTAGTTTGGCTGGAAAATCACTTACATCATTTAATTTACTTATTTTTGTAGGCACTTTTATAATGCAGTGGGGTATTGGTTTAATAATTGACTTCTCCAAATTTCTTGGGAAAGGAGAAATTCAAAGTTTTCAAATATCTTTTTTTGTTTATTTATTAATTTGTTTTTTTTCTTATTTATACTTTGTTTTAAAAAATAAAAATTTAGCGAATGAATAAAAAAATGTCTTTGACAAATATTTTATTATTGATTTTAACAGTATATTTAGCGATTACATTTACTTTATATTTTTTTCAAAGAAACTTGCTATATTATCCTTCGGTAAATAACTATTCTGGAGAGAAATTAAATTTTTCAATAGAAAAGGTTAAAATCAAAACTAAAGATGATATTGAACTTTTATCGTGGTATTATGCTAAAGATTCTAAAAATTACAAAACAATTTTATTTTTACATGGAAATGCTGGAACTTTAGAAAACAGAATATACAAAATTAATCATTTAAAAAATATGAATGTTAATTTTCTTATTATTGCTTGGAGAGGTTTCAGTGGAAATAAAGGTAAACCGACAGAAAAGGGTCTTTATGAAGATGCAAAAAGTGCCATTAGATGGTTAAAAAATAAAGGAATAGATGAAGAAAATATTATTATTTATGGTGAATCTCTTGGCACTGGAGTTGCAACAGAAATTGCTCAAAATAAAAATTTTGCAGGTGTAATTTTGGAAACTCCTTTTACTTCAATGGTGAGCGTTGGTAAAACCAAGTATCCTTTTTTTCCAGTAAGTTTTTTACTTAAAGATAAATATGAAAGTGACAAAAAGATTAAAAACATAAAATCTCCAATTTTAATTATGCACGGAGAAGTTGATACATTAGTTCCATTTTGGATGGGAAAAGAATTATATAATTTAGCTAACGACCCCAAATATTCTTATTTTTCAGAATATGACGATCATATGATGGAATACAATGAAAAACTTTTAAATGAACTTAAAAAATTTATTGATAGCTTAAATTAAGTCACAATTTAAACAAAACACCTACATAATTAAATTTTATTTTTTATCTTAAATGAAGTTTAAATTATTAAGCATAATTATTTTTGTATTGTCATTTGTTCAAGGTTCTAATGCTGAGAATAATTTAGGAAATGTAGATAATATTTTTTACATAGGAAAAATGGACTCTCATAACAAAGATTTTATTCTTTTTTTTAAAACAAGAGAAAAAGCTGTTTTAGCCAAAGGTGAAGATTTTAATTATATTACTGATTATCCACAAGATTTATACATTTATGATAAAAAAACAAAAAAAACCAAACCATTAATAACCTATGACTGGTTTCCAAAACATGTAAAATTTTATCTATCTAACTATGATTTTCCGGTTTTTCCAGAGGACTTTGCTTATTATTTATTAAAGGATAATAAAACTTTAATTATGGTCAGTGCAATTAAAAATATTAATCAAAATTTCAAATTTGATATATCAACAAATCAATTATACCAATATCCAACTAAGGGTAAATTAGATTTTATAATTTCATCAGTTACAAAAAATTGTGGTTATTTAACAATGAATGATACTTATAAATGCAATTATTATAAGCCATTAATATCTCAAAATTTAATCAATTAGTTTGAATAAAAGCATCAGCAAATTTTTCTGCACTGAAGATTTGTAAGTCGTCTTCTTTTTCTCCTAAACCAACAGCAATAATTGGAAGTTTATATTTTTTAGCTAAAGCAATCAAAATTCCTCCTTTTGCAGTACCATCTAGTTTGGTCATAATTAGCCCAGTAATAGGAATAATTTTATTAAATTCTTCTACTTGGTTAATAACATTTTGACCAGAAGTTGCGTCTAAAATTAAAATAACTTCGTGGGGTGCATTTTGATCTATTTTTTTGGTTACATTCGCAATTTTTCTATATTCCTCCATTAAATTTTTTTTATTTTGTAATCGACCAGCTGTATCAATTAATACATAATTAAAATTATTTTGAATTGCCTGCTCTACAGCTTTATATGCGACTGAAGCAGGATCAGAACCTTGTGCAGATTTAACAATTGGCACATCTATTTTATTTGCCCAGTTTTCCAATTGTTCAATTGCTGCAGCTCTAAATGTATCGGAAGCAGAAAACATAACTTTTTTTCCATTAGATTTTAAAATTTTACCCATTTTTCCAATAGTAGTTGTTTTTCCAACACCATTAACTCCAGAAATAAGAATTGTATTTAATTTTTCTTTATTATTGAAAAAATTTTTATTTTCTAAGGGTTTCATTAAAGAAATTATATAATTTTTTAAAATGATATTTACTTCTTCCATAATATTTTTTTTTGGATCAATTTTTTCTTGTGCAATAATTTCTTTAATATCTGCTGAAGCTTCCACCCCAACATCTGAATAAATTAAATAATCTTCAACCCTACTTAAAGTTTTATCGTCAATCTCTTTCTTAGTAATAATATCTTTTAAACCAGACGTAAAAGTAGTTGCACTTTTTTTAAAACCTAATTTAAATTTTTCAAAAATACCCATTTTATAATTTTAAATTAATTTTTTTTATTTCTGAAACTGGGCCAGTCATAAAAATATTATCGTTTTTATCTATTTCTATATTCAAGACACCTTCACTAAATTTAATGTTGACTTTATTATTAGATAAATTCTTCTTAAAAGCCGCAATAGCTGATGCACATGCTGCTGTCCCGCAAGCTTTAGTAAGTCCAGTTCCTCTTTCCCAAACATTAACTGTTATATTATTTTCATTTACAACTTCAGCAAATGTTACATTTGTTTTTTCGGGAAATAGATTGTGGTTTTCAATTTTAGGACCTATTGTCTTTAAATCAAACTCAAAACAATTTTTAACGAAAAAAATAATGTGTGGATTCCCTATATTAACACAAAATCCACCAGCAAATGTTTTATTATTTATATCTAAAGTTATATCAGCAGGATTTATTGTTTTCGATAACGGAATATCCTCAAAACTAAATAAAGGTTTTCCCATTTCAAGTTCTACTTGTAAATTTCCAATTATTTTTGCGTTTAGTATTCTATTGTTAGTTTTTAATTTTATTTCTTTAGTATTTAAATTTTTACCTAAAAGATAAGCTACACATCTAGAACCATTTCCACATGCGCTTACTTCACCTCCATCAGAGTTAAAAATTTTTATAGGAAAAGAATTTTCATTTTCTTTATCGATAAAGATTATTTGATCAAATCCAATATTAGATCTATTTCCTAATTCAATAATTTTTTCCTTCGTCAAGTTAATTGAATTTTCTCGTCTGTCGATGATGATAAAATCATTACCTAAACCGTCCATTTTAAAAGCCTTGATATCCATATATATAGATCTTTAACTTATTTATTGACTTTTTGAACCTCTATTATAGTTTGAGCGCGTTTCCGCAAAAACGTTAAATTTGCGGTGTCTTTGGAAACAAAGAGATCGACACTAGTCAGCGAGGGTTCGCCCACTAGTGCGATTACTGCTGGGTGTAATAATTATGTTTGAAAATTTAACGAATAAATTTGAAGAAATCTTTTCTTCTTTAAAAAAATTACCTTCACTTGATGAAAAACAAGTGGATGACGGTTTAAGAAATATAAGACAGGCTCTTTTAGAAGCAGATGTGTCTTTGACAGTTGCAAAAGAGTTTATAGATAATGTAAAGCCAAAGGCATTAGGACAAGAAATAGTACGTTCAACCTCGCCAGGACAAATGGTGGTTAAAATTGTATATGACGAACTTGTAAAATTGCTAGGTGAAAAAAATTCTGAGATAAATTTAAGCGCTGTTCCTCCTGTTCCAATGATGCTAGTCGGTTTACAAGGATCAGGAAAAACCACAACAACAGCCAAATTAGCAAGATATTTAGAAATCAATAAAAAAAAGAAAATAATGATGGTCAGTCTTGATGTTTATAGACCAGCAGCACAAGAACAATTAAAATTATTGGGTGAACAGAATAATATTCTTACACTTCCAGTAATTGAAGGTCAATTGCCAACAGATATTTGTAGAAGAGCGGTAAGTGCAGCAAATCTTAACGGTGCTGAAATTATATTATTTGATACCGCAGGAAGAACTCAAATTGATTTGCAAATGATGAGTGAAATAAAACAAATTGAAAACATAATTAATCCTGTAGAAACTTTTTTAGTTGCAGATTCATTAACTGGACAAGTAGCTGCCGAAGTTGCAAAGGAATTTAAAAATACTGTTAATTTAACAGGTATTATTTTAACTAGAGCAGATGGTGATGCAAGAGGTGGAGCAGCTGTTAGTATGAAATTTGTATCTCAAGTGCCAATTAAATTTTTAGGAATAGGAGAAAAAATAGATAATATTGAAGTTTTTCACCCAGATAGAATTGCAAACAGAATTCTTGGAATGGGAGATATTGTATCTTTAGTAGAAAAAGCAGCTCAAGATTTAGGTGAGGAAAATATAAAAAAAGCAGAAGAGAATTTAAAAAAAGGAAGTTTTTCTATGCAGGATTATTTAACACAATTAAGACAAATGAAAAAAATGGGAGGGATAGAAGGAGTTATGTCTTTTATGCCAGGTGTTTCAAAAATAAAATCTCAAATGGATCAGGCAGGGATAGATGAAAAAATTGTAACTCAAAATGAAGCTGTAATATTATCTATGACAAAAAAGGAAAGAGAAAATCCAAAGATTATTGATGGTTCTCGAAAGAAAAGAATTGCTAATGGCTCTGGAACAAATGTAGCCACTATCAATAAATTGTTAAAGCAATTTAAAATGATGTCTGAAATGATGAAGAAGATGTCAAAAGGAAATCTTAAGGGTATGTCTGACAAAGGAATACCCCCAGAGTTTTTAAATCAACTTAAATAAAAAAGGAGAATAAATGTTAAAATTAAGACTATCAATGGGTGGAACAAAAAAGAGACCCGTTTATAAAATTGTAGTAGCAGACAGTCGTTTTGCAAGAGATGGAAGATTTATAGAAAAATTAGGTTTTTTCAATCCACTATTGCCTAAGGAAAAAAAAGAAAGAGTTGGCTTAGAATCAGACCGAATTAAATATTGGTTGGGACAAGGTGCGCAACCAACTACTAGAGTAGCTAGAATTCTTGGAGAGAATAAATTGATACCAATGCCTGCAAGTGGGAATAATCCAAATAAGGCTGTTCCAAAGAAAGATAGGAAAAAGGAAGAACCTAAAGCAGAAGCTAAAAAGGAAGAACCTAAAGCAGAAGCTAAAAAGGAAGTACCTAAAGCAGAAGCTAAAAAGGAAGAACCTAAAGCAGAAGCTAAAAAGGAAGAACCTAAAGCAGAAGCTAAAAAGGAAGAACCTAAAGCAGAAGCTAAAAAGGAAGAACCTAAGAAAAAATAAATGTGGAAAGCAAGAATATTTACTTTATATCCTGAAATGTTTCCAGGTCCATTAGATATTGGACTTTATAAAAAAGCACGCGAAAAAAAATTATGGTCACTAGAGGTAGTTAATATTAGAGACTACGCTACGGATAAACATAAGACTGTAGATGATACTCCTTTTGGAGGTGGAAGTAGCATGTTAATAAGAGCAGATGTAGTAGCCAATTCTTTAGATAAAAATATTACCAATAAAGACGAACCAATTATTTATTTGACACCTAAAGGAAAAAAATTTGATCAAAATTATGCTAAACAAATAATGCATAAAAATATAAATATTATATGTGGTCACTTTAAGGGTGTTGATCAAAGATTATTGGAAACACGAAACATAGAAGAAGTTAGTATAGGAGATTATATTTTATCAGGAGGTGAAATAGGAGCTTTTGTATTAATTGATGCAATTGTTAGACTAATTCCAGGTGTAATTGGAAATTCTAACTCATTACCCGAAGAAACGTTTGAAAAAAACCTATTAGAATGTCCTCAATATACAAAACCTCAAAAATGGGAAGAAAAAGAGGTTCCCGATGTGCTATTATCTGGAGATCATGCCAAAATTAAAGACTGGCGTTTATCTCAATCTGAGGCTATAACACGCGACCGAAGGCCAGATTTGTGGCGAAAATATAAGAAGAATTAACTTGATAAACATTAACATGAAAACGATTGAAGAAATAAATCAATTAAATGTAAAAAAAATAGCAGCTGAGAAAAAATTGCCAGAATTCTTTCCAGGAGACATAATTAAAATAGGCGTTAGGATTACCGAAGGCAAAAGAGATAGAATTCAGTATTTTGAGGGAGTTTGTGTTGCAAAAAAGAATCGAGATATTAATTCATCGTTTACTGTTAGAAAAATTTCGTTTGGTGAAGGTGTAGAAAGAACTTTTGCTTTATATAGTCCAATAATTAATTCAATTAAAGTTATTAGATCAGGAAAAGTTAGAAAAGCTAAATTGTATTATTTGAGAGATAGAACAGGAAAGTCAGCAAGAATTACAGAAAAAATTAAGAAAAAAATTGGAATTGATTTAGAAACTGTTCCAGAGACAGTATCTGAAGAAAATTTAGCAACAGAAATTAAAAAAGAAGAGAACACTGAAACTAAAACAAAGGTTCAAGCAAAGAATAAAACAGATGTTCAATCAGAACCAAAAAAAGAAAGTTCTGAAGAAAAAAAATAATTTTTTTCTTAATGCCTTTAACACTTTACGATAAAATATGGAAAGAACATCTTGTTAATCAACAAGAAGATGGAACAGCTTTGTTATTTGTTGATAGACATTTGATTCATGAAGTTACTAGTCCACAAGCATTTGAAGGTATAAGAAATTCAAAAAGAAAAGTAAGACATCCAAATTTAACACTTGCAGTGGCTGATCATAATGTTCCAACTACAGATAGATCGAAAGGTATATCTGATCAAGATTCAAAAATTCAAGTAGATACATTAGCTGAAAATTGTAAAGAATTTGGAATTCAACTTTTTGGAATGAATGATAAAAGACAGGGAATAGTGCATATTATAGGACCTGAACAAGGTTTTACCCAACCCGGAACAATTATTGTTTGTGGAGATAGCCATACAGCAACACATGGTGCATTTGGAGCTTTAGCATTTGGAATTGGAACCTCCGAAGTCGAACATGTCCTTGCAACTCAAACATTAATTCAGAAAAAAGCAAAAAATCTTAGAATTAACGTTAATGGTAAACTACCTACTGGAGTAACTTCAAAAGATGTAATTTTACAAATTATTGGCAAAATTGGAACTGCAGGTGGCACAGGTCATGTTATTGAGTATGCAGGAAGTTTAATTTTATCATTGTCTGTTGAACAAAGAATGACAGTTTGTAACATGAGTATTGAAGGTGGTGCTAGAGCAGGATTAATTGAACCAGATCAGAAAATTTTTGATTATTTAAAAAATAAGCCAATGTCTCCGAAAAATGTGAATTGGGATAAAGCTGTTAATTATTGGAATAGTTTAAAAACTGATTCAGGTGCAAATTTTGATAAAGAAGTTAGTTTAAACGCTGAAGAAATTAAACCTATGGTGACATGGGGCACATCTCCACAAGATGTAGTTACAATTGATGGAAAAGTTCCTAATCCCAAAAATGAAAAGGACCTAGATAAAAAAAATTCTATTGAAAGATCATTAAAATATATGGGTTTAAAACCAGATACTTTTATAAAAAATATAAAAATAGATAAAGTATTTATAGGAAGTTGTACAAATGGAAGAATTGAAGACTTGAGAGAAGTAGCAAAAATACTTAAAAATAAAAAAAAAGCATCCCATATACATGCAATTGTAGTTCCAGGTTCTGGTTTAGTTAAAGAACAAGCTGAACAAGAAGGATTAGACAAAATTTTTATAGAATCTGGATTTGAATGGCGTGAACCTGGATGTTCTATGTGTTTAGCAATGAATGCAGATAAGTTAAAACCTGAAGAAAGATGTGCTTCAACATCAAATCGAAATTTTGAAGGAAGACAAGGAAGAGGAGGAAGAACACACCTTGTGAGCCCTGCTATGGCGGCTGTTGCTGCAATTGCTGGAAATTTTGATGATGTAAGAAAGTATAATAATTAATATGCAAAAATTTAATTCATTAAAAAGTATTCCTGCATATCTGCCAATAGTAAATATTGATACTGATATGATAATTCCTAAACAGTTTTTGAAAACAATTAAAAGAACTGGACTTGGAAAAAATTTATTTTTTGAAATTAGATATGATGAAAATGGAAAAGAAATTAAAGATTTTATTCTTAATCAGGAACCATATAATAAATCAAATATTTTAATTACTGGAAAAAATTTTGGATGTGGATCATCAAGAGAGCATGCGCCTTGGGCATTATTAGACTTTGGAATTACATGCATTATAAGTTCAAGTTATGCAGATATATTCTATAACAATTGTTTTAAAAATGGAATTTTACCAATAGTTTTAGAAGAAGAAAAAATTAAAGAACTTTCAGAATATTCGAAAAGAAAACAAGAAATATCAATTGATTTAAATGAAGAAAAAATTTTTTTTGGAAATAAAGAGATAAAATTTAAAATTGATTCTTTTAAAAAAAAATGTTTATTAGGAGGTCTTGACGATATTGCTCTTTCCTTAGAAAAAGAAGAAAGGATTTCTTCTTTTGAAAAGAGTTTGAAAAATCAGAAACCATGGATATTTAATGATTAAAGTAAAAAAAAGAAAAATATTGCTTTTACCAGGAGATGGAATTGGACCTGAAGTTATTAAGGAAGTAAGAAAAATTATTCAATGGTTTAATAAAAATAAATCTTTAGATTTTGAAATTGATGAAGACTTAGCTGGCGGAGCGGCTTACGATAAACATGGCACTCCTATTACTGATGAAGTTTTTTATAAAGCTTTAGAAAGCGAAGTAGTTATGCTTGGAGCAGTGGGTGGACCTAAATGGGATAATCTTGAGTTTTCAAAAAAACCAGAAAGAGCATTATTAAAATTAAGAAAAGAACTAAAATTATTTGCTAATTTAAGACCTGCAATTTGTTTTAAACAGTTGGTAAGTGCATCAAGCCTTAAACCTGAAATAGTTTCGGGTTTAGATATTATGATTGTAAGAGAGCTTACGGGTGGAATTTATTTTGGTGAACCTAGAGGAATTAAACCAATAGATAATGGAGAAAGAAAAGGTATTAATACCCACGCTTATACTACTAGTGAAATAGTTAGAGTAGCCAAAGTTGCCTTTGATTTAGCGAAAAAAAGATCAAATAAAGTTACATCTTGTGAAAAGTCAAATGTAATGGAAGCAGGTCAGCTATGGAAAGAAGAAGTTCAAGTATTACATGATAAAGAGTATAAGGAAGTTGAATTAAATCATATGCTTGCAGATAATTGTGCAATGCAGTTACTAAGAAATCCTAAACAGTTTGATGTAATTGTAACTGATAATTTATTTGGTGACATGTTATCAGATCAAGCCTCTATGCTAACAGGTTCATTGGGACTTTTGCCATCAGCTTCTCTTGGTTCAAAAAATAAAAATGGAGAAATGAGAGCTATGTATGAACCTATACATGGAGCAGCTCCTGATATTGCTGGTAAAGGTGTAGCAAATCCAATTGCTACAATTTTAAGTTTTGCCATGGCATTAAAATATTCTTTAGATTTAGATAAAGAAGCAGATGGTTTAGAAAATGCTGTTCAAAATGTATTGGATGATGGGCTTAGAACAAAAGACATTCTAACTAAAGGAACGAAGGAAGTATCAACCAGCGAAATGGGCGATGCTATCATTTCAAAATTGAAATAATTAATCATTTATTCTAGAGTATTTGAATGCCAATTTATACAGCTCCAGTTGAAGATATGATGTTTCTTTTCAATAAGTTAAGAAATAATAAAAATTATAATGAGATAGAGAAATATAAAGAAGTTAATTCTGAATTAGTAAAAGATATTTTAGAAGAAGCAGCAAAAATTAATCAAAATATTATATTGCCACTAGCAAAATCAGGGGATGAAAATCCAACTACTTTGGAAAATGGAACAGTTAGAACTCCACCAGGTTATAAAGAAGCTTACACTAAATTTATTGAAGATGGATGGACATCTTTATCATGTGATCCAAAATACGGTGGTCAAGGAATGCCAAAAACGGTTAGTTCTTTTTTTGATGAAATGTTATCATCTGCAAGTCTTTCATTTAAACTTTATAGTGAATTAAGTATTGGTGCCTATAATTGTATTTCTCATCATGCAACTGATTCCATTAAAAATAAATTTCTTCCCAAAATGGTGCAAGGAAAATGGAGTGGCACTATGTGTTTAACTGAACCAGTATGTGGAACAGATCTAGGATTACTAAAAACTAAAGCAGTAGAACAATCAGATGGAACTTATAAGTTAAGTGGACAAAAAATATTTATTACTTCAGGAGATCATGATCTTACAGAAAATATTATACATTTGGTAATAGCAAGAGCAGCAGATTCTCCAGCTGGAACAAAGGGTATAAGTTTATTTTTAGTACCCAAATTTATTGTAAATGAAGATGGGTCTATTGGATCTAAAAATGGAATTTCTACTGGGTCTATAGAAAGTAAAATGGGAATTAAAGGTTCTGCCACATGTGTATTAAATTTTGATGATGCAATTGGCTATATGATTGGACCAAAAAACAAAGGACTTAATGCTATGTTCACCATGATGAACTTAGAAAGAATTGTTGTTGGAATACAAGGTTTAGGAATTTCAGAAATTGCTTATCAAAATTCATTAAGTTATGCAAAAGAGAGAAAACAAGGAAAAGCAAATAAAAGCAAATCATCTAATGGTGCAGATTTTATAATTGAGCATGCCGATATAAAAAAATCTCTACTTAACATGAAGTCTATCATTGAAGGAGAAAGAGCACTTTGTTTTTGGTTATCACAACAAACAGAAGTCAGTCTTAATCATCAGGATGAAAAAGTGAGACAAGAAGCATCTGACTTTGTTTCTTTGATGACACCAGTAGTTAAAACAATGTTTACTGATATGGGTATGGAAATAACAAGCGAAGCTATGCAAATTTATGGTGGTTATGGCTACACAAAAGACCAAGGAATTGAACAACTTTATCGAGATAACAGAATTACTCCAATTTATGAAGGCACAAACTCTGTTCAGGCTGCTGATTTGGTATTTAGAAAGTTAGTCAATAAAAACGGCGATGTAATTAACAAATACTTAGATATGATTAAAAATGATTGCAATACTGAAAACGATAAAATCAAACCTTTTGCAAAAGAATTGAGTGATCACATAGAAGTTTTATCTAATTTTACAGCCTGGATTAAAGAAAAAATTCAAAACTCAAAAGATGATGCAAGTGCAGCATGTAATGATTATTTAAAAGCATTAGGCTTTGTATCTATAGCACATGCATGGATAAAAGTTTTAGAGGTAAGTTTTAATGATTATGGTAATAATAAAAATTTTTATGAAGACAAAATACAAACTGCAAAATTTTATTTTAAAAGAGTTTTGCCAAGATCAGAGAATCACTTTAAAATTGCTACAACTGGAAGTGATTATATAATGAACTTTAAGTTTAATTAATATGAGTCATTACGATACAAACCTCGATAAGAATGAAGCAAATTATGTACCGTTGTCTCCACTTTCATTTTTAGAAAGAACAAAAAATATTTATCCTAATTACGAAGCTATAGTTTATGAAAGTAGATCATATACTTGGTCTGATGTGTATAAAAGATGTGTTAAATTTGCGAGTGCACTTGATAAAATAGGAGTCAATGTTGGTGATACAGTTTCAATAATGGCATTTAATACACCAGAAATTTTTGAAGCACATTACTCTATCCCTATGGTTGGTGCTGTAGTTAATGCAATCAATACAAGGTTGGATCCAAAAACAATTAGTTATATTTTAAATCATAGCGACGCAAAAGTTTTAATTGTAGATAGACAATTTCATGAAGTAATTGGTAAAGCTTTAGAGAATGTTAAAAATAAAATTAAAATAATTGATATTGATGACAAAGATATTGATACCAGTAGCTTTAAAAAAATTGGCGATCTTGAGTATGAAAGTTTTTTAAACACAGGTGATGAAAATTATAAGTGGAAAAAGCCAAAAGATGAATGGCAAGCAATTTCTTTAGGTTATACTTCTGGAACCACAGGCAATCCAAAAGGGGTAGTTTATCATCATAGAGGGTCTTATTTAATGGCTACAGGAAGTGCTGTTGCCTGGGATATGCCGAATAAATTAAATTTTTTATATACAGTTCCAATGTTTCATTGCAATGGTTGGTGTTATCCTTGGACACTTTCTATGCTACATGGAAGAGTAATTTGTTTAAGAGCCATTGATGTTAAAAAAATTTTTGAATTAATTGATAAATATGATGTTACTCATTTTGGTGGTGCACCAATAGTTTTAAATATGTTAGCTAACGCACCAAAAGAACATCAAAAAAAATTAAAAAGAAAAATTTATGTGCTAACTGCTGGAGCTCCTCCTCCAAGCATAATATTTGAAAAAATGAAAAATTTAGGTTTTGAAGTAATGCACGTTTATGGATTGACCGAAACTTATGGACATATGTTGCAGTGTGCTTGGAATAATGAATGGGATAATTTAGATCAGGATAAGCAAAATGAGATTAAAGCAAGACAAGGGGTTATATATCCAAATACTGAAGCTGCAGTTGTTATGGATCCAGAAACAATGAAACCCGTTCCACATGATGGAAAAACTATGGGTGAAATTATGATAAGAGGAAATATTGTAATGAAAGGTTATTATAAAGATAAAGAAGCAACGGAGAAAGCAATGAAAGGAGGATGGTTTCACTCAGGTGATTTGGCTGTTACACATCCAAATGGCTACATAAAAATTCAAGACAGATCTAAAGATATTATAATTTCTGGTGGAGAAAATATTTCATCAATTGAAATAGAAAATACTATAGCAAAACATCCAGCTGTTTCTTTAGCTGCAGTTGTTGCTAAACCGGATGAAAAATGGGGAGAAACACCATGTGCATTTGTCGAGCTTATAGAAGGAAAAAAAGCTACCGAGGAAGAAATTATAAAATTCTGTAGAGAAACTTTAGCAGGATTTAAATTGCCTAAAAAAGTAGTTTTTTCTTCATTGCCTAAAACTTCAACAGGAAAAATTCAAAAATTTGAATTAAGAAAAAAGGCTAAGGAGTTAAACTGAATTTAAAAGTTAATGAAAAAGACGTGTTCGTCTCTACAGGCGGCATAGACTTCGATAAAAAAAAATCATCAATATTATTGATGCACGGAAGTGGACTAACTCATATAGTTTGGTCGCTTCACGAACAATTTTATGCTTCACAGGGATTTAATGTTTTATCCGTTGATCTTCCAGGACATGGAAATTCAGAGGGTCCATCACTGGAATCTATAGAACAAATTTCTAATTGGGTAAAATCGTTAATGAATGTTCTTGGTATTAAAAAAATAATTATTATAGGACATTCTCAAGGATCTCTTGTAGGCATTGATTTTGCATCTCGATATCCTGATTTAGTTAGTAGCTTAGTTTTGGCTGCTGGTTCCTATAAAATGCCAGTTAATCAAGATCTTATTAATTATGCGGAAGCAGGTGATGAAAAAGCAGTTTTACTTATGATGAAGTGGGGTTATGAAGGGTCAAAAGCATTTATAGGAGGCAATCCTGTAAAAAAAATAATTAATTCATCGCGAGAAATTAGAGAAGTTTTGGCTGTAGACTTAAACGCTTGTAATAATTACAAAGACGGCAAAGAATCTTTAGAAAAAATTAACTGTCCAACATTATGTATATTTGGTGATTTAGATAAAATGGTTCCCCTAGAAGTAGGAAATAAAATGGTATCAATGATAAAAAATTCTGAAAAAAAAATAATTAACAATTGTGGACACATGATAATTTTTGAAAAAGCATTTGAAATGAGAAAATCTGTAAAAGAATTTTTAACTGAATAATAATGAAAAATTATTTTATTGCGAAATCAAGAAGAGTTAGAAGCACGCCTTATACTTCAAGAATTGAAAACCAGGGTGTAACTGCTTATTCTGTTTATAATCATATGCTTTTGCCAGCTGCATTTGGATCTCTAGAAGATTCTTATAATCATTTAAAGGAACATGTTCAAGTTTGGGATGTTGCAGGAGAAAGACAGGTTGAAATTTTTGGAAAAGACTCTGCAAAATTAGTTCAATTGATGACTTGTAGAGATCTTTCAAAATCTAAAGTTGGAAGATGTTATTATTGTCCAATCATAGATGACAAAGCAGGCTTAATAAATGATCCAGTTATATTAAAACTTGATGAAGAACGTTGGTGGATTTCAATAGCAGATTCAGATGTGATTTTATTTGCAAAGGGATTAGCAATTGGAAATAAATTTGATGTTAAAATATTTGAACCAAATGTAGATATATTAGCAGTACAAGGTCCAAAATCTTTTAAACTTATGGAAAAAATATTTGGAAAAAAAATTACAGAAATGAAATTTTTTGGATTTGATTATTTTGAATTTTCTGGAGCAAAACATTTGATTGCTAGATCAGGTTGGTCAAAACAAGGAGGTTATGAAATTTATGTAGAAAACACAAAATCTGGCCTGGCCTTATATGATAAACTTTTTGAGCTTGGTAAAGAATTTAATGTAAAACCTGGATGTCCAAATCTAATTGAAAGGATTGAAAGTGCTTTACTATCTTATGGCAATGATATTGATAACAATGATAATCCACTTGAGTGTGGTTTAGATAAATATGTAAATTTAGATACGGAAGTTAATTTTCTTGGAAAAGAAAAATTAAACGAAATTAGAAAACAAGGAATTAAAAGAAAATTAATGGGAGTAAAAATTGAAACCAAAACAATTAATGTTGCAAAATCAATAAAAATTTTTGATGAAAAAGACAATGAAATTGGAGAATTAAGATCTGGAGTTTATTCTCCTCATTTTGGTCATGTTATAGGAATAGCAATGATGCTTAAACCTTATTGGAATAAGTCACAATCCTTTAAAATTGAATTAAACGGTAAGAGTTTTGATGGAAAAGTTTGTGATTTACCGTTCATCTAGGTATAAAATATAAAATATCATGAATATTACGATCGTAGGTGCAACCGGTAACGTTGGAAGGAAAATTATAGAGATTCTAGAAAAAAAAAATTTTCCTGTTGATAATCTATATTTAGTTGCATCTTCTAAAAGCGCAGGATCGAAACTAAGATTTAAAGAAAAAGAAATTGAAGTTAATAATTTAGAAACTTTTGATTTTTCAAAAGGTGAAATTACCTTTTTTTCTGCTGGAGGGAAAATATCAGAAAAGTATGCAGTAAAAGCTGCTAAGTATTCAACTGTGATCGATAATTCAAGCTATTTTAGAATGGATCCCGATGTTCCTCTTATCGTTCCAGAAGTTAATCCTAATGATTTAAAAAATCATAAAAAAAAAAATATTATAGCAAATGCTAATTGTTCAGTAATACCTTTGGTTGTAGCGCTAAAACCTCTACATGATTTATATAATATAAAAAGAATTGTTGCATCAACGTATCAATCAGTTTCTGGAGCTGGCAAAGCTCCAATGGATGAATTGTTGTCACAAACGAAAGATTTTTTTGATAACAAAGAACTAAGATCAAATTATTTTACAAAACAAATCGCATTTAATGCGATTCCACATATAGATAGTTTTTTAGATAGTGGCTACACTAAAGAAGAGCAAAAAATGCATGATGAAGTAAAAAAAATTTTAGATTCAAAAATTAAAGTAACATCTACATCTGTCAGGATACCTGTTTTGGTTTCACATGCAGTAAGTGTTAATGTTGAATTTAATAAAAAATATAAATTAAATGAAATTCAAAATGTATTAAATACCTCACCTGGATGTAAAGTCATTGATGAACATAAAGATGGAGGTTATATTACGCCTGCTGAAGCTCAAAATAAATTTGATACATTTATTTCTAGAGTTAGAGAAGATAATTCTCAAGATAATTCAATTAATTTATGGATTGTTTCTGATAATCTTCTAAAAGGTGCAGCTTTGAATGCAGTAGAGATTGCTGAAATATTAATTAAAAATAAATAAATGGAAAATAAAAAACCTTTATCTCCTCATATTCAAATTTATAGCTGGAATATTTCTTCCTTAATTTCTATTTCACACAGAATAACAGGTGTAATAAATATATTAGCATTAACATTAGTTTGTTTATGGATAGCTTTGTTGTTGTTGGGTGAATCAAATTATGAATATATAAAATTTTTTCTCCAATCATTTTTTGGAAAATTTTTAATCTTATGTCTGACTTGGTCATTTATTTTTCAAATATTAAGTGAAATCAGGCATTTGTTTTGGGATTTTGGATATGGTTTTGAACTAATTACTTCAAAAATTTCAGGACTTTTTGTTATTTTTGGATCATTTATCTTAACAGTGCTAATCTATTTAATTGGAAAACAGATTATTTAATATGGTTAATGCAACAAAAAAATGGATATTTTTGAAAGCTAGTTCAATAATACTTATTCCATTAATGTTATGGTTTATTATAAATTTAGTATCAATTTATGAAAAAGATTATGTTGATATTGTAAGTTTTTTTTCCACACAACCTTCAAAATTTCTAACATCACTTTTAATGGTTGTAGCTTTCTTTTATTCTTCATTAAGCGTCAGTGAAATTTTTGAAGATTATATTCATGATGAAAAATTAAAAAATATATCAAATAAAACTATATATGTGCTGTCTGCAATAATTCCTTTTTTAACTATAATTGTAATTTTTAATTTAAATATATGAGTTCTTATAAAATTATAGATCATGAATATGATGTAGTAGTGTTGGGAGCTGGAGGTGCAGGATTAAGAGCAGCAGTAGGCCTTAGTGAAGCAGGATTGAAAACAGCTTGTATATCAAAGGTTTTTCCAACTAGAAGTCATACTTCAGCAGCGCAAGGAGGCATTTCTGCAGCTTTAGGAAATATGGGGGAAGATGATTGGCGTTGGCATATGTACGACACTGTTAAAGGATCAGATTGGCTAGGAGATCAAGACTGCATAGAATATTTATGCAAAGAAGCTCCAAGAGCAGTTTTGGAACTAGAAAAATATGGCGTTCCTTTTAGCCGAACAAAAGATGGAAAAATTTATCAAAGATCTTTTGGTGGAATGACAAAAAATTATGGAAATGAGCCTATACAAAGAACTTGTGCAGCGGCAGATAGAACAGGCCATGCAATATTACACACAATGTATGGACAAGCTTTAAAACATAATACTAAGTTTTTTATTGAATATTTTGCTTTAGATTTATTAATGAAAAATGGAGAGTGCAAAGGTCTAATAGCTTGGAACTTAAATGATGGAACTATTCATAGATTTAGAGCACACATTACAATAATAGCCACAGGTGGATATGGTAAGACTTATTATTCTTCAACATCAGCCCACACATGTACGGGCGATGGAAATGCTATGGTTTTAAGAGCTGGTTTACCTTTGCAAGATATGGAATTTGTTCAATTTCATCCAACAGGAATTTATGGACATGGAACTTTAATTTCAGAAGGAGTTAGAGGTGAAGGTGGTTATTTGTTAAACTCTAAAGGAGAAAGATTTATGGAGCGCTATGCTCCAAAAGCCAAAGATCTTGCATCTAGAGATGTTGTAAGCAGATCTATAGCTATTGAAATTAAAGAAGGAAGAGGGATTGGAAAAGAAAAGGATCATGTCCATCTTCATTTAAATCATTTGGATCCAAAAGTAATTGAGGAAAGACTTCCAGGAATTTCAGAATCTTCCAAATTATTTGCTGATGTTGATGTAACAAAAGAGCCAATACCTGTAGTTCCTACAGTTCATTATAACATGGGAGGTATTCCAACCAATTATAAAGCTGAAGTTATAACTGTTAATGATTCTGAAAAAACTGTGCCTGGACTTATGGCAATTGGTGAAGCAGCATGTGTTTCTGTTCATGGAGCTAATAGACTAGGGTCAAATTCATTAATTGATCTTGTAGTATTTGGAAGAGCAGCAGCAAAAAGAGCTGCTGAACTTGTTAAAACTGGAACTCCTCACGAAGAAATTTCAAAAACTGAAACTGATAAATGTCTAGATAGATTTGAAAAATTAAGAAATGGAAACGGAAACAATAAAACAGCCGATTTAAGATTGGCTATGCAAAAAACAATGCAATCAAAATGCGCAGTATTTAGAACTGAAAAAACTTTGAAAGAAGGAGTTAATGAAATAAGGAAACCGTTTGATGGTATGGATACAATTTCAGTAAAAGATAAATCTTTAATTTTTAATACTGATTTAGTTGAAACTTTAGAGTTTGATAACTTAATTAGACAGGCTATAGTTACAATGGACTCGGCTTATCAACGAAAAGAAAGTAGAGGAGCTCATGCTAGAGAAGATTATCCAAAAAGAGATGACAATAAATTTATGAAACACACATTATCTTGGTGTCAAGGAAGAGAGACAAAAATTACCTATAGATCAGTTCATAGTTCAACTTTATCAAATGATGTGCAGTATTTTCCTCCTCAAGAAAGGGTTTATTAATGGTACAAATAAATTTACCTCAAAACTCAAAAGTTCAAAAAGGAGAGTATTATAAGGATAAAACTGGATCAAAAAATATTAGAAAAGTTAATATTTATAGATGGGATCCTTCAAGCGGTAAAAATCCAAGGATAGATACTTATGAAGTTGATATGGATAATTGTCCATCAAAAGTATTAGACTTACTAAATAAAATTAAAAATGAAATAGATCCATCGCTAGCTTATAGAAGATCTTGTGCACATGGAGTGTGTGGTTCTTGTGCAATGAACATGGATGGAAAAAATGGATTAGCTTGCACTAAACCACATGCTGAAATAAATGGAGATATTAATATTTATCCCTTACCTCATTTAAAAGTTGAAAAAGATTTAATTGGAGATTTAAGCACTTTATACAAACAATATGAGTCAGTTGAACCATGGTTAAAAAACTCTAAAGAAGATAATGATAAGGAAAATTTACAATCGAGAGAAGATAGAGCAAAATTAGATGGTCTTTATGAGTGTATAATGTGTGCTTGTTGTTCAACATCATGTCCAAGTTATTGGTGGAATGGTGATAAATATCTTGGACCGGCTGTTTTATTGCAAGCTTATAGATGGATTATGGATAGTAGAGATGAAGAAAGAAAAGAAAGGTTAAAGAAAGTTGCTGATGAATTAAAACTTTATAGATGCCATACTATAATGAATTGTACAAATGCATGTCCAAAAGGGTTAAATCCTGCAAAAGCAATTGCATCTATAAAGAAAATGCTTGCAACAAGTTAATTACTTAATTAAATAATTTTGGCTATGAATTTAATTCAACACTTTGTAAATGGAAAAATAACTCCAGGAAAGTCAGATAAAAAAGGTAAAATATTTAATCCAGCAACTGGAGAACAAGAATCGGAAGTTAAACTAGGTTCAAAATCAGACTTAGATGAAGCAGTTAATATTGCAAAAAAAGCTTTTGAAACTTGGTCGTTAAAACCGCCAATTCACAGAGCAAGAATAATGTTTAAATTTAAAGAGTTAATTGAAAAAAACTCTGATGAATTAACTAAAATGATAGTTTCTGAACATGGAAAAGTTTATGAGGATGCCAAAGGATCACTTATAAGAGGTCTTGAGGTAGTAGAATTTGCATGTGGTATTCCACAAGTTTTAAAAGGAGAATTTACAGAAAATGTTGGTACTGATATCGATAGTTGGTCAGTAAGACAACCACTTGGTGTTTGTGCGGGCATAACGCCATTTAATTTTCCAGCAATGGTTCCTATGTGGATGTTTCCCATGGCTATTGCGTGTGGAAATACTTTTGTATTAAAGCCATCAGAAAAAGACCCATCATGCTCAATTAGATTGGCAGAATTATTAAAAGAAGCAGGATTACCAGATGGAGTGTTCAATGTAATTAATGGAGATAAAGTAGTTGTAGACGCAATTTTAATTAACAAAGACATTAAAGCTGTAAGTTTTGTTGGTTCAACACCAATTGCAAAATATATTTATGAGAATGCAGCTAAAAATGAAAAAAGAGTTCAGGCTTTAGGTGGAGCAAAAAATCATTGTGTGGTGATGCCAGACTGTGATTTAGATCAAGCAGTTAATGGTTTAATGGGAGCAGCTTATGGTTCAGCAGGCGAGAGATGTATGGCACAATCTGTTGCAGTTGCAGTCGGTAATGTTGGGGATCATTTAGTAAGCAAATTGAGTAAAAAAGTTGAAGCACTAAAAATTGGACCTGGCATGGATAAAACATCAGAAATGGGACCGTTAGTTACAAAGGAACATTTAGAAAAAGTAAAAGGTTATGTTGATCTTGGGGTAAAAGAAGGAGCAAAATTAGTAGTTGATGGAAGAAATTTAAAATTACAAGGTTACGAAAATGGTTTTTATATCGGTGGATGTTTATTTGACCATGTTAAAAAAAATATGAGAATTTATAAAGAGGAAATTTTTGGACCAGTTCTCTCAGTGGTTAGAACAAAAGATTTTGAAGAAGCTACTCAATTAGTTAATGATCACGAATTTGGTAATGGAACGAGTATTTATACTAGAGATGGAGATGTTGGTAGAACATTTGCTAGTAAAATTAAAGTTGGAATGGTTGGTATAAACATACCTATACCCGTTCCTGTGGCTTTTCATAGTTTTGGTGGATGGAAAAGATCTTTATTTGGAGATCAACATATGCACGGTATAGAAGGTGTAAGATTTTATACAAAGCTTAAAACAATAACTTCAAGGTGGCCATCTGGCATAAGATCAAATCCTGAATTTATTATGCCAACTATGAAGTAAAAAATATGTCAAAAAAAATATCATTAATTGGAGCTGGCCAAATAGGTGGAACTTTAGCACATTTAATTGGATTAAAAGAATTGGCAGATGAAGTTGTGGTTTTTGATATTGCAAGTGGTATTGCAAAAGGTAAAGCGCTTGATATTGCTCAATCATCTTCTGTAGATGGTTTTAATGTTAATTTTATTGGAACAGATAGTTATGAAGATATAAAAAATTCAGATGTAATTATTATTACGGCTGGAGTTCCAAGAAAACCAGGAATGAGCAGAGATGATTTGCTTGGAATAAATTTAAAAATAATAAAACAAGTAGCAGAAGGTGTTAAAAAAAATTCACCAAATGCTTTCGTTATATGTATTACAAATCCTTTAGATGTTATGGTTATGGCATTTCAAAAATATTCTAACTTACCAGCCAATAAAGTAGTTGGAATGGCAGGTATTCTTGACAGTTCAAGATTTAAATTATTTTTGTCTAAAGAATTAAAAACTCCAGTAAGAGAAATTGAAGCTATGGTAATGGGTGGTCATGGAGATACTATGGTGCCTTTACCAAGATTAACAAAAGTTTCAGGAAAACCATTATTGGATTTGGTTAAAGAAGGAAAGATATCAGAAGAAAAACTAGAAAGCATTAACCAGAGAACAAGAGATGGAGGAGCTGAAATAGTAAAATTTTTAGAAAAAGGTTCTGCTTTTTATGCACCAGCAGCATCAGGCGTAGAGATGGCTTCTGCATATTTAAAAAATGAAAAAAAACTTTTACCTTGTGCTGCTTATCTTAAAGGAGAGTATGGAATAAAGAATATTTATGCTGGAGTTCCTGTTGTGATTGGCAACAAAGGTGTAGAAAAAATAGAAGAAATAAATCTTAATGAAAAAGAAAAAAAAGAATTTTTGAATTCCATTAATGCTGTAAAAAAATTGTGGGAAGCAGCTTCAGCAATTGACCCTGATCTTTCTAAATAATGAATATACACGAGCACCAGGCAAAACAAATTTTAAAAGAATTTGGTATAGAAGTGCCAAATGGTGTATTTGCTCTTTCTGTTGAAGATCTTATAAAAAAAACTAAACAGTTAAATTCTGATAAATATGTACTTAAAGCCCAAATTCATGCCGGGGGGAGAGGTAAAGCGGGAGGTGTAAAAATTCTAAATAATATTGATGAATTAATCAAAGAATCTAAAGAATTATTAGGAAAAAAATTAATAACTCCTCAGACAGAGAAAGAAGGAAAAGAGGTAAAAAGATTATATGTTGAAGAATCTTCTAGTATTGAGAAAGAGTTTTATCTTTCATGTCTGGTTGATAGAGCAAGTTCAAAGGTTGCTTTTATTTCAAGTGATCAAGGAGGCATGGATATAGAAGAGGTAGCGCGAAATAAACCAGAAAAAATAATTACTACAAAGTTGGAATTTAGTGAAAATATTTCAGATAGTAATTGTGAAAAAATAATTAAAATTTTTAATCTTAAGGACGATTCAAAGTTAGCAGCCATTAAATTAATTAAATCTATTTATAAAATGTTTTTAAGTACTGATGCTAGTCTTGTTGAAATAAATCCACTTATTTTAACTAAAGATAAAAAGGTAGTTTGTTTAGACGCAAAAATTAATTTTGATGACAATGCATTATTTAGACATCCAGAAATATTAAAGTTAAGAGATTTAAATGAAGAAGATCCAATAGAAGTAGAAGCGAGTAAACATGATCTTGCTTATATTAAACTTGATGGAAGTATCGGGTGTATGGTGAATGGAGCTGGTTTGGCTATGGCAACTATGGACATTATAAAACTTTATGGAGAAGAACCTGCAAATTTTTTAGATGTTGGAGGTGGTGCCTCAAAAGAAAAAGTTTCTGCTGCTTTTAAAATAATACTTTCAGATAAAAATGTTAGAGCAATTTTAATTAATATTTTTGGTGGTATTATGAAATGTGATGTATTGGCTCAAGGTGTTGTAGAAGCTGCCAAAGAAAGAAAAATTAATGTTCCGTTGGTTGTTAGATTAGCTGGAACTAATTTTGAAGAAGGTAAAAAAATTCTTCAAAATTCTAATTTAAAAATAATTTCAGCCGATAACCTAGATGATGCGGCAAAAAAAATAGTTGAGGCAATAAAATAAACAATATGTCAGTTTTAGTTAATAAAAATACCAAACTAATATGCCAAGGCTTTACAGGTTCACATGGAACTTTTCATTCTGAGCAGGCAATTAATTATGGAACTAATCTAGTAGGTGGAGTTACACCAAAAAAGGGCGGTCAAAAACATTTGGATAGACCAGTATTTAATACTGTGAATGAAGCAAAAAAAGAAACAGGCGCGAATGCATCCATGATTTATGTACCTGCAAAATTTGCCGGATCCGCTATTATTGAAGCAATAGATTCAGAAATTGAGCTTATCGTATGTATAACTGAAGGTATTCCTGTATTAGATATGCTTAAAGTGAAAAAAAAATTAACAGAATCAAAAAGCAGATTAATAGGCCCAAATTGCCCAGGAATAATTACCCCGGAAGAATGTAAAATAGGAATAATGCCAGGAAATATTCACAAAAAAGGCTCAGTTGGAATTGTTTCAAGGTCAGGAACTTTAACTTATGAAGCTGTAGCACAAACTACTGAGATTGGATTGGGCCAATCAACCTGTATAGGAATTGGAGGAGATCCAATTAATGGAACAAATTTTATTGATTGTTTAGATCTTTTTTTAAATGATGAGGAAACAGAATCAATTCTAATGATTGGTGAAATTGGTGGAACAGATGAAGAAAATGCATCTGAATTTATAAAAAATCATAAAGTGAAAAAACCTGTTATTGGTTTTATAGCTGGAATTACAGCGCCACCAGGAAGAAGAATGGGTCATGCAGGAGCTATAATTTCAGGCGGAAAAGGTGGAGCCAAAGAGAAAATAAAAAAAATGCAAGAATGTGGTATTACTATCGCCAAATCTCCATCAGAAATAGGAAAAACATTATTTAATCAATTGTCTAATTGAAAAATATATTACAAATAATATAATATTTTAGATAAATTAATGTCTTCTCCAAAAAACATAGAATACAAAAAAACATCATTTTTAAGCAAATCAAACAGCTCATTTATTGAAGAAATGTATATAAAATATATTGAAAAAGATCCTTCTTTGCCAGCTAGTTGGGAAAATTATTTTAAGTCCCTAAATGAAGATTTAAGTTTAATAACAAAAGAAATTGAAGGACCAGTCTGGAAAAAAAATAAAAAAAAAATTTCATCACAAACAAATATTGAAAGCAGTGAAAATATCGAAACATCTAAATCTGAGTCAATTAAGGCCATAGCTTTAATTAGAGCATATAGAATTAGAGGCCATCTTATTGCAAATCTTGATCCACTTGG
This sequence comes from uncultured Pelagibacteraceae bacterium, assembly GCA_902590125.1. Taxonomy (GTDB): domain Bacteria; phylum Pseudomonadota; class Alphaproteobacteria; order Pelagibacterales; family Pelagibacteraceae; genus Pelagibacter. Next base: position 16,841 of record CACIVL010000002.1, on the reverse strand, counting down.
AATGATGGAAAGAAAATATCTTCATGAGCTACACCCCAAAGACCATGGTTTTAAAAAAGAAGATTACAATAAAAAAATTTTTTTACATTCATATTTAGACAAAGGTTATTCAACCGTTAATGAGTTAATTTCTTTTTTAAAAAGAATTTATTGTTCTACAATTGGAGTTGAGTTTATGCATATTTCAGATCCAGTTGAAAAAGTGTGGATCAGAGAAAGAATGGAAAAGGAAGAAAATCAATTAAAATTTACCGAAAATGGCAAAAAAGGTATTTTAAGTAAACTGATACAAGCACAAGGTTTTGAAAAGTTTTTAGCAACAAAATTTGTAGGAACAAAGAGATTTGGTTTAGATGGAGCAGAATCTTTAATACCAGCACTTGAACAAATAATTAAAAGGGGCGGACAACTAGGAGTTAAAGAAGTAAAAATTGGTATGCCTCATAGAGGGAGACTAAATGTTTTAGCAAATGTGTTACAAAAATCTTATAAAAGAATTTTTAATGAATTTGCTGGAGAATTTGCCAACACTCCAGAAGAATCTGCTGGAGATGTTAAATATCATTTAGGAGCATCATCTAATAGAGAATTTGATGGTAATTCTGTACACGTAAGTTTAACAGATAACCCTTCACATCTAGAAGCAGTTAATCCAGTTGTTCTAGGACAAACAAGAGCAAAGCAATTTTTTCATCAAGATAAAAAAAGGAACAAAGTAATTCCAATTATAATTCATGGTGATGCTGCATTTGCAGGCCAAGGTGTTGTTGCGGAATGCTTTTCAATGTCAGGACTTCCTGGTCATAATACAGGAGGAACTATTCATTTTATTATTAACAATCAAATTGGATTTACTACGAGTCCAAGATTTGCAAGATCGAGTCCATATCCTTCAGATTTAGGAAAAGTTATTGAATCTCCAATTTTGCATTGTAATGGAGATGATCCTGAAGCAGTAGTACATTGTGCAAAAATTGCAATTGAGTTTAGACAAAAATTCAATAAAGACGTTGTTATTGATATGATTTGTTACCGTAGGTTTGGTCACAACGAAGGTGACGAACCTTCTTTTACTCAACCCTTAATGTATAAAAAAATTAGACAACATCCAACACCACTTAATGTTTACGGAGACAAATTAGAGAAAGAAGGAACAATTAATAAAGAAGAATTTGACAATATGAAAAAAAATTTCAAAAATCTTCTTGAAGAACAATATAAAACTGCAAAAGACTACAAGCCTAAAATAGAATGGTACGAAGGCACTTGGAGTAGATATAAGCCTGAAAGAGGAAAAGACAAAAGAGGAAAAAGTGGAGTAGATATAAATAAACTGATAAAAATTTCAGAAAAAATTAATAATATTCCATCTGAAACAAATATACATAAAACTATTGCTAAAATTTTAAATTTAAGAAAGCAATCAGTTCTTCAGAAAAAAGGCATAGATTGGGGAACAGCAGAAGCTTTAGCATTTGGGTCTCTTTTAGAAGAAGGTTATCCAGTAAGATTGGTAGGGCAAGATTCAGGAAGAGGAACTTTTAGTCAAAGGCATTCAGTTTTAAGAAACCAATTAGATAACTCTCGATATATTCCTTTAAATAATATTTCAAAAAATCAAAAAAATTTTGAGATAGTTGATAGTTTTTTATCTGAATTGGCAGTATTAGGATTTGAATATGGTTATAGTTTAGTTGAACCAGGTACATTAACTATATGGGAGGCTCAATTTGGTGATTTTGCAAATGGAGCTCAAGTAATAATTGATCAGTTTATTGCATCAGGTGAAAGGAAATGGTCCAGAGCTAGCGGACTTGTAATGCTCTTGCCACACGGTTATGAAGGTCAAGGACCCGAACATTCTTCCGGAAGATTAGAGAGATTCTTACAATTATGTGCACAGGATAATTTACAAGTTATGAATTGTACTACTCCTGCAAATTATTTTCATGCTTTAAGACGCCAAATACATAGAGATTTTAGAAAGCCATTAGTTATCATGACTCCTAAATCATTATTAAGAAATAAACTTTGCGTTTCTAATTTAGAAGATTTTGGAAAAAAAAATTCATTTCATAGAGTTCTTTGGGATCATGCAATTGATCCAAAAGAAAATAGCTTCATAGAACTTAAGAAAAGTGATAAAATAAGAAAAGTGATTTTATGCTCAGGAAAAATATATTTTGATTTATTGGCAGCTCGTGAAAAGATTAAGAAGAATGATGTAGTTATTTTTAGGATTGAGCAGTTGTATCCCTTTCCAATTAAATCTTTAGTAAAAGAGATTAAAGTTTATGCAAAAAATGCCAAATTTTATTGGTGTCAGGAAGAGCCTAAAAACATGGGAGCGTGGTTGTTAGTAAGAGATTATATACAATGGACATTAGATTATATAGGAGCTAATAATAATAAAATTGATTATATAGGAAGAAAGCCTGCAGCATCACCTGCCACAGGTTATGCAAAAAGGCATTTAAATCAACAAAAAGAGATTATTGAAAAAGTGTTTAAATAAGAATGAGTGAAAAAATTTTAGTACCGGTTTTAGGAGAAAGTATTACGGAGGCAACAGTTGCTAAATGGCTTAAAAATAAAGGTGATAATATAAAAATTGATGAGCCCATAGTTGAGCTAGAAACTGATAAAGTAAACTTAGAGGTACCTTCGGCAGTAAATGGTATTTTAACTGAAATTAATGCTCAAGATGGAGAAGTGGTTCAAGTTGGAGCAGTTCTTGGTTCAATTGAAGAAAATGATCAGCAATCACATGGAGAGGAAATAAAGAAAATCATACCTAAAAAAAAAGAAAGCAATATTGTAAATTTAGATACTGATAAAAAAAATAAACCGTTAAAAATTTTTAATGAAGAAGATAACTTAAAAAAATCTTATAAAGACGAACCATTAAAAGACGAACCATTAATTTTAACTAATGAAGTTAAAAAAGAAAAAGATTCAGTCAGAAAAGATATAAAAAAAACATTTTCACCTGCAGTCAGAAAAATGGTTGTAGAAAATAATATTAATATTGAAAAAGTTAAAGGATCTGGAAAAGATGGCCGAATACTTAAAGGAGACTTAATTGATATTATGGGCATAAGTCCCAAACCTTCAGAGAGAAAAATTAAATATGGTCAAGAAGAAAGAATCAAAATGACTAGGTTAAGACTAACAATTGCAAAAAGATTAAAGCAAGCTCAGGAAAATGCAGCAATGTTAACAACCTTTAATGAAGTTGATATGACAAATATTATAGAAATGAGAAAAGAAAATCAGGAGGATTTTCAAAATAGATATGGAATTAAATTAGGTTTTATGTCTTTTTTTGTTAAGGCTTGTGTAGATGGATTAAAAAATTTTCCTCCAATAAATGCTGAAATTGAAGGAGATGAAATTATCTATAAAAATTATTATAATATAAGCTTTGCGGTGGGAACAGAAAAAGGACTAGTTGTACCAGTGTTAAGAAATGCAGATGAACTTTCATTTGCCGATATTGAAAAAAATATTTTGAATGTATCTGAAAAAGCAAGAAATGGTAAATTAACAATTGAAGATCTACAGGGAGGAACTTTTACAATTAGTAATGGAGGTGTTTATGGTTCAATGTTGTCTACTCCAATATTAAATCCACCTCAATCTGGAGTTTTAGGAATGCACAACATTGTAGAAAGGCCAGTAGTGATTAATGGTGAAATTAAAATAAGATCAATCATGTATCTTGCTTTGTCTTATGATCATAGAATAATCGATGGAAAAGATGCAGTATCATTTTTAAAAAATGTAAAAGAAAATTTAGAAGATCCAAGAAGATTGTTTTTAGATATTTAAATGTCAAAAAAATTTCAAGCAGTTGTTATAGGTGGAGGACCTGGCGGGTATGTTTGTGCAATTAGACTTTCTCAACTTGGTATTAAAACTGCATGCATAGAATCTAGAGGAACTTTAGGAGGAACGTGTTTAAACGTTGGATGTATACCTTCAAAAAGTTTATTAAACCTTTCAGAAAATTATTTTAGGGCTAAACATTTTTCAAATTTAGGAATAGAAATTGGTAGCATTAAGCTAAATCTTAAAAAAATGATGAAAAACAAAGCTGAATCAGTAAATATTTTAACTAAAGGAATAGAATTTTTATTTAAAAAAAATAAAGTTACTTATTACAAGGGTATAGGAAGTTTTAAATCACATAATCAAATTTCAATAATAGATGATAAAAATAAAGAAATAGTTATAGAAACAGATAAAACAATAATTAGCACAGGATCAGAACCAGCTTCTTTACCAGGAATTAAATTTGATGAAAAATTAATTATTTCTTCAACTGGAGCTTTGTCGTTAGATGCCGTCCCAAAGAAAATGGTTGTGGTAGGAGGAGGATATATAGGATTAGAAATGGGATCAGTATGGTCTAGATTAGGAACCGAAGTTCATGTGATTGAATTTTTGGATCATATTGTTCCGGGTATGGATAAAGAAATTTCAAAAGAGTTTATGAAAATTTTACAAAAACAGGGAATAAAATTTCATTTAGAAACAAAAGTAGATTCAATTAAAAAAAAAAATGATATTGCAACAGTTTCAACAAAAAGTAAAAGTGGCAAACAAATTAATTTTGATTGTAATGTTGTTTTAATTTCTGTAGGTAGAAAACCCAATACCAAAAATTTAAATTTAGAAAAAATAGGTGTTATACTTGATGATAAAAAAAGAATTAAAGTAAATAATAATTTTCAAACAAATGTAGACAACGTGTATGCAATAGGTGATGTAATAAAAGGACCAATGCTAGCTCATAAAGCTGAGGAAGAAGGAATAGCAATAGCTGAGTTAATAGCAGGTCAATCTGGCCATGTGAATTATGACATTATTCCAGGAGTTATTTATACTTTTCCCGAAGTTGCTTCAGCTGGAAAAACTGAAGAACAACTAAAAGAACATAATATAAAATATAAAATTGGAAAATTTCCATTTATGGCTAACTCAAGAGCTAAAGCAATAAATGAATCGCAAGGATTTGTAAAAATTCTTGCAGATGATAGAACAGATAAAGTTTTAGGTGCACATATTATAGGACCTAACGCAGGAGAAATGATTGCTGAAATAGCGATTGCTATGGAATTTGGCGCAAGTGCTGAGGATATTGCAAGAACTTGTCATGCTCATCCAACTTTTTCAGAGGCTATAAAAGAAGCAGCATTATCAGTAGATAAAAGGCCAATACACTCATAATATATTTTCATATTATATACATATGAAGGTTCCGATTCTTTTACCAAATATTTTTAATCATCCATTTACATATGAATCATCCAATTTAAATTTAAAAGTTGGTGATTATGTTATTGTTCCTTTTGGAAAATCAAAAATTACAGGAGTTGTTTGGAATCAATTTGAAAAAAATGGCAAGAAAAAATATGTAATTAAAAAAGTAATTGAAAAAATTAAAATTCCATCTTTAAAAAAAACTACCATTGAATTTCTTAATTGGTTTTCAGAATATAATATGGTTCCAAAAGGAATGACATTAAAATTACTTCTTTTAAGCAGCAATGCTTTTGAAAAGTTCTCAAAAGAAAAATATGAATTATTTAAATCGCAATTAAAAAAGAACTCAATAAAACTTTCGAAAGAGCAAAGAGCAAGTTTAAAAAAAATGAATAAGCATGATGAAAAATTCAGAGTTCATGTTTTACAAGGAATCACAGGATCTGGAAAAACAATTGTTTATTTTGAGGCTTTAAAACATTTAATTCAAAAAGGTTTTCAGGTTTTGATTATGTTACCTGAAATTGGTTTAACAGGGCAATTCGAAAAAAAATTTATAGAGTTTTTTGGTTTTAACCCTGCAGTTTGGCATTCTGGTGTTTCAAAAAAAAAAAAAGAAATAATTTGGAGCGGAATAGCGAATGGAGAAATTAGAGTTGTAATAGGAGCTAGGTCTTCTTTGTTTTTACCTTTTAAAAATTTAGGTTTAATTATTTTAGATGAAGAGCACGATCAATCATATAAACAAGATGAAGGAATAATTTATAATGCAAGAGACATGGCTATCACGAGAGCATCATTTGAAAATATTCCAATAAATTTAATTACAGCAGTACCATCAATTGAAACTTATTATAATATTAAAAAAGGAAAATATAGTTTTTCAAAATTAGAAAAGAGGTTTCAAGATGCATCTCTTCCAAATTATGAAATTATAAATTTAAACAATACAAAGCTTGAATCCCAGTCATGGATTTCAAAAGAGATAATGCAAAAAATTAATTTACATCTTGAAAGAAAAGATCAAATTTTATTTTTTTTGAATAGAAGAGGTTTTTCACCATATGTTTTGTGTAAAAAATGTTTGAAAAGTTTTTCATGTCCAAATTGTTCTATAAATTTGGTGTATCACAAATATAAACAAAATTTATTATGTCATTATTGCGGTTACAAAACTAAACTGAATAGAATTTGTAACAAACAAAGTAAATGTGATTTTATATTTAGTGGACCTGGAGTAGAAAGAATATCTGAAGAAGTAAAAAAAAAATTTCCAACAAAGAAATCTATAATTTTTTCAAGCGACACAATGAATAAAAAAAATTCCTCAGAAATACTAGAAAGAATTACAAATAATGAAATTCAAATTTTAATTGGGACTCAACTTATTTCTAAAGGATTTCATTTTCCTAATTTAAATTGCATCGTTGTTATTGATATTGATTTATCCTCTCAAGGTCACGATTTAAGAGGTGCTGAAAAAAATTTACAATTATACCATCAGCTTTCAGGAAGAGCAGGCAGAACTGGAAAGCCTGCAACAGTTTATTTTCAAACATATAATGTAAATACTAAAATGATTTCTGATATTACAGATAAAAATCCAGATATTTTTTTAAACAAAGAATTAGAAATAAGAGAATCAAATAATTTACCTCCGTTTCAAAGATTTATTGCGTTAATAATTACTGGGAGAAAAGAAAATTTTCTTGAACAAGAAGCTATTAAATTTAAAAATTTTATCCAAAACTCAGTTAAAGGAAAAGTTCTAGGTCCAGTAAGTGCACCAATTTTTAGAATAAAAAAAAATTTTAGAGTAAGATTGCTTATAAGAGGTAAAAAATCTCTTAAAGTTCAAAACTCATTAGCTAAAATTATTTCAAAATATAAATTTCCAAATGGAATAAAACTAACAGTTGATGTTGATCCAATTAACTTCAATTAATCCCATAAAAAAAGGCTTTTTACATTATGTCTCACTTGAAGACATTACACTCATATGTTAATTAAATTCAAATTTTAATAAATCTTCAATTATTAATGAGGGATATAAATTGAGTAAAAGTAAAGGTTTTTCAGACACATCAGTTTCCAGGTACTCTTTAGCACTTTACGAGTTGGCAGAGGAAAGCAATGTTATAAATGAAATAGAAAAAAATTCTCTGTCAATTATTCAATTAATATCTAATAGCGAAGATTTCAATTCACTTATAAAGGATCCAACTAATAAAAAAGAAGATCAGTTTAATGTAATAATAAAAATTTCCGAAAAATTTAAATTAAATAACTTATTAACTAAATTTTTGAGTTTTTTAATTTTTAAAAGAAGATTATTTTATGTTGAAAAAATACTAAATGATTTTATTGAAACTTGCTCAAAAAAAAGAGGTGAAATAAGAGCAGAGTTACGTGCAGCAAAAGAGCTTACAGAAAAAGAAATTAATAGCATTAAAGAAGAATTAACTAAAAGCTTTAGTTCAAAAATAAAATTGAACTATAAGCATGACTCAAGCTTAATAGGAGGACTTGTTGTGCAAGTAGGAAGTACAATGGCCGATACTTCAATTAAAAATAAATTACAAAAAATAACTAATAAAATGTTAGAGGCATAAATGGAAATAAATCCTTCAGAAGTTACAAAAATATTAAAAGAACAAATAAAAAAATTTGGAGACAAAGCTGAAGTAACTGAAGTTGGACAAGTTTTATCAGTAGGTGATGGGATTGCTAGAATATATGGATTAGATAATGTTCAGGCAGGAGAAATGGTAGAATTTGCAGATGGCTCTAAAGGAATGGCTTTAAATTTAGAAAGTGACAATGTTGGTGTTGTAATTTTTGGAGATGACAAAAATATTAAAGAGGGAGATACCGTTAAAAGAACTGGTTCAATTGTTGATGTACCTACTGGAAAAGAATTATTAGGTAGAGTAGTTGATGCTTTAGGAAATCCAATAGATGGAAAAGGTCCATTAGACAAAGGTTTAAAAAGAAATAGAGTTGAAGTTAAAGCACCTGGTATTATACCACGACAATCTGTTTCAGAACCAATGCAAACTGGATTAAAAGCAATTGATAGTTTAATTCCAGTTGGACGAGGCCAGCGTGAACTAATCATTGGAGATAGACAAACAGGAAAAACTGCTGTTGCAATTGATACAATTATTAATCAGAAAGAGATTAACCAATCTGGAGATGAGAAACAAAAATTGTATTGTATATATGTTGCAGTTGGCCAAAAAAGATCAACTGTGGCTCAAATAGTCAAAACTTTACAAGATGCAGGAGCTATGGAATATACAACCATTGTTTCAGCAACGGCATCTGACCCCGCACCACTTCAATTTCTTGCTCCATACACTGGATGTACCATGGGAGAATATTTTAGAGATAATGGAATGCATGCTTTAATTATTTATGATGATTTGTCCAAACAAGCAGTAGCCTATAGACAAATGTCTCTTTTATTAAGAAGACCTCCAGGAAGAGAAGCCTATCCAGGAGATGTATTTTACCTACATAGTAGATTATTAGAAAGAGCAGCAAAATTGAATGAAAAAAGTGGTGGTGGATCTTTAACAGCATTACCAATTATAGAAACACAGGCAGGAGATGTGTCAGCTTATATTCCAACAAATGTTATTTCTATTACGGATGGTCAAATATTTTTAGAAACAGAACTATTCAATCAAGGTATCAGACCAGCTGTAAACGTTGGATTATCTGTTTCAAGAGTTGGATCTGCAGCACAAACCAAGGCTATGAAAAAAGTTGCAGGATCAATTAAATTAGAGCTTGCGCAATATAGAGAAATGGCAGCTTTTGCTCAATTTGGTTCAGATTTGGATGCGTCTACTCAGAGGTTACTAAATAGAGGCTCAAAATTAACTGAATTACTTAAACAAAAACAATATTCACCAATGTCAGTAGCTCAACAAGTCATAACCGTATTTTGCGGTGTTAAGGGTTACTTAGACGATATTGATTTAAAAGATATAAGTGAATTTGAGAACAAAATTTTGTCTAAGTGTAACTCTGAGAATCCAGAAATTTTTGATTCAATTAATAAATCTGGAAAGTTAGAAGAGGAAACTGAAAAAGCTCTTATTAAATTAATAGAAGAATTAAAAAAAAACTTTAAATCTTAAATATATGCCAAGTCTAGATGATCTAAAAAAAAGAATTACAAGTGTTAAATCAACACAAAAAATTACAAAAGCGATGAAAATGGTTGCTGCCGCAAAATTAAGAAAGGCTCAAGAAAATGCAGAAAAAGGAAGACCATATTCAGAAAAGATGAATAATATAATATTGAATTTATCTAATAGCATTACAGATAAGGAAAGCGCACCCAGACTGTTAGCTGGTACTGGTAATGAAAAAGTTCACTTATGCATTGTATTAACAGCTGATAGAGGTTTGTGTGGAGGTTTTAATACAAATATAATCAAAAAGGCAAAATCTTTTTTTGAGAAAACAAAATCACAAGGAAAAAGTTTAAAAATTATTACTGTAGGTTCTAAGGGGTATGATCAATTGAAAAGAGTTTATGGAGACCAAATAATTGAAAAAATCTCATTTAAAGATTCAAAAATAGCAAACTATTTAGATGCAGAGAATGTTGGTAAAAAAATTATTGAACTATTTGAAAAAAATCAATTTGATGTTTGTACAATTTTTTATAATAGATTTAAAAATGTAATCACACAAATTCCTCAAGAACAACAAATAATTCCTCTTAAATCAAGTGAAGTAAAAGAAAATTCAGTAGAAGATAATTATGAATTTGAGCCAGAGGAAGATGAAATTTTATCGAATTTATTGCCAAAAAATATTTCAACACAAATATTTAAAGCAATGTTAGAAAATTCTGCCAGTGAACAGGGCTCCAGAATGAGTGCAATGGATAATGCAACCCGAAACGCTGGTGAACTGGTCGATAAACTTACTATTAATTATAATAGAAGTAGACAAGCAGCTATCACAAAAGAATTAATTGAAATAATATCGGGAGCAGAAAGTTTATAAATATATGAGCAACAAAGGAAATGTAACACAAGTTATTGGCGCAGTTGTGGATGTAAAATTTGAAAATAAATTACCTGAAATTTTAACTGCTTTGGAATGCAAAATAGGAGACAACAGATTGGTTTTAGAAGTTGCTCAGCATCTTGGTGAATCAAGTGTACGAACAATTGCAATGGACGGAACCGAGGGTCTAAAAAGAGGCGATGAAGTAATTGATACTGGAGCTCCAATAAAAGTTCCTGTAGGACCAGAAACATTAGGAAGAATAATAAATGTAATTGGTGAACCAATTGATCAAAAAGGTCCTGTTAAAACAAAAGATAGTTGGCCAATTCATAGACCTGCACCAGTTTTTACTGATCAGTCAACAGAAACAGAAATTTTAGTAACCGGAATTAAGGTAGTCGATTTATTAGCACCATATGCAAAAGGTGGAAAAATCGGATTATTTGGTGGAGCTGGAGTTGGTAAAACAGTTATTATTATGGAATTAATTAATAATATTGCAAAAGCTCATGGTGGCTTTTCTGTTTTTGCAGGCGTTGGTGAAAGAACTAGGGAAGGAAATGATCTTTATCATGAAATGATAGAATCTGGTGTAATTAAACCAGATGGAAAAGGTTCTAAAGCAGCATTAGTATATGGTCAAATGAACGAACCACCTGGGGCAAGATCAAGAGTAGGACTAACAGGTTTAACAGTAGCTGAATATTTTAGAGACCAAGAAGGACAAGACGTATTATTCTTTGTTGATAATATTTTTAGATTTACTCAAGCAGGATCTGAAGTATCTGCACTTTTAGGTAGAATTCCATCAGCAGTTGGGTATCAACCAACTCTTGCAACAGATATGGGTAACCTTCAAGAAAGAATTACAACTACCAATAAGGGGTCAATTACTTCTGTTCAGGCAATATATGTTCCAGCTGATGATTTAACAGACCCAGCACCTGCAACTTCATTTGCACACTTAGACGCAACAACTGTTTTATCAAGGCAAATTGCAGAGCTTGGAATTTATCCAGCTGTAGATCCGTTAGATTCTACTTCAAGAATATTGGATCCGAGAATAGTAGGAGACGAACATTATAGAGTTGCAAGAGAAGTTCAAAAAATTTTACAAACTTACAAATCTCTTCAAGATATAATTGCAATTTTGGGTATGGATGAATTGTCTGAAGAGGATAAATTAACAGTGGCTAGAGCTAGAAAAATTCAAAGATTTTTGTCTCAGCCATTTTTTGTGGCTGAGGTTTTTACTGGTTCTCCAGGAAAGCTTGTAGATTTAGAGTCAACCATCAAAGGTTTTGATGCTATATGCAAAGGTGAATACGATCATTTGCCTGAAGCCGCATTTTATATGGTTGGTACAATTGAAGAAGCAGTTGAAAAAGCTGAGAAAATGGCAAAAGAAGCTGCAGCATAATGAGTAACGTATTTAAAGTTGAAATAATTAATCCTGAAAAATCATTTTTATTAAAAGAAGATGTATCAGAGGTAGTTGTTCCCGCTTATGAAGGAGATATGGGAATTTTAAAAGACCATATACCTATAATTTCATTTTTAAAACCAGGTTTATTAAGAGTTATAGATAAAGCTTTTGTTGAAGAAACGTATTATGTTGAAGATGGAATAATAGAATTTAAAAATAATTGTCTATCAATATTAACAAGCAATATTTTTGATATCAAAAAAATGGATAGAAATAAGATAAAAGACATTTTATCTGAAGCGGAAAAAGATTCACAAAATAATAATATTTCAGACCAAGCTAAATATTTAGCTGATCAAAAAATAGAAGTTTTAAGATCTTTAACTTTGAATTAGTACAATATTTTTTTTAGCTCAAACTTGATTTGTTTGTAAACTTCAAGTTTAAAGTTTACAGCTATTTTAGTTAGATCTTCTAAATCTATCCATTTCCAATCTAAAAATTCTGGTTTATTAGTTTTTATATTAATTTCAGTTTCATTTCCAATAAATCGCATAACAAACCATTTTTGTTTTTGACCTTTAAACTTACCTTTCCAAATAATTCCTATTAAATGGTCAGGCAAAATATATGTAAAATTACTTTCAATTTCTTTAATTAGTTTTACACTAACTATGCTAGTTTCTTCTTTTAGTTCTCTTAATGCTGCCGAATAAAAATCTTCGTTTTTATTAATACCACCTTGTGGCATTTGCCAAAAATTTTTTGGATTATCTATTCTTTTTGCAACAAATACTTTGTTCTCATTATTCAATACGATAATTCCAACACCACTTCTTAGTGGTAGTTTTCTATATTCTTCTTTCATAATTATCCGTTAAGAAGTTTAAGTGCAAAATTTAATTGATTATCAGTATCAGTATTAATTACAAAAGCATCTGAATTTTCTTCGACTTCAATGTCAGGAGCAATACCTACTTCTGATATGGATTTACCTGAGGGTAAATAGTACTTTGAAATTGTTAACCTTATTGCACCTTTATTTTTTAAAGGAATTATTGATTGTACAGAACCTTTTCCATAAGTGTTTTCTCCAACAAGAATGGCTCTTTTGTGATCTTTTAAAGCTCCAGCTACAATTTCAGATGCAGATGCGGATCCATAATTAATTAATACTATTAAAGCTTTACCATCTATAAGATCACCTTTTTCAGAAAACCATTTTCTATTTTCAGAGCCCTTTCTACTTTTTGTTGATACAATTTCACCATAATCTAAAAAAAAATCTGTAATTCTAATTGCTTGTGATAACAAACCTCCGGGGTTATTTCTTAAATCTAAAATATAACCTTTTATTTTTTTATCTTTTTTAATTTTTTTAATTTTATTTTTTACTTGGTTGCTACTATTTTCATTAAATGCAGACAATCTTAAATAACCAATTTTATTATCTATTATTTTTGATTTAACTGATTCAATGTTTATAATTTCTCTAGTTATTTTAAAAATTTTTGCTTTTTTTTCACCTAATCTTCTAACTGTAATTTCAATATCTGTACCAACTGGCCCTCTCATTAGATCTACAGCTTCATTTAAAGTCTTACCTTGCACTTGTATTTCATTAATTTTAACTATGTAATCTCCAGCTTTTATACCAACTCTAGATGCAGGTGAATCATCAATTGGTGAAATAACTTTAACAACACCAGCTTCCATTCCCACTTCAATACCCAATCCACCGAATTTTCCACTTGTTTCTGTTTGCATTTCATCAAACACTTTTGGTGACATATAAGAAGAGTAAGGGTCTAAAGATTGCAATACACCATTTATAGCAGCATCAATCGTTTCACTTTGATTAACTTCATCAACATATTCTTTATTAATTTTATCTAAGACTTCACCAAATAAATCAATCTTTTGGTAAACATCATCTTCGTTATTTGAAAAACTTTTATTTAAGAATAAAAGTGAAAAAAAAAGTGCTAGTAAAATTTTTTTAAATTTAATCATATTAATATTTTTTCTTTTGGAATAAGTTCAGACCACATTTTTTCTAATTCATAGAACTTTCTTTTTTCAGGATTAAATATATGAACAATTACATCTATACCATCAATTAGTTTCCAATCTTTGCTTTCTTTACCTTCTATTTTGCAATTTTTTATTCCACTACTTTTAAATTTTTCTAATACTTGTTCTGATAAAGCTTGAATATGTCTTGATGAAGTGCCACTAGCAATTATCATGTGATCAGCAATGGAACTTTTATTAGCAAGATCAATACTTACTATGTCTAATGCCTTATTTGAATCCAAAGTATTTAAGATTATTTTTTTTAGATTAGAAATTTTGTCCATTAATTATCAAAATCTTATCAAATTTTTCTTAATTGAGAAGATGAAATATTAACTTTTTTAAATTTAATAAATTTTAAGTTTTTTTGGCTTAACCGTTTAAATGTAATTGATTTTAAAGATTTTGTTTTATAGCCCTGTCTATCGAAAACAAGAATATTGCATTTTTGTGAAATTAAATTCCATTTATGCCATCGATGAAAGTTAATAAGATTATCAGCTCCCATTATAAAATAGAGATCAGACATACTGTTTTTTCTTTTTATATAACTTATTAAATTAACTGTTTTATTGGATTTAATTTTACTTTCATAAAACCGAATTTTTATAAATTTGTTTAAACTAGCTATTTTTTTTGCAAACTTGATTCGAGCTACTAATTTTGTTTTACTTTTTTTTTTAAATGGATTTTTTTTTGTTATTGCCCAGATAACATAGTTAAGATTAAATTTTTTTTTTGCTTGTTTTGAAATTTCTAAATGACCTTTATGTGCTGGATCAAAAGTTCCTCCTAATATACCAATTTTTTTATGATTTTTTTTAAATAGTTTTTGCAAAAAATTATTTCCTTATTTGTCCATTTCCTTTTAAAATATATTTATACGTAGTTAGTTGATCAAGACCAATTGGACCACGTGGATGAAGTTTACCTGTTGATATACCTACTTCTGCACCAAAACCAAATTCTCCACCATCAGCAAATTGCGTTGATGCATTATGAACAGCTATAGAACTTTTAATTTTTAAAAGAAATTTTTCAGCATTTTTTCTATTTTTTGTAACTATTGAGTCTGTATGAGAAGAGCCGTATTTATTTATATGATTAATTGCTTCATTTACTCCATTTACACTTTTTACAGAAATTATGGGAGAAAGATATTCTGTTTCCCAGTCTTTTTCTTTTGCAATTTTCATATTTCCAGAAATAAATTTTTTTAATGTTTTATCTACCTTAATTTTGCATCCTAGTTTGCTCAGTTGATCTAATATTGGTTTGCAGTGAGTTCTTAGACACGTTTTATCTATAAGTAAGGTTTCAGCGGCTCCACAAATACTAACATTTCTCATTTTTGAATTTATTACAACTCTAATTGCTGTATTTAAGTCTGCATGTCTATCTACAAAGACATGACATAAACCTTCATAATGTCCAATTATTGAAACTGCAGACTTTTTTAATACTTTTTTAACTAATCCTTTGCCACCTCTTGGAATAATTAAATCTATATAATTTTTCATTCCTGATAGAAGATAATCAACATGACTTCTGTCTTTACTTTCAATAAACTGAACACAATTTTCATCACATTTTTTCTTTTTAAGAGCTTTTTTAAAAAGTTTAGCTAAAATTTTATTGGAATGAAATGCTTCTGAACCTCCACGTAAAATTACTACATTTCCACTTTTAAAACATAAAGCAGAAACATCAGATGTAACATTTGGTCTACTTTCATAAATTACACCAATTATACCAATTGGTATTGATATTTTTTTTATAGTTAAACCATTTGGTCTTTTCCATAAAGATAAAGTTTTCCCTACAGGATCTTTAAATTTTATGATTTTTTTTATTGATTTTCTAATTTGTGTAATTTTTTTACTACTTAATTTCAGTCTATCAATCATGCTATCCTTAATTTTTTTAGATTTTGCATGAGATATGTCTATTTTGTTTGCATTTAAGATTAACTGTTCGTTTATTTTTAGATAATGATTAAATTGTTTTAAAACAGAATTTCTTTTATTTATATTTAGGCTAGACAAATTAAACGAAGCGTTTTTTGCTCTTTCACCTATTTTATTCATGTATAAATTTTTTGTCATTTTTAAATTTTCACTAGATCATCTTTATGTATAATTTCTTCTCGACTAGAATATCCTAATATATTTTTTATTTTGCTGCTATGTGATCCTTTTATTTTTTCAATTTCTACTGAAGAGAATGATGTCAATCCTCGAGCACATTCAACATTATTTAGATCTTTTACCAAAATATGATCTCCCTTTTCAAAGATTCCATTAATTTTTCTAACTCCTGCTGGTAATAAACTTTTACCATTGCTTATTGCTTTAATTGCGCCATGATCAATAATTATTTCACCTTTTGGAGCAACAGATCCTATTATCCATTGTTTTCTTGCATCAAGTTTAGAAATTTTTGGTAAAAACCAAGTGCATTTTTGATTACTATTTATTTTTTTTATTGGATTATTGTAAGTTCCATTTGCGATGACCATGTGACAGCCAGATAATTGGCAAATTTTAGCTGCATCAATTTTTGTTTTCATACCTCCGGACCCATAAATATTTTCTGCTTTAGAAGCGTATCTTTTTATATTTTCATCTATTTTTTTAACAGTCCTAATTAACTTTGTTTTTTTATTTTTTTTTGGATTATCCGTATAAAGTCCATCAACATCAGACAATAAAACTAAACAATCAGCAGCAACTATTTGTGATACTCTTGCTGCTAATCTATCGTTATCTCCGTATTTTATTTCAGTTGTGGCTGTAGTATCGTTTTCATTAACAATTGGCACAATGTCCATCATTAATAAATTATCAATTGTTCTTCTTGCATTTATTGATCGTCTTCTTTGTTCCGTATCATCTAAAGTTAAAAGAATTTGAGATATTTTTATTTTTAATTTCTTAAATACATTTTGAAATAAATTCATCAATTCTATCTGGCCTATAGATGCTACAGCTTGGCTTTTATCAAGTTTTAATTTTTTTTTATTTAAATTTAATTTTTT
>CACIVL010000001.1 GCA_902590125.1 uncultured Pelagibacteraceae bacterium | reverse complement strand
ACCTGTCTACCATGAAAATAAAATAGTTGGAGTTGTTACTTCTGGAGCTTATGGTTTTAGGGTAAAAAAAAGTCTAACATTTGCTTATGTTAAATCAAGCTTGGCAAAAGATGGTAACGAATTTTTTATTGAAATCCAAGGTCAAAAAAGAAAAGCAAAAATTTTAAACTCACCTGCCTATGATCCTGAAAACAAGCTGTTAAAATCATAACTATTTTTATTGACAGATAAAAAAAAATAAAGCAACGTCCGATTTTTAGGGAAAATTTATGGCAACAAGAAGTAACGCTCCACCAAAACCTTATCTTGGATTTGGAACTAGAATTAGAAAATCACCTTTCTTTGAATCAACTTTAAAATGGGGCTGCAAGGAATATACGACATACAATCATATGTATTTTCCAGTTTATTATAATACGCCTGAAGAAGATTTTTGGAGTTTAGTTAATGATGTAACTTTATGGGATGTATCAGTTGAAAGACAAGTTGAAATTACAGGTCCAGATGCAACTAAATTTACCCAACTATTAACACCAAGAAATTTATCTGATTGCCAAGTTGATCAATGTAAATATGTTTTAAATACAAACTATGAAGGTGGAATTCTTAGCGATCCTATTTTGTTAAGAATTGGCAAAGATCATTGGTGGTACTCAATATCTGATAGTGACCTTTTACTTTGGGCAATGGGAGTAGCTGGTAAAGGCAAATATGATATCGAATTAAAAGAACCAGATGTTTCACCTTTGCAGGTACAAGGACCAAAATCAAGAGCATTAATGACAGAGTTGTTTGGTTCGTGGATTAATGATTTAAAATATTACTGGTGCAAACAAACGGAGATTAAAGGTATTCCAGTAGTAATTTCTAGAACTGGCTGGAGTGGTGAAATTGGTTATGAAGTTTATTTACGTGATGGAAAAAAAGGTGCTGAGCTTTATGAAATGATAATGGCTGCTGGTGAAAAACATAAAATTGCGCCAACTGGTCCTTCACAAATAAGAAGAGTTGAAGCTGGAATTTTTTCATATTTTCAAGACATGCGTGTTACTGATAACCCTTTTGAGATCGGAATGGACAGACTTGTTGATCTTGAAATGGAAGCTGATTTTGTAGGTAAAGAAGCATTAAAAAAAATTAAGAAAGAAGGAATAAAAAGAAAATTGGTTGGTATAGAAATTCTTGGTGATCCTATAAGCAAAGTTGTACCGCCTGAATATACACCTGGTTACTTTGT
Organism: uncultured Pelagibacteraceae bacterium; assembly: GCA_902590125.1. Taxonomy (GTDB): domain Bacteria; phylum Pseudomonadota; class Alphaproteobacteria; order Pelagibacterales; family Pelagibacteraceae; genus Pelagibacter. The sequence continues at coordinate 57,780 of CACIVL010000001.1, read as the reverse complement.
GCCAGATCACTGGCCTGTTTTTGATGATAAAAAAGAAATTGGTTATGTAATTGCTAAACCAGCAATGGAATATTTTCCTCCTATGCTTTTGACGGGTTTAAGGTTTATGTTTGCAGCATCAATTTTAATTTGGTGGTTTCCAATACCAAGAGGTTTACTTAAAAAAATATTTTTAGTCTCTTTAATAGCCAATACATTACAATATTCCATTACATACACTGGTTTAAGCATGATAGATGCTTCTGCAGCAGTATTGCTTGTTCAATTGGAAGTGCCATTTGGAGTAATATTTGCATATTTTATACTTAAAGAAAAACCAACTATTAGAAGTATAATAGGAATTAGTGTTGCATTTATTGGAATTTATATTTTAACTGGTACACCTAATTTAGATGGTAAATTTTTTGGCGCGACCTTAGTGTGTACGGGAGCAGGCATTTGGGCTTTAGGACAAGTTTTAGTCAAACCATTGAGTAAAGAAATAAATCCAGTAGCTCTTGTTGCTTGGTTAGCTTTATTTTCTGGTCCAATATTAATAACTTTTTCTGCTATTTTTGATGGAAATACAATTAACTACTTTAAAACAGCAAATCTAAATAGTTGGATAATTGTGATTTTTTTAGGATTTATTATGCAACCAATATCGTATGGTTGTTTCTATTATGTTTTGAAAAATAATCCTTTATACAAAGTACTGCCTATAGTTACTATGGGTATACCTCCTACTGGATTACTGGCAGCCATTTTTATCCTTGGAGAAGAACCAACTAAAGAATTATTTATCGGTGGTGCCATTATTCTTATTGGGGTGATTATGATAGTATTTAAGAAAGAAAAAAATTAAAATTACTAACCAATAAGATGAGTTTATTTACATCGCTAAAAGTTATAAATTCTGGAAAAGCTATTCTTTTATATCGAAAATATGGTGCGCCTCTAAGATATCACTCCACCTGGTTACGAGATAATGCTTTAGATTCTAAAACAAGAGATAAGAATAATGGACAACGTCTAATTTCAATCTCAGATATTCCTGTTAATATTTGTATTAAATCAGCTTCAATCGATGTAAGAGACAAAAGTATAACTTTAAAATTTTTACCTGATAAAAAAGAAGTTAAGTTTTCTTTCAAATGGCTTGAGGTTAATGCTTATGACAAAAAATCAAATAATTCAGAAATTTGGATAAATTCTAATTTGAAAGTTTGGTCAAATGCTACAATGAAAAACGTTCCAGTAATCAATTATAAAAATGCAAAATCAAATAAAAAATTGCTATTAAAATGGCTTAAATCTCTCCATCGTTATGGCTTTGCAAAAATGACTGGTTGTGAAAAAAAATCTGGAACTGTTACAAAAATAGCAAAACTTTTTGGTTATGTCCGTGAAACAAATTATGGAAAATGGTTTGATGTAAAATCAAAAACAAATGCTGTTAATTTAGCTTATACAAATCTTGGTTTACAAGCACATACAGATAACCCATATAGAGATCCGGTTCCAACAATCCAAATTCTTCATTGTATTAAAAAATCAACTAAAGGAGGAGATTCCAAAGTTGTAGATGGATTTAATGCAGCTTTAAAATTAAAAAAAAAAAATAAGAAATATTTTAATCTGCTTTCAAAATATTGTTCACGTTTTGAATTCAAAGGAAAAAAAAATGTTCATTTAAAATCTCGTTTCCCAATGATAGGGTTGGCTCCTGATAATGAACTTATATCAATTCACTTTAACAACCGTTCTGTTGCGCCAATTGTCGATGTACCTTACAAGGAAATGTTAAATTATTACAAAGCTTATCGTAAATTCTCGGATATTATTAATAAACCAACAATGGCTGTTAATTTTAAATTAAATCCTGGAGACTGCTTTATTGTTGATAACACAAGAGTTCTTCATGCAAGAACTCCTTATAGAGCAAAAGGGAGTCGTTGGCTGCAAGGGTGCTACGCAGATAAAGATGGGCTTTTATCTAAAATTTCAACTTTATCAAAAATATAATTCTAAGCTGCAAAATGTATCCAGCCAGTTATAATATATTTTGTTCCACTTTTTAAAACTGACCCAGTGTGTGCATGAGTCCACTCAGCTGGCCAAATTAGAGTTTTTCCAATCTCAGGTTTGACTTTAATGTCATAATATTCAAAGTTTGTTGTGCCTCCGTCATCAACATTGTTTAAATAGGTCATCCATGCAAATATTCTGTGAAGAAATCCTAAACCAGTTCTTTCAGAATGAACCAAAGAAAAATGATCACCAGGAGTATATTTTTGAACATTGAAATGACCTATATGAGTTTTTTGCAAAAAAGTATTTAAAAAAGGATATTGTTTTTTATAATCTAAAAAACAATCATTTAGTAAATCAAAATAAGAATTAAATAACGAATATTTTGGATCTTTTAACTGAGAAGGATTAATAGTTATATCTATTGTTTGTTTTTTTTTTGGATCAATCTTATTTCCAATCATTCCTTTATTTTGTAAAGATTTATTTTCTTCAAAAAATTTTATAATTTCATTGCATAATTTGTCATTTTCTATATCCCAACTACCTATAAAGTTTGGTGATTTATTACTGTCGGTTAAAAGTTTTTTCATAAAATTATATAATACTTATAGAATCATTGTTTAATTCAATAAATCCTGTACCTTTTCTTAAAAAATCAAGACCTTCTTTATAAAAACTAAGTGCTAACAAATTATTACCCATCAAAGTATTTAAAAAAGTATTATTTGGAAATTTTTTTAAAATATCTCTTAAAAAATTCTCAGCTTCTTTTCTTAATTTTGCTTGAACCAAAGAGTTAGCTAACTTTTCACTTATTAACTCCTGTCCGCTATCAACTTTATATGAAGTTTCAAAAATTTTAATTGCTTTTAAATAATCTTTTTGTTTGTAATAAACATTTCCTAAATTGTTTAAAAAAAATTTTTCTTTTGGGGACTTATCACAACATAATTTATAATAATAAACAGATTTATCTAATTGATCTAAATATTCGTAAGCTAAACCAATATTGTTAGCTGCCGGAAGAAAATTTGGATATTTTTCTAAAATTATTTCATATTTTTTAATAGATTCTTCATATTTTTTTTCTTTAGACAATTTTTCTGCTTCAGAAAAATCTTTAATCAATTGAGGATTTAGTTGGTTCATTTAATATTTGTTAATTTTTTATTTTTTTGATTCCTTAATAATTTCACTTATAACTTGTTCTTTTTTGTGCCCCATAAGATGAACTCCTTTTACTCCTTCTATATTACGGTAAGTTTCAATTAGCTCTATGCATATTTTTTTACTTTCTTCTTTTTGATTTTCTGAACTTTCTAACCTCTTAATAATTTGATCTGGAACATCAACACCAAACAAATTTTCATTCATCCATTTTGCACTTTTTGCTGATGCAAATGGACCTAGGCCAATTATAAAATTTGTTTTTTCTAAAATACCTTTGTCGCCTAAAATTTTCATATATTCCTTTAATACTTTTGGATCAAAAACGTACTGCGTCTGAAAAAAATCCACTCCTTTGTCAATTTTATTTAATATTTTATCAGGGTTGGGTTTTCCTTTAGTTGGAACTTCTGCTCCTCCTATAAATATTCTTGGAGCTGGATCTATCGTTCTGCCTGATGGAAATTTTTTTTCTTTGCGCATCATATTTGCTGTGGAAACCAAGGTTATGCTATCAATATCATTTACAACTTTAGTTTCTGGTTGGTCTCCATTTTTTGGATCATCCCCTCCCAAGCAAAGGATATTATTTACACCTAAAGCTGATGCACCTATCAAATCACCTTGTAAAGCTAATCGATTTCTATCTCTTACAGTTAATTGTAGTATTGGATCTATGTCATTTTGAGCTAGAATAATTGAAGCAGTTAGTGAAGACATGTGTGCTTTTGCACCAGGATTATCAGTAACATTAACAGCATCAGCAACACTTTTTAATGGCATTACGTTTTTTAACAAAGTTTCTATATCAGATGCATCCGGCGGAGTTGTTTCTGCAGTGAATATAAAATCTTTATCTAATAATTTTTTGTGAAGTAAGCTTTGGAATTGCATTTTATTATATTATTAACCTAAATTTTGTAAAAATGGAAAGATATTTAAAAGATAATAACCTAAGATTTGTAATTGATTTGTTATAATCAAAATACCAGTTATAAGCAAAATTGTTCCACCTATTTTTAAAACTTTATTGATATTTTTTTTAAAATTTTTTGAAAATACTAAAAATTTTTGAATTAAAAAACCAGATAATATAAAAGGAATAGCTAAGCCTAAAGAATAAAAACTAAGCAATACAATTGCTCTTGATATACTTTCTTCTGTTGATGCTAAAGCAAGAATTGATCCCAATATAGGGCCAATACAAGGTGTCCATCCAAATCCAAAAGCCATACCAACAACAAATGTGAAAAATGGTTTTGTTGATTTATTTGTGTAGTATTTTTTTTCATAATTGAGAAATTTTATATTAATTATTCCAAGCAATTGTAGAGAAAAAATTATAATAATTAATCCCGCAATAATTCTTAGCTGATTTGAATTTTGAAGCAAAAGTTTTCCTAAAACAGACGCTGTAGCTCCAAAAATTATAAATACAAATGAAAACCCTAAAGAAAATAAAAACAATGGAATTAAATTTATTTTTTTACTTTCAAGCAAGTCATTTAATGATTGTCCTGAAATAAAAGAAATATAGCCAGGTATCAATGGTAAAACACAAGGTGATAAAAAGCTTATTAATCCTGCTCCTAAGGCAATAAATAATTCAATCATTTTGAAATAATAAACGGTTTAGAAGGTATACCTTTGCAGTTAGTTTTAACTCTAAATAAAGATCCTGATAAATTATATTTTTTAATATCAAGTTTTTTTAATCCTTTTATAGCAGAAGTTACAAAAAGTTCGCTATTATTAGTACCTCCAAATGTACAGTTTGTAATATTTTTTGCTGGTAAATCTATTTTATGTATTTTTTTTCCTCTAGAACTAAAAACTGTTATGCAAGCACCACCATAATGACATACCCAAAGATTTTTTTTAATATCTAAAGTCATTCCGTCTGGAGATCCTATTTCTTTATTAAATTTTAAAAATGTTTTTTTTTTGGTTAATTCTAGTTTTTTGTTAACTTTGATTTTATAAATTTTTTTTTTTTTGCTGTCTGTATGATAAAAGTTATTTTCATTAATAAAAGCAGGTCCGTTTGTAACAATATATTTTCCATCAATTTTTTTAAGCTGTAGTTTTTTATCTAAACAATATAATGAACCATTTTCAATATTCCTTTCTGAATTGTCCATTGAGCCAAACCATAATCTTCCTGCTGGATCAGTTTTTCCATCATTTAATCTGTTAAATGGTTTGTCTTTTTCGATTTTAAATGAATTCAAGGTTTTTTTTGTTTTCAAATTTAATATCCTCAACTCCGATTTTAATCCAAGTATAAAAATGTTTTTTTTAATATGAGAAATAAATCCTATTTCTTTTTCCAATTGGATTGTATTTTTTTTATTTGTTTTGAGATTAAAAATTAAAATTTTTTTTTTTTTAATATCAACAAAAAAAATTGATTTTTGACTTGGTACCCATAAAATGCCTTCACCTAATAAGGTTTTTGCTTTCCAAACTACTTCAGGATATGATGTTTTTATTTGCAATTTATTCAGAAACTACTTTAGAGTTTTGTTCGCCAAGCTTTTCAATGGATAATCTCATTTTATCTCCAACTTTAAGAAAAACAGGAGGTTTCATTCCCATGCCAACTCCTGCTGGCGTTCCTGTTGTAACAATATCTCCAGGTTGTAAAGACATAAATTTACTTAAATAAGAAAGTAAAAAATTTGTATTAAAAATCATATTTTTGGTATTGCCAGATTGCATTTTTTTATCGTTTACTTTCAATGTTAAATTCAAATTATTAATATCTGAAATTTCATCCTTAGTTACAAGGTATGGTCCAATTGGCCCAAACGTATCTCCTGATTTACCTTTTACCCATTGACCCATTTTTTCAATTTGCCATTCTCTCTCACTGATATCATTTACTATGCAATATCCTAAAATATGATTTGGCGATTCTGTTTCAGATATGTTTTTTGTTTCTTTTCCAACAACAAAAGCTAGCTCAACTTCCCAATCAAGTTTTTTTGAATCTTTTGCCTGTACAATATTGTCATTAGGTCCATTAATTGAACTTGTTGCTTTCATAAAAACAATTGGTTCTGTAGGTATCTTTGCGCCTGTTTCTTTTGCATGATCAGAATAATTTAATCCTATAGCTACAAATTTGCCTGGTTTGTTTATACAAGGTCCAATTCTTGTAGAGTTATTTATTTCAGGTAATTTCTCTAAATCTAAATTTTTTAATTTTAAAAGTGTTTCAAAATTTAAATTATCTGGATTTAAATCATTAATTTGAGAACTTAATTCTCTTATTTTTCCATTTTTATCTAATATTGCAGGTTTTTCATTTCCTTTAATTCCAACTCTTAATAATTTCATTTAAATTTTATTTTTTTAGTTTTGATACAGCTAATCTGGCAGCATCACTAACAAATGCTTTGTCGCTACCAACTGTCACAATTTGAAATCCAAGATCAATCATTTTTTTAGCATATTCTGAAGTTGAATTATGGATTCCTGCTATAATGTTATTTTTTTTTGCATATTTTAGAATATTTACAATTTGTTCATATTGAGGACTTCCTTCTGGATTGTCAAAACTTGGTTTCTTACCAATCGCAAAACTTAGATCTGCTGGACCTATATAAATTCCATCAACTCCCGGTGTGCTCATTATTTTATCTAATTCTTGCAAAGCTTCTTTGGTCTCAATCATTGCTAATTTTAAAATTTCATCGTTAGCATGATCTACATAATCACTACCTCCATACATAAAAGCTCTTGTTGGAGCAAAACTTCTATAACCTTTTGGAGGATATATACATGCTTGAACAAACTGTTGAGCTTGTTGTCTATTGTTTACCATTGGACAAATTACTCCGTAAGCACCAGAATCAAGAACTTTCATTATATGACCTGGTTCATTCCAGCTTAATCGAGCCATAGGGACAACATCTGTTGTTGAGATCGCTTGAAACATTTGCAAAAGATTAGAATGATCAATAGCGCCATGTTGCATATCTATCGTTAAAGAGTCCCAGCCTTGATGGGCCATTATTTCTGCAGAATATGAACTTGGAATTTCTAACCATCCATTGATAATTGCTTTGCCTTCTTTAAATATTTTTTTAAGTCTATTTTTTTTCACTTTAACTAGCCTTTAATACCAAGATGAGTGTATTTTATATTTAAATAGTCTTTAATTGCCATTGATCCACCTTCTCTTCCATACCCAGTTTGTTTGATACCACCAAAAGGTGCTTCTGCTTGTGCTACCAAAGGAGTGTTAACCGCAACCGTTCCAGTTTGTATTTGTTCAGAAGCTTTATTGGCCTGCTCCATTGAATTAGTACAAATATAACTTGCAAGACCTAATTCGTGATTATTTGCGCGCTCAATTACTTCGTCGAAAGATTTAAATGATAACATTGGACATAAAGGACCAAATGGTTCTTGTTTCATAATTGTAAAATCATCTGTTACATCATCAAAAATAGTAGGTTCATAGTAAAAACCTTTATTAAACCCTGAGGGTCTTTTACCTCCTAAAAGCACTTTTGCTCCTTCTTGTTTAGTTTTTTCAACAAGTTCCTCTATTTCATTAAGTCTTTTTTTTGTAGTCATAGGTCCCAAATTGACGTCGGGATCCATTCCATTTCCTATTTTTAATTTCTTAGTTTTTTCGACAAACAAATTCACAAAATCTTTTTTCTTGTTATTTTGAATATAAAATTTGCTTGGAGAAATACAAACTTGTCCATTGTTTCTAAATTTTGCAGCAATTGCCATATCTGTAGCTTTTTCAAGGTTTGCATCATCAAAAACAATAAATGGTGCGTGTCCACTTAGTTCCATTGTAACTCTTTGAACTTTTTCAGCAGCTTGTTTAAGAATTAATTTTCCAACTCTAGTTGATCCTGTAATTGAAATTTTTTTAATTATATCTGATGAAATTAATTGAGAAGCTATACTTGGTGGATCCCCAGATAATAAATTTACCACTCCTGGAGGAACGCCTGCTTCTTTACAAATATCTACTAACTCCATAACTCCTCCTGGTGCAATTACATCTGGTTTAATAATAACCGAACATCCAGCTGCTAAACCAGTTGATATTTTTCTTCCAGCTAAAACTAGTGGAAAATTCCAAGGAGACATTGCAGCAACAACGCCAATTGGCTGGTAGTAAACATGAATTCTAGTATCTTCAAATCTACTTTCTACTGTCTGACCATAAATTCTTTTTGTTTCTTCTGAATTCCATTCAAAAATATCCGCTGTAGCTCCAGCTTCAGCTTTTCCTTCTGCAAAAGGTTTTCCAACTTCTAGTGTTAGCCACTTTCCTAAAACATCTTGTTTTGTTCTTATTAGATCAGCAATTTTTCTAATAATTGAAGATCTTTTCCATGGAGATGTTTTTTTCCAAACTTCTAAACCTTTTTCAGCAGATTTAAGTGCTTTATCAACATCAGATGGTGATGCTTTTGATGCATGACCAATAACTTCTTCAGTTGCAGGATTTATAACTTCGTAAGTTTCTTTTTTCTCTGATTGTTGCCATTTACCATCTATAAATTGACCAAACTTTTCGTACATAAAACTTTTTCTATTTTAAGTTGTGATTATTTAAACTTATTTAATAAAAATTTAATTTAGGAATGTTATAATCTTTTTTTAGAAAGGAGTAAATATGGCAACATTTTATGCATTGGGTAAATATACTGCTCAAGGATTTCAAGGTTTTTTGAAAGATCCTAAGTCTGATAGAGCGCAAGCAGCTCGAACTGCAGCTGAAGCTGTTGGAGCTAAATTGGTTTCATATACAGGATTAAGAGGACCTTATGATTTTTTAGCAGTATTCGAAGGAACTTTTGCACAAGGCGCTGGTGTCAAAATGGCAACAGAAGCTAGTGGCGCTCTTTGCGATATTGCAGTTTGTGAAGCAATTAATATTAATGAAGTTGCAGAAAACGCTGCAAAAATAGCAGGAGCATATAAAGGTCCAGGCAAATAATATATATAAATTTTAACTTCTGGTCTTAAGATCAGAAGTTAAATATTTTCATACAAAGTTGGAAACATTTTTCCACCTAAAGGGTCTCCATTTTTGTATCCAGCATCTTGCATTGCTTTTCTATAATTATAACTAGTCCAATCTCCAACATAACTAATTTTTGCATCTTCTTTTGCTACTCTTAAAGTATAACGACTTAAAGTTTTTTGAGGTATTGAAGAACTAAGAGTTCCGTGAAGAGTTCTCATATCAAATATAACACAATCCCCTAATTCACAGTCCCATTGTAAAAATTCATATTTATTTTTATTTCCCAAAATATCAGGTGGAAGTTCATATTTTTTTCCATCAATAATGCACTCTTTTCCTTCAACTTTATGTCCATCTTTAAAAAGAACTCTTAAAAAAAGTTTATTCCATAAATGTGAACCTTTGACCCAAACAACACCTTCATTTTTACCTGTAGCTTGTAATGGCAACCAAAGAACACACATAGTTCCATCCATATCAAAATAGCTCACATCATGATGAAAAGGTGTTGAAGATTTTGATCCACCTTCTCTTAAAAACCAATTGTCCATTACAAGGTTTATTTTTTTAGCAGACATCAGTTCAGAAGCTATTTTAGCGTATGGTGAATTAAATACAAAATCTTTAAATTCAGGTACTAAGTCCCAAGTCCAATAATCTTCTAGATAAGCAGGAACATTTTTTTCCAATGTGTGACTTTTAAATCTAGGACTTGGATTTTTAATATCTCTTTCAATTCCCTTTTTTAGTTTCTCTATCCATTTAATATCAAATTTTCCTTTAAGAAAAATAGCACCATCTTTATTGAATTGATTTATCTCATCTTTAGTAAGAAATTCACTCATTTTATATTATATTTAATATGTTAACTTATATTATATAAAAATAAATGAAAATGCTTAGAGATAGTTTTGGTAGAACTTTTCCATACATAAGATTGTCAATTACGGATGTATGCAATTTTAAGTGTGGCTATTGTCTTCCTAATGGTTATCAAAAAGATAAAAGTGATAATAGAAAATTTCTTAGTTCAGTAGAAATTGAAAGACTTGCAAAAGGTCTTTCTGGGCTTGGAGTTTGTAAGATTAGGTTAACTGGAGGAGAACCTACTGTACGAAAAGACTTCTTTGATATTGTTAAAATTTTAAAAAATAAAACTGGAATAAAGAAAACAGTAATTACTACAAATGGTTATCGTTTAGATAAAATTGCTAATCAAATTGCTGAAAGTGGCTTGGATGGAATAAATATAAGTATTGATAGCTTAAATAGAGAAACATTTAGAAATGTTACAGGTCATGATCGATTACCTGAAATACTACAAGGAATTGAAAAATTACAACAACTTAATTTTAAAAATATAAAAATAAATGCAGTTTTGTTAAAAGGAATTAATGATAACGAGAAAGATTTTAACGAATGGAGCAAATTTATAAAAAATAATGAAATTGATTTTAGATATATAGAATTAATGCAAACTGGAGATGGTTTGGATTACTTTAAAAAATATCATATGTCAGCAAAAGTTTTTACTGATTATATAAATAAAAATGGTTGGATTTTTCAAACTCTTGGCAGAGATGCTGGTCCATCAAAAAATTATATAAACCCTTCCTTTAAAGGAAAATTTGGAGTTATTGCTCCCTATTCAAAAGATTTTTGTAAAAGTTGTAACAGACTTCGAATTACAGCTAGAGGTGATTTAAGATTATGTTTATTTGGAAATACCGGAATAAGTATTAGACATCTTTTACAAAGAGATGATCAGTTGGAAGAATTAAAAGATTTAATTTCTAAACAATTAAACTTTAAAAAAGAGTCTCATTATTTAGAGCTTGGAGAAACAGGTCTAATGAACAATTTATCTACCACTGGAGGATAATGAAAAATTTAAAAATTGTTAATCAAAATCAATTAAAAGATTGGGCTGAAGATCTTTTCAAGAAAAATTCTTTTAATATGGTTGATGTGTCTTCAAAGAAGGAAACTTTTAGAAGAGCTTTAGCTTCAGGAAAAATTTATGTTGGTAAAAAAGTTTTTAATATGATTAAAAATAACGAAATGCCGAAAGGAGACCCTGTTAGTCTTGCTGAAGTTTCGGCTGTATTAGGTGTTAAAAAAACTAGTGAATTAATTCCTTTATGTCATCCATTACCAATCGACCACACAGCAACTAAAATTATAATGCATGATGAAGATAATTCTTTAGAAGTATTTTGTGTAGTGTCTGCTGTTGCTAAAACTGGGGTTGAGATGGAAGCAATCATGGGAGTTAATGCAGCTTTAATTACTATTTATGATTTAAGCAAAATTGTAAATCCACATTTAAAAATTGATAATGTTAAGCTTTTGATTAAAGAAGGTGGAAAAAGTGGACTTTGGACCAATCCCGATGGTTTACCAAAATTCCTAGACAATATATTTTAATTTTAATAAAAAATATTTATGAAAATCAAATTAGAGCTTTTTGGAGCTAGCCGTGACTTTAGCAAAAAAGATTATTTAGAATTTAATTTAAAAGAGAAAAGTTCCATAAAAGACTTAAGAAATGAAATTTTAAATTTTGTAGAAAATAATTTTAAAGGTAATGACAATTATAAAAAATTAGTCCAATCTTCAGCATTTTGTTCTGAAGAAAACAATATTGTAAGTGATGATTATAAAATTACAAAAGAACAAAGTATTGGAATTATACCTCCAATAGGAGGCGGTTAATGCTTCATGCCAAAATAATAGATATTACGAAAGAAAAAATTGACCTTAACAATGCGCAAAAATTTATAGCTTCGAGTAAATGTGGTGCTTCAATATATTTTGTTGGTACTGTTAGAGATCAAAATAATGATAAAAAAGTTACTGGAATTACTTATGACAGTCACGATGCTTTAGTAATCAAAAGTTTTGAAGAAATATATAAAGAAGCAGAAACAAAATTTAACTTTAATAACATTGCTGTGTTTATTGAACATGTCAAAGGATACGTTAAACTTGGTGAAACTAGTATAATTATAGCTGTAGCTTGCAAACATCGTTCTCAAGCATATGAATTTTCAAGATATATTATTGAAGAAATAAAAAAACGGACACCAATCTGGAAAAAAGAACATTATGAGGGAGAAGATTCTAAATGGTTGAAGGGAAATCCTTTAATTGATCAAAATCAATTAAAATAGATTTAGATTTTATTTTTACAAATTGAACTTTTGACTTTTTTGATCTAATTAATTTTTTAGCTCCTCTATCTCCTTTAATTTTTTTAAGAGATTTAATCATTGAAAATTTAAAAGCTAAAGGATTCCCAACTTTTTTATTATAAACTGGTACAAAAATCTCTTTTTTACTATTTTTTAAACCTGAGCATAAAGTGTTTAAAATTGTTTTTGAAACTAGAGGCATATCAGCATGTGCAATTAAAAAACCTATATTTTTTTTAGATATTTTTTTCAATCCACACTTAATTGATGTTGATATTCCTTTTAAATATTGTGAATTAAATACAAAAGTTATTTTTTTACTTTTTAATGATATTTTTTTAATTTTCCTGTTTTCATAACCTAATACAACTATTATTTTATTTACTTTGCTTTTAACTAAAGAATTTAAAATGTGGTTAATTAAGTATTTTTTTTTATATTTTTTTAATAGCTTGTTTTCACCTTGCATTCTTTTAGATTGACCTGCTGCTAAAAGAATTGATGAAATCATAAAATTTATTTATTTTTTGTATGTTTCGGCAACTAGTTGGGCAATTATTGATAATGCAATTTCAGGAGCTGCTCTTCCTCCAAGTTTAATTCCAATTGGTCCATGAATTTGATTTATTTGTTCATCACTAAATCCAGATTTTTTTAATCTTTCACATCTATTTTCATGTGTTTTTTTACTACCTAAAGCTCCAATATAGTAAAATTTTTTCTTTATGGCGTGTTGTAGTGCTGGATCATCAATTTTAGGATCGTGGGTTAGTGCAATTAATGCTGAGTTTGAATCTGTTTCTATTTCTTTAAATGCTTCATCTGGCCACTTATTAATTATTTTCATATTGGGAAACCTTTGTTCTGTTGCAAAGTAACCTCTTGGATCAATTACAGATATTTCAAAATTTAAGCTACTGGCAAAATTAACTAAATACTGAGCTATATGAACAGCGCCAACAACAATAACTTTTATAGGCCTAATATAGTTTTCTAAAAATATATCAGTATCTTCAATAACACCATTCTTCTTTAGCTTATAAAAACTATTTATTTGATCGGTAAATTTTTCAAAATCTTTACCTAAAGATTTTCCTTTTTCAAAAATTTCACTATTCCCTGTAACTAGGTTTGTAATTATTGCAAATTCAGATTTATTTTCTTTTTTCTTTATTATTTCTTTTAAAGTTTTTAATTGCATTAATTAATCTGTTCTAAATAAACTGCAATTTCACCACCGCATGCAAGTCCAACTTCCCAGGCACTTTCGTTAGAAACTTTAAATTCTATTTTTTTAAAAGGTTTATTTTCTTTTATAATTCCAACACATTCTCTAACCACAGCGGATTCAACGCAGCCTCCAGACACAGAGCCTGAAAAATCTCCCTTTTCATTAACAATCATTCTGCTGCCTGTAGGTCTTGGAGAAGAACCCCAAGTTTGTATTACTGTTGCAAGAACTACTTTTTGATTAGTTTTAATCCAATCATTTGCTTCTTCCAGAATCTTTTCATCAAATGAATTTTTCATTAGATTTAAAGTTAATACTGAAAGAAATAATTAGCAAGTTTCAACAGCTTTTTTAGCAAAAACCTTAACCATATTTGCTCTGTAGTATGCTGATGCATGTATATCGGAGTTCATGCCTGATGCAGAAACATTAACATTATCAATTGCTGATGAAGAAAAACTCTTAGATAACGCTTTACCTAAATTTTTGTCATTATAAACACAAGGCTTTGCTCCAGTTACTCCAACATTTGTTCCGTTTTTATACTTAGCAACATACACTCCAACAACAGCATATCTTGAAGCTGGATTTGGAAGTTTTTGATAATTAGATTTTTGTGGAATTTCAAAATCAATAGACTCTATTATTTCTCCTTTTTTTAGAGTTGTTTCAAACATTCCTTTAAAGAAACTTTCAGCATCAATTTTTCTATTATTACTAGTGTTAATTGAAGCATTTAAAGCAATACAAGCTGATGGATAATCAGCAGCAGGATCATTATTTGCTATGGACCCTCCTATGGTTCCTCTGTTTCTTACTTGTGGATCTCCAATCCCTTCAGCTAGTGCAGCTAAAGATGGAATTGATTTTTTAACTTCTTTTGATTTAGCAACTTCAGCATGAGTTGTTGTTGAACCAATTTTTAATATTTTCCCACTTGATTTAATACCAGAAAGTTTTTTTATTCCTTTAATATCAATAACATCTTTATAAGTACCTAGCCCTAACTTCATCGAAGGAATAGTTGTCATTCCACCAGCTAAAAAAGTTGAATGTGCAGAAGAGATTTTTTTTGCTTCTTTAATATCTTTAACTAAATGATAATTAAAAGTTTTCATTTTTTTTTACGCTGCCTCTGAATTTGATTTTTTCATTTCTTTACAAGCTTTCCAAACTTTTTCTGCTGTAGCTGGTAGTGATATCTCTTGTCCTCCAAGAGCATTAATTACTGCATTCATAACAGTTGGAGTTGCAGCTATAGTTCCTGCTTCTCCACACCCTTTAACGCCAAGTGGGTTTGTTGTTGCTTTGGTGCAAGTGTATCCAATATCAAAATTTGGTAAATTGTCAGCTCTTGGCATTGTATAGTCCATGTAAGATGCTGTAATAAGTTGCCCCGATTCATCGTATTGAGCATTTTCATATAAAGCTTGCCCAATTCCTTGTGCCAAACCACCATGAACCTGCCCTTCAACAATTAATGGATTTACTATTGTTCCAAAATCATCAACGGCTGTATATTTATCTAGTTTAACTTCACCAGTATCTGGATCAATTTCTACTTCACAAATATGTGATCCTGCTGGAAATGAAAAATTTGCTGGGTCAAAAAATGAAGACTCGATTAAACCTGGCTCCTCACCTTCTGGCAATGGTGATTTAACTTCGTCTCTTACTCCTGGTAAATAACTTGCAAAAGCAACTTCTCCTATTGTTTTCTTCTTATTTGATTTAGCTACAACAAACTCACCCTCTTTAAATTCAACGTCATCCACACTAGCTTCAAGCATTTTTGCAGCAATTTTTTTCCCTTTAGCAACTATCTTTTTACATGCATTTACTATGGCTACTCCTCCTACGGCTAATGATCTTGATCCATATGTTCCCATACCAAATGTTCCTTTATCTGTATCACCATGTACAATGTCAATATTTTCAATCGGGACACCTAGTTCATCAGCAGCAATTTGTGCAAATGTTGTTTGGTGACTTTGACCATGACTATGAGAGCCAGTGTAAACAGTAACTTGCCCTGTTGGATTAAATCTTACCTCTGCGGACTCCCACAAACCAACTCCGCAACCTAACATCATAACTACTGGTGATGGTGCAATACCACATGCTTCAAAATAAGTTGTAACTCCTATACCTCTCAGTTTTCCTTTTGATTCAGATTCTTTTTTTCTATCTGCAAAGCCATCATAATCTGCCATTTCTTTTGCTTTATTTAATCCAGCTACATAATCTCCTGAGTCTACTTGATGAACTAAAGTTTGTTTAAACGGAAACTCAGTTGGAAAATTTTTCATTCTTATCTCAATTGGATCTATGCCTAATTCTATAGCTGCCTTATCTACTATTCTTTCAATTGTATAAGTGGCTTCAGGTCTTCCTGCTCCTCTATATGCATCTACAGGTGCAGTATTTGTATATACTGCTTTTACATTCGAGTAAGCTGCTGGCATTATATAAACTCCTGTTGCACATGGACCAAATAAGTAAGTTGGAGTAACTGTTCCAAAAACTCTTGCATAAGCACCCAAGTTTGCAATTGTTTCGTTTTTAAATCCTAAGAATTTTCCATCATTTGTTACAGCTAATTCAGCATGAGTAATATGATCTCTGCCATGAGTATCAGTTAAAAAAGATTCTGTTCTTTCTGCAACCCATTTTATAGGTCTTTCTATTTTTTTTGATGCCCAGCTACAAACTATTTCTTCGTTATAAAGATTAATTTTTGAACCAAACCCTCCACCTACATCAGGCGCAACCACTCTTAATTTATTTTCAGGAGTAACACCTCCGAATGCAGACATTATTAATCTTGATAAATGTGGATTTTGACTTGTAGTGTAACAAGTTATTTCTTCAGAGGCTGTGTTATAATCTATAACGCATGCTCTTGGTTCCATTGCATTTGGAATAAGTCTGTTGTTTGTAATATCAAGTTTAATAATTTTATCTGCTTTATCAAAAGCTTCTTTAACTTTTTGTCTATCACCAAGCAACCAATCGTAACATAGATTTTTATCAATACCTTCGTGAATAGCTTCGCTTTTCATTGTATCTGACAAACTAGTAACTGCTTTTAAAACTTTATATTCCACATTTACTAATGTTGCTGCTGCCTTTGCTTCATCCAAAGTTTCTGCAAAAACAACTGCAATAGGATCGCCCACAAAATTTACATTATCTTTTGCCAGCGGAGGATTTGCAGGGCATTTCATTTCAGAGCCATCTTCACTTCTGATAGCCCATCCAGCAATTAATCCACCTATTTTATCTTTTGCTATATGTTCTCCTGTTAAAATATCTACAACTCCAGAAGCTTTTAAAGCTTTTGAAGTATCAATTTTTTTAATTTTTGCTCTCGCATGTGGAGATCTAACAAATGCAGCATATGTCTGATTTGCAATGTTTATGTCAGCAGTGTATCTACCTTTGCCCGTTAAAAATCTCTTATCTTCTTTTCTTTCTACTCTAGAACCGACTAAACTTGCCATAGCTTCATTCTCCTACATTTTAGAAGCAGCCTCTTTGACTGCTGCTACAATATTTTGATATCCAGTGCATCTACAAATGTTTCCTTCTAACCAATCTCTTATTTCTGTATCGCTGGGTTTCTTATTATTTTGTAATAAATCTATAGCGCTCATGACCATTCCTGGTGTGCAAAAACCGCACTGCAATCCATGCATTTTTTTAAAGGCTTCTTGCATAGGGTGCATTTTTCCATTTTTTGCTAAACCTTCAATTGTTGTTACTTTTGAACCATCAACATCAACAGCTAGTGTGCTGCAACTTTTAATAGATTTGCCATCTACATGAACCACACATGCTCCACATTGACTTGTGTCACAACCAATGTGTGTTCCTGTTAAATTTAAAACATCTCTCAGTAAAACTGATAATACTGTGTGATCTGGAATATCCTTTACAATCTTCTTTCCATTAACTTCCAATGAAATTTTTTTCATTAAGTTTACCCTCTTAATTCATCATAAAGTAAAACATAATAAGGTATTAGGTACAACCTAAAAAAAATTCTACCTAAGCGAGATTCAACTTATAGAATATACAATAAGAGCAGCAATTATCACGATAGACGAATAAATTAATATTTTATTTAGTGATTTCTTTTCACGTGGAACCGTGACATCAGAAATTTTTTCAGTTTTTATTATTTCTGATTTATCAGAAATTAATTCTGAAAATTTACTAAAAAAAATATCTGCCATTTTTTTTGCTGTCATGTCAATTAATCTTGAACCAACTTGTACAATTTTGCCACCTACATTCGCTTCGACTATATAAATAAGTTTTGTTTTACCATTTTCATCTTCAAGCTTCACTTCTGCTTCACCGTTAGCAAAACCAACTGGTGAATTTCCTGATCCTACAATCTTATAGCTATGAGGTGGATTTAAATCTTTTAGTTCTATATTGCCCGTAAAACTTGCATTAAATGGGCCAATTTTATTGGTTGCAGTTGCAGAAAACTCTGTATCAGAATTTTTTTTAAATTCTTCACATCCAGGTATAGCTTCTTTTAATATTTTTGGATTATTCAAAGCTTCCCAAACTTTTTGTTTTTCTAAATTAATTTGGTAAGATCCTGTAAGCTTCATGCTAAAAAGTAACACATATTTATATGGATGATAATACTAAAAAAGAATTACAGTCAGCTGCTTTTGAAAGATTAATAAATCATTTAAGAAGTCGAAAAGATGTACAAAATATTGATTTAATGAATTTAGCTGGATTTTGCAGAAACTGTTTGTCTAAATGGTACAAAGAAGAAGCGGAAAAAAAAGGTATTGAAATTTCTGATCCAGATGCAAGAAAACATGTTTATGGAATGCCTTACTCTGAATGGAAAGAAAAATATCAAAAATAATCACTTTTCTTTAAGTCTAGGAAACAATTCAACAAAATTACAAGGTTTATGATTTATATCTAGCTGATGGATTAAAATTTTATCCCAAGCATCAGTAACTCCTCCAGAAGAACCTGGTAAAGCAAATATATATTTGCCTTTTGAAAGAACAGCACAAGCTCTTGATTGAATAGAAGAAGTTCCTACTGTTTCTAAACTTAAATATCTAAAAACTTCTCCAAAACCTGGGATATGTTTATCCGCAATTTCATCAAGAGCCTCAGGAGTAATATCTCTTCCTGTTAATCCAGTGCCTCCTGTTGTTATAATTACATCAATTTCTTTTTTTTCAACCCATTGATTGAGAATGTTAATAATTTCATCTTTGCTATCTTTACAAATTTTTCTATCAATTAAATTGTGATTAGCTTTTTTAATTTTTTCAACAAGTATTCCTCCCGATTTATCTGTATCTAAAGTTCTTGTGTCGGTTACAGTCAGAAGTGCTATATTAACTTTCATAAATTTTTATATGATTATATTATCAATTTTATTTTTTGTAACTGCATTATTATATGCCAGTGTTGGATTTGGTGGTGGATCTACCTACCTTGCTTTATTATTAATATGGGAAATACCATATTACATTTTTCCTATAATAGCTTTGGTATGCAATATTTTTGTGGTTTCAGGAAATAGTTATAATTATATAAAAGCTGGAAATTTAAATTTTAAACTATTGTTGCCTTATTTAATAGGGTCAATACCTTTGGCATTTATTGGAGGATCTTTAGCAGTAGAAAAAAATCTATTCGAGTTTTTTTTGTTTTTAGTTTTAACTTTTGCTGGAATAATGTTGCTAATAAACTTCAGGTCATACGATGATGAAGACAAAACTTATAAAAATATCCCTTTTTTTATTTCTATTCCAATTGGTGGAATATTAGGTTTTGTTTCTGGGGTTGTTGGAATAGGTGGAGGAATATTTTTAAGCCCAGTTCTTTTTTTAATTAAAGCAGCCAAACCTAAACATATAGTTACCGCTGCTTCTTTGTTTATACTTATTAACTCTATTTCTGGAGTAGTTGGCCAGTTAACAAAAAATGCAGTTTTTAATAATTTGTCAAATTACTGGTACTTGTTTTTAGCTGTAATTATTGGTGGACAAATTGGTAATTTTTTAAATTTAAAAATATTTCCGACAAGAATGCTAGCATTAATAACATCTGGGTTGGTATTATTTGTTGCAATGAGAATGGCTTACAAATTATTTATATAAAATTTATGAATAAAGATTTTTTTAAAAAAACAAGAATTCTAGATGGTGGTATGGGTCAAGAACTACTTAATAAAGGATTAAAACCAAAAGGAACCTTGTGGTCTGCTCATGCTTTAATTGATGAAAATTACCATCAATTGGTAATTGATACTCATTTAGATTTTATAAATGCTGGTGCCGAAGTAATAGTTACCTCAACATTTACTGCTCGAAGAAATAGATTAGTACAGAATGATTGTGAAAAATATTTTGAAAAAATAAATATTAAAGCTGTTGAGCTAGCTCAAAAAGCAAGGGATATCTCAAAAAAGGAGATTTTGATTGCAGGGGGCTTACCTAATCAGAAACAAACTTATACTGCCGATTTAGGAAAAGATCTTAATTTAATAGAAAAAAATTTTTACGACCAAGCTAAACTTCTTAAAAATGGAATTGATTTTTTTTATCTAGACGTAATGAGCAGTGGATTAGAATGTGAAATTGCACTTAAATCAATCGAAACTCATAATTTACCAGTTTTGGTTGGTATTCACTTAAGAGATAATGGTCAACTTCCTTCTGATGAAAAAATCGTAGATATTTTTAAAAAATATAAAAACAAAAATTGGATTGGAATTATCATGGCTTGTATTTCTCCTACAGCATATGAGTTGGTTATTAATGATTTAAAAAAAATAAATATACCATATGGATTTAAGTTAAATGCATTTAAAAAAATACCTAAAGGTTATACTGTTGCTACTAAAGATGAATGGGGAAATGCAGGTAACCCTACGACTGTTCTGGGAAAAAATACTGACTTAAATGAATCTAGATTTTATGAATGTGCAAAAAAGTTTAAAGAAAATGGCGCTACAATTTTAGGTGGATGCTGTGAAATAAGGCCATCACATATAAAAGAAATATCTAAACTGAAGTAATTTTTTTAATATTGGATTTTTTAACAAAATAAATACCAATAATTACAGCAGCAACTGCTACTAGGATTTTTGGAGTTATTAATTCTTTTAAAAATATGTAGCCTAATATTATTCCAAATATTGGAATTAAATAAGCAACTTGAGCTTGAAAAACCAAACCATTGTTTATTAATATTCTAAATCTAAGTAACCAAGCGAACCCTGTTGCAAATATCCCAAGATAGATAACTGATATTGTTGAATCAATGCTTGGGTTTAAACTCCAAGGTTTTTCTGTCAAAGCTGTTATAGGAATTAAAAATATGACTCCCCATATTAGTATTGAAGCTGTCACATTTTCATTTTTTTTATTACTTATTTTAAGAGTTAATAAACCGCCTATTACATAAAATGTTGAAGCAAAAAAAATAATTAATGCTGATAGAAAATTATTTTCATTAACTAAAATATTATCTGAAAAAAGAAAAACTATTCCTGAAAATCCAATCATAACACCAAGTGTTTTTGTAAAATTAATTTTTTCATTACTGGTAAAAAAATGAGCTAAAACAGTAGCGCTCAAAGGTGTGCTTGCCATTAATATTGCAGCTAAATTACTTTGAACCTTTTGAACCCCATATGCTATTAAAAAAAAAGGAATAACTAAGTTTACCATTCCAATTAAAGCAAACCAATACCAATCTTGTGAAAACGCTTCAATTTTTATTTTTTTATATAAACATAGACCAATTACTGGAATAGCGCCAAAAAGAATTCTCAAAAAAGCAATTGTAACAGGTCCATAAGAGTAAGTTGCAATTTTAATATTAAAAAAAGCTGAGGCCCATATTAATGCTAAAGTTGTCAGTAAAACATAATCTATAATTTTTGGTTCCCTCACTATACAATCTCCTTTTCAATTCCTTCTGTAAGTTTAATTAATTTTTTGTAACTAATCTTAAAAATTGTATTAGGATGACCTGCGGCTGCATAGACATGTTCATATCGAGATAATGAAGTATCAATTAATATTTTACTATTATTTAAATGAGCTACTGGCGAAACTCCTCCTATTGAAAAGCCAGTTTGGATTTTAACTTGCTCAGCATCTGCCATTGAAACATCTTTTAAATTCAATATTTTCTTTACTTTATTTAATGAACATCTCATATCGCCTGAAACTAAGCATAAAATAAAATTATTTTCTGTTCTTAAAAGTAAACTTTTAACTATAGCTCCAACTTCACATTTTAGTGATATAGCTGCATCTTTTGCTGTTCGTGCTGAACTATTTAGTACTTCTACTTTTAGTGAATCATCAAAATTATTTAGAACTTTGACAACTCTTTGAACCGATTCTTTGTTTAACAAATTTTCCATTCAACTAATAATTGTAACAATTTGTGAATTGATAATTTCATTTTAATGACCATTTATCTATGTGTGGAATGCATAGGTGATATCTTTATAATAAACAATATTAATCTATAATTTTTTGATATTAAAAACTAACAAAATTTAGTAGGAAAAAATATGAGCGCGACTCAAGTTTTAAAACTGATGAAAGACAAGGAAGTTGAATATGTAGACTTGAGATTTACAGATCCAAGAGGAAAATTACAGCATTTAACTATGGATGCGACAATAGTTGATGATGAAATGCTAAATAATGGTGTCTTCTTTGATGGTTCTTCTATTGCTGGTTGGAAAGCAATAAACGAGTCTGACATGATTTTAAAACCAGACCTAAACAGAAAAGTAATTGACCCATTTACTTCACATAATACGCTCGTGCTATTTTGCGATATTTTAGACGCTGTCAAAAAAACTCCTTATGAAAGAGACCCAAGAGGAATAGCTAAGAAAGCTGAAGCTTATTTAAAATCTACAGGTATTGGAGATAAAGCCTATTTTGGACCAGAACCAGAATTTTTTGTATTTGACGACGTTAGATATAAAAATGACATGAATGAAACAAGTTTTAAAATTGATAGTATAGAAGGACCTTATAATACTGGAAGAAGATATGAAAACGGTAATACAGGTCATCGTCCAGGAATTAAAGGAGGATATTTTCCAGTTCCACCAGTTGATAGTGCACAAGACATGCGTGGAGAATATTTAAAAGGACTAAGAGATGTTGGAATTAAAGTTGAAAAACATCACCATGAAGTAGCACCAAGTCAACACGAACTTGGAATGTATTTTGGAACATTAGTTGATCAAGCTGACAATGTTCAACTTTATAAATATGTAGTTCAAATGGTTTCGCATTCATTTGGAAAAACTGCAACATTTATGCCAAAGCCCGTAAAAGGAGATAATGGTTCAGGAATGCATACACATCAATCTATTTGGAAAGGAAAAACTCCAATATTCTCAGGAAATAAATATGCAGGATTATCTACTACTGCTTTACACTACATTGGTGGCATATTAAAACATGCAAAAGCTATAAATGCTTTTTCAAATGCTGCAACAAATAGCTATAAAAGATTAATTCCTGGTTTTGAAGCTCCTGTATTATTAGTATATTCCGCAAGAAATAGATCTGCTTCATGCCGAATACCTATTGCATTAAATAAAAATGGTGCAAGATGTGAAATAAGATTTCCTGACGCTTCAGGTAATCCTTATTTAACTTTTGCTTCAATGTTAATGGCAGGACTAGATGGAATTAAGAATAAAATTGATCCAGGCAAACCACTTGATGAAGATTTGTATGCTTTAGATGAAAGTAAAGTAAAAAGAATTCCTACAGTTTGTGGTTCTTTAAGAGAAGCAATGGAAAGCTTGGATAGAGATAGAGATTTCCTAAAACAAGGCAATGTATTTTCTGATGATCAAATAGACGCTTACATTGCTCTAAAATTTGAGGAAATTTACAAACTTGAACATACTCCTCATCCAATGGAGTTTGAAATGTATTACAGCTCTTAAAATTAATTAATTTTTACTTTTTAGTATTTTTTCGTCGGCAATTTTATTTTTATTAACACCTTTTTTGATTTTGTAGCTAAGTGTACCATGAGCTCCAGCTTCAACGGGTTTTCGCTGTGTTCTAAACAGAGCTTTTTCTTTGGCTTTCTCTGCCAACTTATTAGAATGATGAACTAAATGCTTCTTATCTCTCATAATGCTACATTATATATAAGTATTAATTATACAGCAATACAGTATTAGATTTTAAAAGACTCTCCGCATCCACAACGCTCAGTTTCATTGGGGTTTTTAAAGACAAATGAAGAAGAGAATTTATCTTTTTTATAATCCATTTCTGTGCCTAGCAGATACATTATAGCTGATGAATCTACAAAAACCTTAACTCCCTTATCTTCAATAACTTCATCATTAGGGTTAATTTCTTTTGCATATTCCATATCATAGGACATGCCGGCACATCCTCCCGACTTAACTCCTACTCTTACTCCTATTGATTTATTTTGATCTTTTGACATGATCTCTTTAATTCTATTTGCCGCATTATCACTTAAAGTTATTACTTGTTTCATTATAAATTTAACTCCAGTTTTGCTGACTCTGACATCATATCTTTATTCCAAGGTGGATCCCAAACTAAGTCAAGATCAACTTTATTAACCTCTTTAATTTCCATTATACTGTCTTTTACCTCTTTCGGCAAACTTTCAGCTACAGGGCAATTAGGAGTTGTTAAAGTCATATTTACTTTAACATTATTTTCTTTATCAACTTTAATGTCATAAATTAATCCAAGTTCATAAATATTTACTGGAATTTCTGGATCATAAATCTTTTTTATTTCAGCAATAATTTTTTCTTTTAAATTCATATTTAATCAAATTTTTCTGTATTAATTTCTTCGTTTTTATTATCTATAGCAGATATTAAAGTATGCCAAGACAATGTAGCACATTTTACTCTCATTGGATATTGTTTTACTCCAGATAAACACATTAGTTTAGTTTTTTCATCATCATTCAAATTTTTTGATTTTAAATTAGGGTTTATTTTAATCATTCCTAAAAAATCATTTATAATTTCTCTAACTTCATTTTCTTCTTTGCCTTTTACCAGATCTGTCATAATAGAAGCTGATGCCATCGAAATTGCACAGCCACTACCTTCAAAAGATACATCTTCTACTTTATTTTTATTATCTAATTTAAGATAAACATGAACGCTATCACCACAAAGGGGATTATGTCCTTTGGCATCTTTATTAAAATTTTCAGTCTTTCCTATATTTCTCGGATTTTTTCCATGCTCAAGGATGATTTCTTGATATAGTTCTTTCAAGTTCATTTTAAATCAAAAATTTTTTTACAATTATTTATTGCATCATTTAATTTATCTAAATCATTTTTAGTATTATAAATTCCTAAAGAAGCTCTTGCACTAGCAGGAATGCCTAACTTATCGTGCAATATTTGACAACAATGATGACCAGCTCTAATTGCCACTCCATCTTCATCTAGTATGGTTGCAATATCGTGGGGATGAATGCCATCAATAGTAAAAGATAATACTCCACCGCGATTTTTTGGATTGCCAATTAATTTTACAGAATTATTTTTTTGTATAATTTCTTGGCCATATTCAATCAATTTTTTTTCATGCTCAATTACATTATCAATACCGATACTTTCTAAAAATTTTATTGATTGATCAAAAGCAATAACTTGGGCTGTTGCCATTGTCCCTGCTTCATACTTATTTGGAAGATCTCCATAAGAAATGCCATTTTTTTTAACTTCTCTAATCATGCCACCACCACCTTGATAAGGAGGGAGTTGTTCAAGCCATTTCTTTTTTCCATACAAAACGCCAAGTCCTGTTGGTCCATACATTTTGTGACATGAGATTGCATAAAAATCACAATCCAGATCTTGCATATCTAACTTTAAATGTGGTCCACCTTGGCACCCATCAACTACAACAATAATTCCTTTTGAGTGAGCAAGCTGTGTGATTTCTTTAATTGGAAGTATTGAACCGGTTACATTTGATAAATGAGTGATAGCTATTACTTTTGTTTTATTTGTTATTTCTTTTTCAATATTTTCAATTGGAACATCTCCATCTTCATTAATTTCTGCAAATTTTATTTTTATATTCTTTGATTTTCTTAAAAAATGCCATGGTACATAATTTGAATGATGTTCTAATTCTGTAATTATCACTTCATCATTAGGTTCTAAAATCATTTGGCCTAAAGTGTTTGCTACTAAGTTTAATGCTTCAGTGGCTCCCTTTGTAAAAACAATTTCATTTTTATCCTTTGCATTGATATATTTTTGAACTGAAGACCTTGTATTTTCATACAAATTAGTAGCTGCAACTGCTAAATAATGAACACTTCTACCTACATTAGAGAATTGTTTTCTATAAAACTCATTAATTCTATCTAAAACTACTTTTGGTTTCTGTGAAGAATTTGCACTATCTAAATATACAAGATCATTATTTTGAATTTTTTCATCAAAAATAGGAAACTCTTTTTTAATTGTATCTATATTCATTCTTTTAATCCAATCATATTCTTAATTAAATTTTTTACTTCAGAGTCAGTAATCTTCTCAAATACATCAAGTAAAAATCCATTAATCAAAAGTTCTTTTGATTGTTGATAGCTAAGACCTCTAGACATTAAATAAAATATTGAACTTTCGTCAAGGCTTCCAGAAGCTGAACCATGAGAACATTTAACGTCATCAGCATAAATCTCTAATTCTGGTTTAGCGTTAAATTCAGAAGATTCATCCAATAATATTGCTTTGCTTAACTGATAACCGTCTGTTTTTTGAGCTTCTGAATTAACAAATATTTTGCCTTGATATACTGCTTTAGAATCTTTTCCAAGAACACTTTTGATTAATTGATAACTTTTTGTATTTTCAGCCAAATGATTAATTATTGTTCTAATTTCATGATGCTGCTCATTCTTTAGTGAAAAAATACCGTTAACAAAAGCTGATGAATATTTTCCCTTTAAATTGCAATTAATCTCATTTTTTAAAAAAATAGATCCTGACGATAAAATAAATGTTTCTGAAACACTGTTGGCATCTTGTTCAATGTTATTGAAAGAATATTTTATATTTTTGTTTTGTATTTTGTCAATTTTATAATTTTTTAAAATAGCATCTTTTTTTAAATCAAAATTATAAAAAATATTTATAAAATTTTTTTCTCCAATGTCATTAAATAAATCAATTAGCCTTAAAGAACTATTTTGCTCTAATTGAAATTCTAATCTTAAATTAACATTTTTAGATTTAATTTTTTTATTTGTTGTATGATAGACTATTAATGGTTTTTTTAGGAAATAATCTTTTTTAATTAAAATTTTATAATACTTGTTTGTAAATGCATTGTTTAAATCAATTAAAGAATTATCATTACTTGCTGTATTATCTAAGTTAGAGTCATCATTAATTTCAATTTTGTCTTTATCCTCATAATCAAAGTCGATTTTTTCTATTCTGCCATTTATAAAAACAATTTTGTTATGTTCTAATTCATCAACAAAAACAGAAGTATTAACTTTATTGAGAGATGAATAATCATTATAAAAACTTAGTTCTCCAATATTCTTTTGAATAATTTGACTTATATCCGAGAACTTCCAATTTTCATGTTTTCTATTTGGAAAACCATTTTTTATGAATTTGTTTAAATAATCTTTTTTTAATTTAATTTTTCTTTCAGAAAAACCTGATGTTTTTGTTATTTTATCAAAATCTGTTTGAACTTGCTCTTTCATTTAATTAAAATTTTCATAACCTTTTTTTTCTAGTTCCAATGCTAGCTCTGGACCACCAGATTTAATTATTTTTCCATTCATCAAAATATGAACAAAGTCTGGCTTGATATAATTTAATAATCTTTGATAGTGAGTAATAATTAAAAAAGAATTATTTTTACTTCTTAAAGTGTTTACTCCATCAGCAACAGTTTTTAATGCATCTATATCTAAACCTGAGTCAGTTTCATCTAAAATTGACAACTTAGGTGTTAAAATTGACATTTGTAAGATTTCATTTTTCTTTTTTTCACCACCTGAAAAACCGACATTTAACTGTCTATTTAATTTTTCTTCATCAAATTTTAGTTCTTTAGCTTTTTTTTTTACTAATTTTAAAAATTCTATTGCATCAAGCTCTTTTTCACCTCGAGCTTTTCTCACTGCATTAAGAGAAGTTTTTAAAAATATATTTGTATTAACTCCTGGAATTTCTAATGGATATTGGAAGGCTAAAAATATACCTTTGTGTGCTCTTTCTTCAGTTTCAAGTTCAAATAAACTCTTTTTTTCAAAGAGTATTTCTCCTGAAACGTCATAGCCTTTTTTACCTGATAGAATATTAGACAGTGTGCTTTTGCCCGATCCATTTGGACCCATAATAGCGTGAACTTCACCAGGACTAATATTTAATGAAAAACCCTTTAAAATTGACTTATTTTCAATTTTTGCATTTAAATTATTTATTTTTAGCATTAGCCTACACTTCCCTCTAAACTAATACCGACAAGTTTTTGAGCCTCAACTGCAAATTCCATTGGTAGTTGCTGAAGCACCTCTTTACAAAATCCATTAACAATTAATCCAACTGCTTCTTCTGGATTTAATCCTCTTTGTTGACAGTAATGTAATTGTTCTTCACTTATTTTTGATGTTGTTGCCTCATGAGCTATATTTGACTCTGAGTTTTTATTTTTAATATATGGAACAGTGTGTGCTCCACATTTATTGCCCATCAACAAAGAGTCACATTGAGTGTAATTACTTGAATTTTTTGCTTTTGAAGAAATATCAACAAGTCCTCTATAGGTCATGTCTGAAAATCCAGCACTAATACCTTTTGAAATTATCTTACTTTTTGTGTTTTTACCTAAATGAATCATCTTTGTTCCAGTATCTGCTTTTTGGTAATTATTTGTGATTGCTATTGAATAAAATTCACCAATTGAATTATCTCCTTTTAAAATACAACTAGGATATTTCCAAGTTATAGCTGAACCAGTTTCTACTTGTGTCCAAGAAATTTTAGAATTTTTACCTTTACATAATCCTCTTTTAGTTACAAAATTATATATTCCACCTTTGCCATTCTCATCGCCAGGATACCAATTTTGAACTGTTGAATACTTTATTTCAGCATCATCAAGAGCTATTAACTCTACATTAGCTGCATGTAATTGGTTCTCGTCTCTCATGGGTGCCGTGCAGCCTTCTAAATAACTAACATAACTTCCTTTTTCTGCTATAATTAATGTTCTTTCAAATTGACCTGTTTCAGATGCATTAATTCTAAAGTAAGTTGATAGTTCCATCGGACATCGTGTGCCTTCTGGTATGTATACGAATGAACCATCAGTAAAAACTGCAGAATTTAATGTTGCAAAGTAATGATCGGTTAAAGGGATTACAGAACCAAGATACTTTTTAACAAGTTCAGGATGTTTTTGAATAGCTTCAGACATAGAGCAAAAAATTATACCTTTTTCTGTTAATTTCTCTTTAAAAGTAGTTGCTACAGAAACTGAGTCAAACACTGCGTCAACAGCAATATTATTTAATCTCTTTTGTTCAACTAATGCTATCCCAAGTTTATTATATGTTTCTAATAACTTAGGATCTAAATCATCTAAGCTTTTTGGTTTATCTTTCGTGCTTTTAGGTGCAGAATAATAATACAAATTTTGATAATCAATTTTTGGGTATTTGGGTTTTTGCCAGTCTGGTTCTTTTAGATGTTGAAGTCTATCATATGCTTTTAATCTCCAATCTAACATCCACTTAGGTTCTTTTTTGATATTTGAAATAAATTTAATTACTTCTTTATTTAATCCTTTTGGAGCTCTGATATTTTCAATATCTGTCGAAAATCCATATTTATATTCTTTTATTTTTTCTAATTCTTTTTCTCTCATCTTTAAATTCTTTTTTCTAAGTTGTTATCCAAAAGATCCCCAAGATTTTTTTTTTCAAAAAAATCATTAATATACAATTCAAGTTCGTCCCAAAGATAATGTGTTATGCATTTTGCAGATTTGCCTCTGCACCCTTTTTTAGATTCTTTTTTACATTGAACTGTTTTTACAGTTTCATCTACTGCTGAAAAAATACTTGACAGTTTTACCTCAGTAGGATTATTACATAAGATATATCCACCGTTGGAGCCTCTAATACTTTTAACAATATTTTTTTTTTTTAATTTCGAGAAAATTTGTTCTAAGAAGACTAAAGATATATTTTGCCTTAAAGAAATATCACGAAGCGATACTGGTCTTTGTCTATCAAATTTTGCTATATCGGCTAAAGCCATTACAGCATATCTGCCTCTAGATGTTAGTTTCATTTAATTCCTTCAATAAATGGGCTTTTTATACATACCTGACTAAAATAGTCAAGTTTAGTTAGATTAAAATAATTAACAAAAAAATATCTACATATGATAAATGTATTTTTTTTTTGAGAACGATAATCAATTACACATATGGATAATAAAATAATTGAAGTATTTATACCTGGACCGGCTGGAAGACTTGAGGCTAAGTATTACAAAAGTAAAAAAAACACATCTCCTATTGCGCTAATTTTACAACCTCATCCTCAATATGGAGGTACTATGAATAACAAAGTAGTTGTAGATACTTTTCATACATTTATGGAGAATAATTTTTCTGTATGTAGAGTTAATTTTAGAGGTGTAGGAAAAAGTGATGGTGAATTCGATAATGGACAAGGAGAATTAGCAGATGCAGCCGCTACATTAGATTGGTTGGAAAAAGAAAATTTTGAAAATTCTCAATGTTGGATATCTGGATTTTCTTTTGGTTCATTAATTGCAATGCAGTTATTAATGAGAAGACCTGAAATAAATAGATTTGTGTCAATTTCTCCTCAGCCAAACGTTTATGATTTTTCCTTTTTATCACCTTGCCCTTCATCTGGTTTAATAATCTATGGAAAAAAAGATGAATTAGTTCCTCAAGATTATATAAAAGAATTAAATAAAAGATTAAGTGCACAAAAAGGAATTAAAGTGGACTTTCAAATGATACCTGATGCAAACCATTTTTTTACAAAATCTAGTGATGCTTTAATAAAATCCTTAGACAAATATATTAAAAAAGAAACAACTCTTTTTTAAAAATTTTTTACTATTACGCCACCAGTGGATGGTTTTTTACATCCTGTAGTTTTAGGAAATGAAATTGGTAATTTAAGATAAGATCTAATAGCAAGATAAGCAAAAGCTTGAGACTCGACAAAGTCTCCATCAATACCATAATCATCAATGAGTTTGATATTTTTATTTTTATTTTTTAGTTTTTTTATTAAAAATTTATTTTTTCTACCTCCTCCACATAAAATTATTTTTTCCTTATTTTTTTTTGTGTTTTTGATAAAAAAATCTAATTCTCTAGAAGTGAATTCTGTTAATGTCGCAGCCCCATCTTTTAAAGATAATTTTTTAAAATCATCAGTTAAATGAAAATCGCTAATATCTAGTGAACGTTTAGGTAGCCCGGTTTTTTCATGTTTTCCTTCGATAAAATTAAAATAAAAATGTATAGCAGCCAAAATTATTTCATTAATTTTTCCAGTTTTGGCTATTGAACCTTTATCATCATATTTTTTTTTTGTTTTTTTTCTAATCCACGCATCGATCAGACAATTTCCTGGCCCAACATCATAACTAAAAATAGAGTTTAGTTTATGGTTTTTTATATAAGTGGCATTTGCTATACCACCCAAATTTAAAAAATTAACAGGTAAGTTAATTTTTTTTTTTTTTGCAATTAATTTATGAAATATTGGTGTTAATGGAGCTCCATTTCCATCATTTTTTAAATCATTTTGTCTAAAATCGTAAATGATCTTTTTTTTAGTTAAATGTGATAAAAGTTTTCCATCACCTAATTGTCTAGAAATTTTTTCTTCGGCATTATGAAAAATAGTTTGGCCATGAAATCCTACAAAATCTACATTTGTTTTTGTTTTATTTAAAATTTCATTGACCATTTTTGCCTGAAAAATTGTTATTTTTTTTTCAAGCGATTTTATTTGTTTTTGGTTTTTTCTGAGATCTTTTGACCTTCTTATCTTACCTCTAAGTTTAGTTAAGTTTTCATAAATGGTCTTAGGATAGGGAAAATATCTATCTAAAACTGCTTTATATTTACTCTTTCCGTCTGATTGAATAATTGAAGCATCTACTCCATCCATTGAAGTACCACTCATCAACCCTAGACTGTAGTAGCTTTTACTCATATGTATTTTTTAAATAATTTAAATCTAGTATATTGATTCTACACTGTTTTTAAAAAAATATGGAAAATTCATTTTTATCTGAATTTAAAGAAAGAGATTATTTTAATCAATGTACTAATTCTGATGAATTAGAACAATTAATGAATAAAAAAAAAATCAGAGCCTATATTGGATTTGATTGCACAGCCTCAAGTTTACATGTTGGAAGTTTATTGCAAATAATGTGTCTAAGGTTACTACAAAAACATGGGCACCAACCTATTGTTTTACTTGGAGGAGGTACAACACGTATTGGTGACCCTTCAGGGAAAGAGGAAACAAGAAAAATTTTGTCAGAAAAAGAAATTGAAAAAAATATAAAAAATATTGAAAAAGTTTTTAAAATTTATTTAAAAACCAATAACACAAAAATCAAACCAATATTTGTGAATAATTATAAATGGCTTGGTAAATTAAATTACATAAAATTTTTAAGAGAAATTGGAAAACATTTTACAATTAACAAAATGCTTAGCTTTGATAGTGTTAAACTTAGACTGGATAGAGAACAATCTTTAAGTTACATGGAATTTAATTATATGATTTTGCAAGCTTATGACTTTCTTGAACTAAGTAAAAATAAAAACTGTTTAATGCAAATAGGTGGTTCAGATCAATGGGGAAACATAGTTAACGGAGTAGACCTTATTAAAAGACATTCTAGTAAACAAGTTTTTGGATTAACAACTCCTCTAATTACTTTAGCTTCTGGATCTAAAATGGGCAAAACAGAAAAAGGAGCTATATGGCTAGATAAAAAACTTTTATCTCCATATGATTACTGGCAATTTTGGAGAAATACGGATGACAAAGACGTATTAAGATTTATAAAAATGTTTACCGATTTAACATTAAAAAAAATTGAAGAAATTAAAAACAAAGATATTAACCAATTAAAAATAATATTAGCTAATGAATGTACAAAAATGCTTCACGGTAATAATGAAGCAAAGTTGGCTGAAGAAACTGCAAGAAAAACTTTTGAGGAAAATTCAACTGGATCAAGTCTTCCAACAATATCAATTGATCAAAAAAAATTAAATGAAAAAATTAATATTATTGATCTAGTAGTTTTGTCTAAACTAGAAAGTTCTAAAAGTGAAATTAGAAGATTAATAAAAGGGAAAGGTATTAAAATAAATAATCAAGCAATTAATGATGAAAAATTTTCTATTACTAGAGAATTGTTTAATGAAAATTTTATTAAACTTTCACTTGGTAAAAAAAGACATATTAAAGTAAAACTAAATTAATTCTTTTATGAAATCCATAGAAGGAAATTTTGATAACCCAGAAGTAGATAAATTACTAAAAAACCACTTCATTGAATTAAGATCAGTATCACCAGCTGGAAGTACTCATGTTTTGGATATTGAAGGTCTTAAAGATTCAAGTATCAAATTTTGGAGTCTGTGGGAAAATGAAAAACTTGTGGGATGCGGAGCTTTAAAATTTTTAAATGAAAACCATGGGGAATTTAAGTCAATAAGAGTTACTGATCAGTACAGGCATAAAGGATATGGCGAAAAAATTATCACTCACCTTGTTGAAGAAGCAAAAAAATTAAAAATAAAAAAGATTAGTATTGAGACTGGATCTGGTGAATTCTTTAAATCTGCTAGAAGACTTTTCAAAAATTTTGGTTTTAAAGAATGTGAACCCTTTGGCCATTATAAAATTGACCATAACTCTTGCT
Source organism: uncultured Pelagibacteraceae bacterium (assembly GCA_902590125.1). Lineage (GTDB taxonomy): Bacteria > Pseudomonadota > Alphaproteobacteria > Pelagibacterales > Pelagibacteraceae > Pelagibacter. The sequence goes on along the minus strand of CACIVL010000001.1, from coordinate 24,116 downwards.
ACATGACCTTGTCTATTTTGAAAGATGATTAATATAAAGTAAATTAATCAGAATCATTTTATTTTAATTTTTGTTTTTCATGCATTTTTTTTACTATTAAAAAAAATTCGTCTTTCTCTCTTTTTATCTTTAATTTTGTCTTTTTTGCTTTGTTGTTAAAACTTTTCGTTTTATTTGTTAAAATTGATTGTAAATCACCATCATATTCATTTTTTGGATCTAAAAGCTCTGCAACATGCTCTATAGGGGATTTACCAGTTGTTTTTATAAAAGCTCTGTTAGTTCCGTAAGATAAGCTTGCTTGATAAATATTGCCACTAGTTCCCGCAGTAATTGCAGGAGCCAAAAGAGCTGTTGATTCAATGCATCCATTCAAAAATAAAAAAGCTATAGATATGCTTATAATTTTTTTTAATAGATCGATTCGCATAACAATTTTTTGATATATATTTTTAATAGCTAGCTCAAGCTAGAAATAAGAGTTATCAACTAAAATATTTTTTAAAAATTTAAATATTTTTATATCCAAACTCTAAAGAAGCGTCAGTAATAGAATGATACAATGATTCTCCAAAACTTCTAAGGGCAAACAATCTTATTTTATTCGGATTGTCTTCAATAATATCAATTGTAATTGTTATACCGTTAAATACAGAATTTACACAATTGTTTTTTTTCAATTCATTGAAATTGAATGGACAGCCTTTTTTTAATACTTCTACTGAGTTATTTCCTTCTAATTCAATTATAGCCCTTGAATGAGATAAGTCTGTAATTGCAAAATCACTCTCTTTAAATAATGAATTAATAGAATTTAATAAATCTTTTTTTGAAGATACCAAAAGCCAACTTTTTGGGCCACACCATAAAATCCTAGTATCATTGTTGTTGCTTACTTTTAATGTTTCGTCATTTAAAGTAAGTCCGTCAATATTAATATCTTTTATTGAAATGGATGAACTTTTATACTGGACTATTTGAAAAATTATTAGGTTTTTTCTCTCAGAAACTTTTATTAAACTATCTTCATTTTTATTTTCATGATCACCAAAAAGACCTTTTTTATGAACATTTTTTAATACTGATATTGACGTCATGATCTCACTCTTTCTCCTTTAGGGTCAACATAATGCGATGAAACAATCTCAACCGGTATTGATTTGTTTTTTAATGGCGATAAAGCAAATAATTTTTGACCAATCATATTTTTTCCATCATGAAGTATGGCTAAAGAAAAAGGGTTATTATATTCTACGCTCCAACATGAAGCTGAAACATGACCTAGTTTTGGATTTGGTAGTTTTGCTTTTTCTTCTTTAACTAAATGAGATCCTTCTGGAATGCTTGTTTTTTTATCAAGAGGAACAACCCCTACTACTTTTTGTCTGTCTTCAGCAACAAAGGCTTGTCTGCTTAGTGATCTTTTTCCAATAAAGTCTTTCTTTTTACTTAGTAGTCCTTGCAACCCATTGTCATAAGGTATTGTTCTACCATCTAATTCTGATCCGGCAACGTGTCCCATTTCTATTCTTAATGTGGACAAAGCTTCTGTTCCATATGGTTGAATTGAAAATTCTTTACCAATCTCAATTATTTTTTCCCACATATAATTTCCGTTATTAGACTCAACGTTTACTTCATAAGCAAGTTCACCTGAAAAAGAAATTCTGAAAATTCTTGCATGAACACCAAATAAATCACCTTCTACATATCCCATAAATGGTAAGCCTTCGTTTGAAACATCTATGTTTGGAAATAATTTTTGTAATACATTTCTAGATTTTGGTCCTGCAATTGCAGCTCCAGACCATTGTTCTGTGGTCGATACAACATTTACATTTAATTCAGGCCAAATAACTTGTAGATAATATTCTAAATGAGATAGAACATTAGCCGCCTGTGCAGTAGTAGTAGTCATATGATAATGGTTTCCTGAAATTCTTGTTGTGGTACCATCGTCCATTACAATTCCATCCTCGCGTAGCATTACTCCATATCTTGCTTTTCCAATAGGGAGTTTTAACCATGCATTTGTATAAACTCTGTTTAAAAATTCTGCTGCATCAGGTCCTTTAACGTCAATTTTTCCTAATGTAGTAACATCGCATACACCAACATTTTTTCTAACATTTTCTGCTTCTCTTTTTGATGCTTCGAACAAACCTTCACTACCTTGTTTATAATATCTAGGTCTTAACCAAACACCTGCATCAACAAAAACAGCATTATGTTTTTCATGCCATGAGTGTATTGGTGATTTTCTAGTTGGTTTTGAATGCTTACCAACTTCTCTTCCAACAATAGCACCAATAGTAACAGGAGTATAAGGAGGTCTAAAAGTTGTATGTCCAACAGATGGTACTATTTTATTTTCAACATCAGATACAAGTTGTAATCCATTAAGATTACTTGTTTTACCTTGATCAGTTGCCATGCCTAACGTGGTATATCTCTTAACATGTTCTATTGACCTATATCCTTCTCTTAAAGCAAGCTCTACATCAGTAACAGCAACATCATTTTGAAAGTCCAAAAATCTTTTATATTTTTTTCCTTTAGGAAGTGGAACACACCAAAACTTATCATGTTTTGTCAATTTTTTTTCAACAACTTTTGGAATGGAAACTTTGTTATCATTTTTAGTTATTTTTTTTGATAATTGATGACCAGCTTCAAATGATGTTTTTAAAGTTTCTTCTAAAGTAAATATTCCATTTGCTGATCCAACTGTTGTTTCTTCTTGTTTAGATTTACCAGGAACAAAGGCATCTATTTCTTCATTAAATTTTGTTTTGTTTCCTGATTGAGATGCCAAATGAATTGTTGGAGTCCAAAAGCCAGAAACGCATATACAGTCACAATTAATATTTTCAATTGCTCCTAATTCTTTTTTGTCTTCTGATATTTTTGCAATTTCAGCTGATTTTACTTTTTTGTATCCTTTTGCAGCTACAACTACATAAGAAAACTTTATATCAATTCCCATTCTTTTTGCTTCATCCACAATTTCAGAATTAGGATTGTTTCTTGTGTCTAAAATTATCGGCCATATTCCATTTTTTTTAAACTCAATAGCAGTTTCGTATCCACTGTCATTATTAGTAAATATAAGTGGATTTCTACCAACCAAAACACCATAAACTTTTAAATATTCTTTTGCTGCCGAAGACAATACAACTCCAGGCGTATCATTGTTTCCAAAAACTAATGGTCTTTCAATTGAGCCTGAAGAAATTACAACTTCTTTAGCTCTAATGTACCAGAGTCTTTGTTTGGGACTATATTTTTTTGATTTTGGCAAGTGATCGTTTATTCTTTCTGACATTACCAACATGTTATGATCGTAATAACCAAAGACTTGTGCTCTATTTCTAACTATCACATTAGGCATTTCTTTAAGCTCATTCACAATATTTTCTGCCCATTCTTTTCCACTTTGATTTCCAATATTAACTTCGCTAGTTAATAAACTTCCTCCAAATCTTGGTTTATCTTCAGCTAAAATTACTCTTGCTCCATTTTTTGCTGCAGCATATGCGCTTGCTAAACCTGATGGGCCTGAACCTGTAATTAATAAATCACAATATTCATACTTATGTTCATACCGTTCTTTATCATGTTTTATTGATGCAACGCCAAAACCCGCCGCTTTCCTAATAAATGGCTCATAAACTTTGTACCAAAAGCTTTTTGGCCACATAAAAGTTTTATAATAAAATCCAGCTGGAAAAAATTTATTTAAAAAATTATTTATAGCTCCTATGTCAAAATTTACACTTGGCCAACAATTTACACTTTTTGCTTCTAATCCTTCAAAAAGCTCCTGTTCTGTAGCTCGAACATTAGGATCGGTTTCATTGTTTCTATATAATTGAACTATAGCGTATGGTTCATCTACGCCAGCACCAAAAAAACCTCTTGGCCTGTGATATTTAAAACTTCTTCCAACAAGATGAACGCCGTTTGCAATTAACGCAGAAGCAAGCGTATCACCTTCATATCCAAAATAACTTTTGCCATTAAATTTAAATGAAATTTTTTTATTTCTATTAATTAAACCAATTTTATCTAATCTATAATCTTGTGGCATACTAAATATCTTCGTTAGGTTTTAATGTTTTAAATATTTCATGGGTTGTAGTATCTCTCTGAACTTTAAACCATTGTCTGCATCCTGAAATGTGATGCCAAAATTCTAGATGTTTTCCTCTTGGGCTTTTTCTAAAATAAACAAAAGTATCCCATTCTTTATCAGAAACTTCTTTGTTTAATTCAGGTCTCTTAATTGTTGCGTCTCCTCCATATGCAAATTCATTTTGCGATCTTGTGCCACAGTAAGGACATTTAATATGTAACATTTATGATATCCAAGTTTTTGTTCCAAGACCTTTTTCATCAATCAAATGGCCTGTACTAAATCTATTTAAATTATAGCCTGCATTTAATTCATGAACTCTGTCTTGAGCTATTGTGTGTGCAAAAGTCCACCCTGATACTGGAGTTGCTTTAAAACCTCCGTAACACCATCCACAATTCAAATATAAACCTTCAATATGTGTTTTGTCGATAATTGGAGATCCGTCCATTGACATATCCATAATTCCACCCCAGGTTCTTAACATTTTTAATTTGCTAAGAAATGGAAACATAGCAATTCCTTCGGTTAAAACATGTTGTAATGTAGGTAAATTTCCTCTTTGTGCATAACTATTATAACCATCTAGATCTCCACCCATTACCATTTCTCCTTTATCTGACTGACTGCAATAAAAATGTCCTGCGCCAAAAGTAACAACATGATCTAATATAGGTTTAATTGGCTCTGAAACACAAGCTTGTAGTAAATGAGTTTCAATAGGTAATGTCATGTTTAACATTTCTGCAAGCACTGATGTGCTTCCTGCTACGCATAAACCTACTTTTTTTGCTTTGATATCTCCTTTTGATGTTTTTATTCCTTTTATTTTTCCATTAACTACATCAAAGCCTGTTACCTCGCAGTGCTGAATAATATCAACTCCCATTGAGTCTGCTTGGCGCGCATAACCCCAAGCTACAGCGTCATGTCTTGCAGTTCCCCCGCTAGGCTGCATTAAAGCACCAAATATTGGAAATCTAACATTTTCAGAAAAATCAAGCATTGGAACTATTTTTTGTACTTCTTCTCTTCCCAAAAGCACTGCATCAATGCCATTTAATCTCATAGAGTTTCCTCTTCTAGAGTATGCATTCATTTGTGCATCTGAATGTGCAAGATTAATTATTCCTCTTGGGGAATACATTACGTTAAAATTTAAATCTTGACTCATGCTTTTCCACAAATCCATTCCTTTTTCGTAAAATAATCCATTTTGATCATGCATATAATTTGATCTAAGAATTGTTGTGTTTCTTCCAACATTTCCTCCTCCTATCCATCCTTTTTCAACAATAGCAACATTTGTAATATTATGTTCTTTAGCTAGATAGTAAGCAGTGGCTAAACCATGGCCTCCTCCTCCAATAATTATTACATCGTATTCAGCTTTGGGAGTTGGGTTTCTCCATGCTACTTCCCAATCTTTATGGCCTTTAAGTGCGTTTTTGATTAAACTAAATACCGAATACTTTTGCATAAATTAATTTTACAATAACCAGTATAAATAGTTCTTATTTTTTTTATATATATTTTTTAGATCTTTAAAAAATTGATAAAAAAGGATATTAATCCAGCAACCTAAAATAAGTTTAAATATATATAAGGTGTTAAAATGAGTGCAGTAAAATCTGATATTGAAATAGCTAGAGCTGCAAAGATGAAACCAATCAAGGAAATCCTTGATGGTGTTGATGTGCCTGACAAAGCTGAAGTTTATAGTCCAATAAGCAGATATATTGCAAAAATTAAACTTGAATATTTAGAAAAGTTAAAAAGTAAAAAAGACGGTAAACTAATTTTAGTTACCGCCATCACACCTACGCCTGCTGGTGAAGGTAAAACCACAACATCAGTTGGATTAACTGATGGTTTAAATAAAATAGGAAAAAAATCAATCGTTTGTCTTAGAGAGCCAAGTCTAGGACCATCATTTGGAATGAAAGGTGGTGCTGCTGGTGGAGGATATGCGCAAGTAGTTCCAATGGAACAAATCAATTTACATTTCACAGGAGATTTTCACGCAATTACTTCAGCTCATAATCTTTTATCTGCTCTAATTGATAATCATATTTATTGGGGTAATAAATTAAATATTGACGTAAGAAGAGTTGTTTGGAAGAGAGTAATGGATATGAATGATCGTTCATTAAGATCAATTAACATTAACTTAGGTGGTGTCGCAAATGGATATCCAAGAGAAGATGGATTTGATATTACAGTAGCATCAGAAATCATGGCAATTTTTTGCTTATCTAATGATTTAAAAGATTTAGAGAAAAGAATTGGAAATATTACAATTGGTTACACAAGAGAAAAAAAACCAATTTATGCAAAAGATTTAAATGCTCAAGGACCAATGACTGTTCTTTTAAAAGATGCAATGAGACCTAACATTACACAGACTTTAGAAAATAATCCTGCAATTATCCATGGTGGTCCTTTTGCAAATATTGCACATGGGTGTAACTCGGTTATTGCTACAAAAACAGGATTAAAATTAGCTGATTATGTTGTTACAGAAGCAGGATTTGGCGCCGATCTTGGTGCAGAAAAATTTTTAGATATAAAATGCAGAAAGTCAGGATTGAAACCAGACTGTGTAGTAATTGTTGCAACAATTAGAGCATTAAAAATGCATGGAGGAATATCAAAAGACGAACTTAAAAAAGAAAATGTAGAAGCTTTAAAAAAAGGTTTAGTAAATTTAGAAAGACATATTGTTAATATAAGAAAATTTGGTCTACCTGTTGCGGTTGCTGTAAATCATTTCATTACTGATACCGATAAAGAGGTAAATGCTTTAATTGATTACTGCAAAACACTTAAAGTTAAAGCAACACTTTGTACTCATTGGTCAAATGGAGGAGAAGGAACAAAAGAGCTTGCCAAAGATGTTGTTGAATTGTGTGAGAAAGGAGAAAATAAATTTAAATTTTTATATGAAGATAAAGCTCCATTGTTTAAAAAAATTGAAACTATTGCTAAAGAAATTTATAACGCAAGTGAAGTTGTGGCAGATACAAAAGTACGAGAACAACTAAAAAATTTTCAAGAAAATGGTTACGGAGAACTTCCAATATGTGTAGCAAAAACACAGTATAGTTTCTCCACAGACCCAAGTTTAAAGGGCGCTCCAACAGGACATGTTTTGCAAGTAAGAGAAGTTAGACTTTCCTCAGGAGCTGAGTTTATTGTTGTAATCTGTGGTGCAATAATGACTATGCCAGGGCTTCCAAGAGTACCAGCCGCAGACTCAATTAAATTAAATTCTAAAGGTGAAACTGAAGGTTTATTTTAATTTTTCTAAAGTATCCCAAAAATCCACTGCTAAATTAACGCCTGTTAAATCATAATGATTTTTTAAACCTGTTGGTGAAGTTACATTGATATCACCAATTAAATAATTTGAAACCAAATCAATTCCTGCAAAAAAAATGTTTTGTTGTTTCAATTTTTTAGCTACATAATTTGAAATTTTTAATTCTTTTGAATTTAAGGTTGTTTTAAAAGCTTTACCACCTTGAGACAAATTTGATAATATTGAATTTTTAGAAGGTATTCTTTTTATAACTCCTTTAACTCTTCCATTAATAATGAATACTCTTTTATCTCCTTTTTTAACTCCAGACAAAAATTTTTGAGCCATCACATGATTAATTTTGTTTAAATATTTTTTAATTTTTTTTAAATTAAATTTATCATTTAAAAATAAAATATCTTTACCAGCATAACCATGTACTGGTTTAAGAACTATTTTTTTGTATTTTTTTTTAAAATTAATAATTTCTTTAATATTTTTTGTAAAAATAGTTTGAGGCATAAATTTAAGAAAATTTATAGAAAATAATTTTTCAGAAATATTTCTGACTGATGTTGGATCATTTATTATTGTTGTTTTATATTTAATTGCATCTAATAATAAAGTTGAAGTTACATAATCCATATTAAAAGGTGGGTTCTGTCTAATTAATACATACTTTGCTTTTGATAAATCAAATTTATTCTTTTTTATTATCTTGAAGTATTTTTTTTTATTTTCATAAAATTTTACTTCAGTGGCAGAAATAAAAAGTTTTGAACTTATAAAATTAAGATCTTTTGTTTCGTACCAATAAATCTTATAACCTCTTTTTTGAGCCTCTAAGGCAAGCAAAAAGGTTGTATCTGTTTTAATATTTATTTTCTTTATGGAGTCTCCTTGAATTGCAATAATTTTTTTAATACTCATTTTTTTTAATTTAAATTTTCTAGTGTTTTTTCTGCTTTAGTTTTATTTTGTTGTAAAATTTGTTCTACATTTTTTAAAAATATGGTTTCATTTTTGCCATCTTTGTTTTCAAAATTACGATCTTGTAATCCTTTGCTGGATAAATTTAAAAATATTTTTCCCCATTCTAAAATTGATTTGTTCTTTATTTCTGTTGCTAGACCCTTCTTTGGAGCGTCTATATATGCTTTTAATACATCTTCACTTTTCCAATCTTTAATTAAATCTAAAATTTCATCTAATTTTCCATAAATAAGTCCTGTATAAAATGCTGGCCCAGCACAATGGCAGTCCCATTCACAAGCATCTAATGACCTCATTTCAATATATTTTTTTAGTCTCACTTCAGTAAAAATAGTACTAAGGTGCAACTCTAAATCTTTAGTGCTTGGCAATTCATTATTAGCTTCTGATAATTTTCCTTTCATAAAATCACCGAAAGTTTTGTTATTAGATTTTTTGTGTATTTTGTTTTTATAAATAAAAAGTAATGGATAATTAATTACAAAATCTGCATACTTTTCAAAATCCATATCCTCTAAAAATATTTTTGGTAAACCACCTCTAGATGTACTTTGCCACACTTTAGATCTGTATGATAAATATCCACTAGGTTTATTCTCTAATATTGCTGAGTTTGCAAAAATAGCTATAGATATTGGAGTTAAATAAGAAATTATTTTAAATTTTTTTTTAAAGTCGCTTTCAGATAAATAATCTAAATTAATTTGTGTGCCAGATGTTTGGTACATCATATTTAAGCTTAACTTTCCTTTTTTGGGCATTTCTTCGGTCATCAATTTGTATCTTTCTTTAGGATTATTTGGAGCATCACTTAACTTTGTGACCGGATCATAACCAATAGAAACAGTTTTAAATCCAATCTCTTTACAAATTTTATCAAGTTTATTTTGAAAATCGTGCGATTCAGAACATACTTCATGAATATTCGATAGTTTGGCTCCAGATAATTCAATTTGATTTCCTGGTTCTAGAGATATTGATTTTCCACCAATTTTTAGACCTATAATATTTTCATTCTCTTTTATCTCATTCCATTGATGTTTTTTTTTAAATATTTCTAAAACTTTTTTTATATCTAAATAATTGGCTCTGAAATTATTTTTTTCTTGAAATAAAAATTTCTCATTTTCTACCCCTATTAAAAGGTTTTTTTTTACACCATTTACAAAATAATTTACTATTTGATCCTTTGAACTAATTTCCATTTAAGCTTTTTAACCAATTTTTTATTTCAAGCAATCTAAATTCATCATCCAAAATATCTCTTTCTTTTTTTATAAAATTAATATGATGATCAATCTCTTCATCATTTTTAAAACATTCTTTTTTGATCAATTTTTTTCTTCGATCATTAATTAATCTAATCATATAATCGTAATGAATTTCAGGATGATATTGCAATCCCCAAATATCACATTTGCCCGACTTAAATGCTAATCCTTGAATTTTATTAGTTTTATTAAATGCTAAATGAACAGAATTTTCAGGAGGTTTAACTACTTCATCAAAATTAAATGCAGGTGTTGTAAATTTTTTTAATTTAGATGCATATATAGGATGTTTCAAGCCATCAGAGGTTAGTTCAATATCAACTGCAATACCAACTTGTGTTCCGGTATTAGATTTTTTAACTTCACCACCAGATGCAGTGGCAATGAGCTGAAGCCCCCAACAAATAGCTAAAATTTTTTTTTTAAATTCAAAAATTTTTTTTGCAAAATCAATTTGTCTTTTGATTTCAATTGTATTGTCATAAATATTCATTGTGCTACCTCCCCAAATTATTCCATCATATTTGTTTAATTGTGGAACAAATTTTTCTGTTTCATTTTTTGTAGAAGGATTAACAATATCTATTTCTGTATCTGGATAGTATTTTTTAATATTATCTTTAAAATTAAAAGACTGTGGCTGATTTGACAATTTTTGGAATTTTAAGTTTTCTTCATGGGTATTCCCTTCAACAATTAGAACTTTTAAACGTTTCATTTTAAAATAACTTGCCAAGCAGGCTGTGTTCATACATTATTTTCATATCTGACTTAGATAGTTTTTTTGGATTTGTTCCTGTTGAAGGATCTTCAAGTGCCATTTGAGAAAATTTATTTAGATCAAATTTTTTTTCATCTAGTACTTCCGATAATTTATGAGGAATTTTTAAATCTTTTCTTAACTTCATAATCCAATCAATAAAGCTATCAAAATTTTTTTCTAAGTTTAAATAGTTACAAATTAAAACAATTTTTTTTTCAATATCTTCTTTATTAAATGTTAAAACATAAGGCATGAAAATTGCATTTGATAATCCATGATGAATATTAAATTGTGCATTTATAGGATGGCTTAAAGAATGTATTGCTCCCAATCCTTTTTGAAATGCGGTTGATCCCATGCTGGCTGCTACCATCATATCTAATCTTGCGGTGATATTTTTTCCATCATTAACTGCAGTTAATAATGATTTTTTAATTAATCTCATACCTTCAAGAGCAATTCCGTCTGCCATTGGATGAAACCCAGGAGCGCAAAACGCTTCTAAGTTATGTGCTAAAGCATCCATACCAGTTGCCGCAGTTAATCTTGGGGAAAGATCAATAGTTAAACAAGGGTCAATTATTACTACTGAAGGTAAAATTTTTGGATGAAAAATAATTTTTTTTATTCCTGTTTTTTTGTTGACTATTACTGTCGCCCTACCTGTTTCGGATCCTGTTCCTGCTGTTGTTGGAACAGCTATGATTGGAGCTATTTTATTAGAATCAGCTCTTTTCCAATAGTCGCCGATGTCTTCAAAATCCCATATAGGTCTGGATTGGCCTGACATAAATGCTATAGCTTTGCCAACATCTAGGCCGCTACCTCCACCAAAAGCTATAACGCCATCGCATTTATTTTTTTTAAATACTAGAACGCCTTCTTCTACATTTTCTCCATTTGGGTTTCCTGAAAAATTGGAAAAAATTGGTACTTTTTCAAAACTTTGCTTAAATTTTGAAACAATATTTTTTACCATAGGTAGATCAACAAGATCTTTATCTGTAACAAATAGTGGTTTCTTAATCTTTAATGTTTCACAGCCTATAAATAAATCATTAATTCTATTTTCACCTACCCATACAGAAGTGGGATAATTCCAATTAATTTTCATAATAAAATATTATTTCAATTTTTACCATTTTGTTAGTATAAAACATTTATAAATTTATTTTATTTGAAAATATATCAATGACAAAAGTAGCAATTATTGGAACAGGACCGTGCGGCTTATCAATGTTGAGATCTTTTGAACAAGCTGAAAAAAAAGGCGAAAAAATACCTGAAATAGTTTGTTTTGAAAAACAAGAAGATTGGGGAGGATTGTGGAATTACAGCTGGAGAACTGGATCTGATCAATATGGAGATTCCGTTCCTAATAGTATGTATAGATACCTTTGGTCAAATGGACCTAAAGAATGCTTAGAATTTGCTGATTATTCATTTGACGAACATTTTGGAAAACCTATTCCATCATTTCCACCAAGAGAAGTCTTATATGATTACATACTTGGCAGAGTTAAAAAAGGAAATATAAAAAATAAAGTAAGATTTAATAATAGTGTAACTAATGTAACTTATAATGGAAAAAATTTTGAAGTAACTTCACGTGATAAAAAAAATGATAAGAATTTAAAAGAAAATTTTGATTATGTAGTTATATCAACTGGTCATTTCTCTGTTCCATTCATTCCAGAATATGCTGGAATGAAATCTTTTCCAGGAAGAATATTACACTCACATGATTTTAGAGATGCAGAGGAATTCAGAGGTAAAAATGTTATTGTTTTAGGAAGTAGTTATTCTGCTGAAGATATAGCTCTTCAATGTCATAAGTACGGTGCAAAAAGTGTAACTATTGGTTACAGACATAACCCAATGGGTTTTAAATGGCCTATTGGAGTAAAAGAAGTGCATTATTTAGATAGGATAGATGGGAACAAAGCAATTTTCAAAGATGGTCATAAACAAGAAGCTGATGCGATAATTTTGTGTTGTGGTTATCTTCATCATTTTCCTTTTTTAACTGAAGATCTTAAATTAAAAACTAGAAATAGATTGTATCCACCAAAACTATATAAAGGTGTTGTATGGCAAAATAATCACAATTTACTTTACTTGGGTATGCAAGATCAATTTCATACATTTAATATGTTTGATTGCCAGGCATGGTTTGCGAGAGATGTGATAATGAACAAGATTAAAATTCCAAATGACTCGGAAATAGAAAAAGATATAAACAAATGGGTAGCAATGGAAGAAAAATTAGAAAATCCAGATCAAATGATAGACTTTCAAACGGAATATACAAAAGAACTTCATGATTTGTCTGATTATCCAAAAATTGATTTTGAATTAATAAGAAAGCATTTTAAAGAATGGGAACACCACAAAATGGAAGACATTATGACTTATAGAAATAAATCTTTTTCATCTCCTGTTACTGGTTCAGTTGCTCCAATTCATCATACTCCATGGGCATCAGCAATGGATGATTCTTCAAAAACATTTTTAAATCAGTCAAAAAAATAAGGTATCAAAAAAACTACACAGCCAGCTAAAAAGAAAAGACTTCCAAACATAGCCCAAAAATTACCAAGGCTAGCCATAATAAAACCAATTGCAGAGATCAAAAATAAAATCCATCCAGCAATATTTATAATTTTAGTATTCATTTACCAATTAATTTCTAATTTTTTGTTTTCACATATAGACTTTAAAACACTAAACATTAAAGGAAATTTTTCTGCTTTAAGGTCTTTAAAAATTTTTGGACCTATTTCAAATGCAAGTTCAGCACCTTCTACGGTTATGTTCTTCATGTATAATTCTTTTGCAACTTTATATAAATGTCCTTGTCCAAGATACTTTCCCATTAAACTATTTCTTCCTCCGATAGCGCTGACATAAAGATCTCCAAGTCCAGCTAGTCCATAAACTGTTTCTGTAGTTCCTCCATAACAGGACACAAACTCTGCCATTTCAGAAATTGATCTATGTATTAATGATGCTGAAGTATTTAAATAATATTTAGATTGTATCTCAATTGGAGCTTTTGAGTTACTTAAACCTTCAGCGGCCCCAATCAACATTGAATAAATATTTTTAATTGCGCCTGATAATTCAACACCTTGAAGATCAGTTGAAAGTTCTGTCGAATAATAATTAGTTGAAATAATTTTTTTTAAAAATTGTGCTTCTTTTATATCTGGGTTAGCTATTACAGTTCCTGTTCTCATTTTGTTTGCTAAACCAGTTGCCAAACAAGGTCCTTTAATTGCTGATATATTAATTTCATTATCACTGTGTCCTTTTTCTTTTAATAATACTTTTATTTTTTCTGACAGAGTAATTAACTCGTCATTTTCTACAGATAGACCTTTTGTTAACAAAACTATAGGAAGTTTTTTTTTGTAATATTTAGAAATTTCTTCAGCAAACCACTTTATTCCTACTGAACTTATTCCTGCAACTATTATATCTGCTCCTTTTTCCATTAAAGTTTTTAAGTTTTCAAATCTTTCAATATTAAGTTTTGAAGATAAACTAACTTTTAATGAAGGATGATAATTTTTATTTCTTTTAATTGATGCGATCAATTCATTTTCTAGATGTGTGCCAACTAGTGTTACTTCGTTATTATTGTCCACACAAGGAACAGTAAAGGCTGATCCCATAGCTCCAGCGCCAATAATTAAAATTTTTTTCATACTAAAATTATGCTAAAGTTTTTCTAATCGCTACTTTCCATCCTTGCAATAAGTTATTTCTCAATGATTTATTTAATTTTGGAGAAAAAACTCTATCTTTTTTCCATATATGCTTTATTTCGTTTAATGATTTAAATTCTTTAACTTGATATCCTGCAAAAAGTGCAACTCCTAAAGCTGTTGTTTCTAACACTCTTGGTCTTATTACATTAACATTAATAATGTCTGATAAAAATTGAGAAAACCAATTATTTGATACCATGCCTCCATCAACTTTTATGATTTTAGGTTTTAAACCATCTTTTTTCATTGAATTAAATAAATCATAGCTTTGATATGCAACTGACTCGATAACTGCTCTTACTAAACTTTTCCAATCACTATTTCTTGTTAAACCCGAAATTAATCCTCTCGCATCTGGTCTCCAATATGGAGCACCCATACCGCTGAAAGCTGGCACTATGTAGACACCATCATTATTGTTTTTAGACTTTGCTATTTTTTCGGTTTCGTAAGCATTATTAATTAATTTTATTTTATCTCTAAGCCACTGCACTCCAGCACCAGCAATAAAGATTGAACCTTCTAAAGCGTAGGTATTTTTTTCGTTCAACCTATAACAAATTGTTGTTAATAACTTATTATTCGAATAGATTTTTTTTGATCCAGTATTCATTATTACGAAGGCACCAGTGCCGTAGGTGCTTTTTATTGATCCTTTTTCAAAACATGTCTGACCAACTGCGGCAGCTTGTTGATCACCTAAAACAGCTGAGATAGGAATTTCTTTTCCAACAATTTTTTTATTTGTAATACCAAAATCATCAGCAGAATTTTTTACTTCTGGTAAAATATTTTTTGGAATACTTAATTTCCTCAAAATTTCTTCGTCCCATTTGTTGTTATTTATATTAAATAACATTGTTCTGCTTGCATTAGTAGCTTCTGTTAAATGTTTTTTACCTTTAGTAAGTTTCCATATCAAAAAAGTGTCTACAGTGCCGAATAATAAATTATTAGATTTTAATAATTTTTTTGAATCTTTTACATTTTTCAAAATCCATTTTATTTTTGTTGCAGAAAAATATGGATCTATAAATAACCCTGTTTTTTTTCTAAAACTTTTTTCATATTTTCTTTTTTTTAGTTTTTCACAATATGTTTGTGTTCTCCTATCTTGCCAAACAATAGCATTATAAATTGGCTTGCCAGTTTTCTTATTCCAAAGAATAGTAGTTTCTCTTTGATTGGTTATTCCTAGGCTTATAATATTGCCTTTTAAGTCTGAGGCTTTCTTTATTACTTTTTTTAGTGCTTTAAGAACAGTTAACCAAATTTCATTTGGGTTATGTTCTACCCAACCATTATTTGGAAAATATTGTTTAAACTCAAATTGTGAAATAAATTTTACATTACCTTTCACATCAAACAATATTACTCTTGTTGATGTAGTGCCCTGGTCAATGGCAACAAGAAATTTTTTCACAATTTTAATCTATGCCAAGATGCTTTTTTCTTTTTTCTACCCAAGTTCTAATCAAATTATCAAATATCAGACCTATGAAGGCGACACAAATACCAAGCACTAATCCTTTGCCTGCACCTTTTTTATCGGATAAAGCTTTTAGAATATATTGTCCTAAATCTTCTGTTCCAATAAATGCTCCTATAATTACCATAAACAAAGCAAATACAATTGTTTGATTTAAACCAAGCATCATGTGAGGAAATGCTAAAGGGAATTCTATTTTGAATAATCTTTGTAATTTTGTTACTCCTGACATTGTAGCTGCATCATGTAAAGCAGGTGGAACACTTCTTAACCCTTCAATAGTGTACCTTGTAGCAGGTATAGTTGCGTAAACAATTACTGCAATTAATACTGAAGTATCAGTGATTCCAAAAAGCATCATTACTGGAATTAAATATACAAAAGAAGGAAACGTTTGAAAAATATCACAAACTCCCAACATAAAATTTGTAGTATATTTGTTTTGTTGACATAAAGTTCCAACAATTGATCCAATTATACAAGATGCAACAACTCCAAAAGTTGCCATGTATGTTGTTACTAAAGCTCTGTCCCACCATGGACTTAGAGCTATAAATAATGCTAATCCACCCACTGTAAAAGCTGAACGAATTCCACCAATTATATAGCCTGCTCCAACAACTAATACTAAAGTAGCAACTGCTGGCATTCTTAGATACAAGGCTCTCATTGGTTGAAGAACTTCTGTTATTAACCAAGTATTAAATATTTTTAAAGTTTGAAAAAAAGTATCCCAAATCCAATCAACACCTCTATTCCAGAAATCTGCAAATGATATCCCTTTATTGTGTGGAATCTCTGATAGGTAATTAAAACTGTCTTTAAAGAAAAAAGATCCAGCGTAAGCAAGTATTATTCCAATCAACACAGAAGCAGCAAAAAACAGTGAATTTTTATAGCGTTGAAAAAACGTCAGGTTACCAAAATAATCTTCTTGTTTATTAGCCCAAGCTAAAGACATTTTATCTAACAGTATTGCAATCAAACTAATACACAAGCCAGCCTCTAATGCTAATCCAATATTCAGTTGATTTAAGGCTAACAATAAATTCCACCCTAATCCTTTAGCACCTATAAAAGCTGCAATAACAGCCATAGAAAAACACACCATAATCACTTGGTTAACTCCAATTAAGATATCTCTTCTTGCAGTTGGAATTAATACTTTGGTCATAAGTTGAAAATTATTACATCCACTCATTTTGCCAGCTTCAATAACTTCGGAAGGTACCGCTCTCAGACCCAACAAAGTTAATAAGATCATTGGTGGAATAGCAACAACCATTGTAATAATAACCGCAGAATGATCACCAATACCAAACAATACCATAGCTGGGGTAAGAACTGCATATTGGGGCATTGTCTGCATAACTAGAAGTATTGGATATAAGGCTTTCTCAACTCGTTTGCTCTTGTAAGCCATTATGCCTAAGGTCAAACCAAAAATAAAAGAAAGTGGTGCTGCTACCAATATAAAAGAAAGAGTTTGCATCGAAGGTTTCCACTGACCAAATACAGAAATATAAATTAAGACCAAACCAGCAAATATAGCTAAACCTTTGCCGCTCAATTTGTAACCTAATATTGCTCCACCCGCTACAACGATTGTCCAGGGTAAACCTGGTAGTTCTGCCCATGGATTTTTATCTATCCAATCCCAACTAGTAAATGAGACAACTGTCTTAACGCCTCCTAATAAAATTTCTCTAATCAATTCAATTAGGAATGTCATAGATGCAGTTATATTTCTTGTTATTTGTAATACTAAAGGTCGAGTTTTGTATTCTTGAGTGTCTTCATTCCAAAACTCCATTGGCATCCACTCATTCAATAAAAAAAACAAAAAGTCATTTATCCAAATAGGCAACCATCCGAGCAAAGGAGGCAGTCTCCAAAGAACATCAAATGCATAATATCTTACTTCTTTGCCAAATAATGTGTAAGTACTTTGATTTGGGTCTTTGACGAATTCTGCTTGGCCTCTTATAAATTTATAGGTTTCAGGAACATCAATTGCAAAACACAAGGCAAGAAATACAAATAACAAAAATAACCATTGGAATAATTTTGGATATTTTTTTAATAATTCCATGTTTTATTCGTTATTTTTTCTCCCCCCAAAAACAGTATGAATTATTTTTGAAGGGTGAACAGTTCCAACAATTTTATTATTTTCGTCAGTTACACCTACATATTTTTCTTGAGATAAAATCTTTTCAGCTACATTTTCAATTATCTCGTCTTTTGAAACTTTTAAATCACTAATATTGTCATTATTTGATTTTTCCATTACATCTTCTATTATTAATACTTTTTCTCTTGGAACTTCCTCAGTAAATTTTTTTACATACTCAGTTGCTGGATTTAATACTATTTTTGCTGGAGTATCTAACTGTTCAATTATTCCATCTTTCATAATTGCTATACGATCAGCAAGTTTTAGTGCTTCATCAAAATCATGCGTAATAAACATAATTGTTTTTTTTAATTTTTCTTGAAGTCTTAAAAATTCATCTTGCATTTCTTTTCTAATCAATGGATCTAATGCGGAAAAAGGTTCATCTAAAAACCAAATATCAGGTTCAACAGCTAATGATCGAGCAATACCTACTCTTTGTTGTTGTCCACCTGAAAGTTCTCGAGGAAAATAGTTTTCTCTTCCCTCAAGACCAACAAGTTTAACCATGTCCATAGCTTTATTAATACTATCTTCAGTTTTAACTCCTTTAATTTGAAGTGGAAAAGCAATATTTTCCAAAACTGTTTTATGTGGAAGTAGAGCAAAACTTTGAAAAACCATTCCCATCTTATTTCTTCGAAGTTCAATTAGTTCTTTGTTTTTTAATGATAGTAAGTCTTGTCCTTCTATATAAATTTTTCCACCAGTTGCATCTGTTAATCTAGAAATGCATCTTAACAATGTCGATTTTCCCGATCCTGATAAACCCATAACTACCAACATTTCTCCTTTTGAAACTTCAAAAGAAGCGTTATTCACGCCTACAATGCATCCTTTTTTTTGAAATGTTTTTGCATCTACATTTCCATTTGATTCTTGAAGCATTTTTTTGGCATTTGCCCCAAAAATTTTGTAAACAGACTCGCATTTAATTACAGCATCAGTCATAATTTTTTAACAAGTTATACGAAATTTAGTAAAAATAAAATCTATATAATTGTTGTTTTTCCTCTCTAAAAATTTTTAATAAAATAAACTCTTGTATCAATTCCGGTATTAAAAAAACTTAAAACTTCTCCTGTAACAGTAATTGTTTCATTTACACCAACATTACTTCCAGTTACAGTAAAACCAGCAAAGCATTTATTTTTCTCTTTGTCCCACTTAACAAATGTTTCTTTAATATCATTACCGTTAATAGTATATATGTGTTTAGCTTTAAAATTTGTTAAATTAGCACCCATAACAGAACGCTGAGATACAATTTCTGTTGCATTGCAAACTGCCTCGTGTTGTTCTTCGGACAATTTATGACCTTTAGTTCCTTCATAAGGTACTAGAATGCCTGATGGAAGGCTTGAAATCAGTTTGCTTAGTTCTTTTTCTTTTGCAATTCTTTCCTCTTCTAATTTCATTTTTCTAACTAATTCATCACCTCCACCCCAAAAAATATTTAAAATAGCAAAAGATAAAATTACGATAACTGTTATAGTAACGAGACCACCAAATTGTCTAACTGGTTCGGGTAACTCTCTTAATTTAGCTAAATATTTTTCTTGTAGCATTGTTTTAATTATTCTTGCAATTCACCGTTTACCCAAGTGCCTGTTTTTTCTTTTCCATCAGACCAAGTAAATGTTCCCTTTCCATTCATGAAACCATTGGCCCACTCTCCTTCATAAGTTGCGCCATTTGGAAAAGTTAAAATTCCTTGACCACTCCACTCGCTATTTTTAAATTCACCTTTGTAAATATATCCGTTGGGCCAAATTTCAATTCCTTGGCCATTTTTTTTTGTACCAACCCAATTCCCTTCATAGGTTGTTTTATCTGTATAGGTCCATTTACCAAAACCATCTACACAGTTTCCCTCACAACCTGTTTTTCGAGCTAATACTGAATTTGCAATTAAAAAACTTAAAATTATGTAAATGAAATATTTTTTCATCATTATATTTTACACTAAATTATATAAAAAAAAATCAGACTTTTTTCTCCTTTTTTCTACAAGAATAAAAGGAAATATTTTTTTCTAAGTTATCACTTTTTAAACCTCTTGTAATTTCATGAACTAATTCACCAGATTTTCTAGTTATTATGCCAGACTCTGAGTAATTCTTTTCTTTGTTAAAAGCTTTAAATAAAACTACGTCTTTATTTACAACTTTGACATCAAATTTTACGGTTTTTGAAAGAAACAATGATAATCCATTAATCAATAGTGTTTCTGGTTGTTTTGCAAAAATTTCAAATTTATCTAAACCTTTTTCATCTAAATCTTTTGCTAGAAAAGTTGTATAATTATATTCTGAATTCTTAAGTATTTTCTTTTCTAGCTCACATACAAAACCAAGTTCAATATTCTCTTGTATATTTACATTTTTAGCAAATGATATAGTAAAGAATAATAAGCTGAGAGAGATATATAAAAAAAACTTTAACATTTAACTAGTTTCTTTTCTAATTCTAATACATGTGGATTGACTGACAAGTTTAAAAAAAAATCCCCCCCAACATTGTTGGGAGAGATTTATAATTTATTAGCTTTAATCCTTATTTAGTAAAAGCTTTCCAAACTTTCTCGTTATCAGCTAACCATTTTTTAGCTGCATCTTCGTGAGTCATTTTGTCAATATCAACTAAAGCTGCCATTGCACCAATTTGACCTGTAGAAAATGAAAGTTTCTTAAACATAGCTGCTGCCTTTGGATGAGTTTTTGGAAAGTCTGCATTCACAGCCTTTTTCAAATAACCATCTGGTGAACCGCATTTTCCATCACCTCCATCTTCTGGTCTGCAACCAGCAGTGTAAGGAGGGAAGTCTATAAATGTAAAACCAGCACCATCTGTAAAGTTTGGTGTCCAGTTGAATATTATAGTTCCTCTTCCTTCTTTTTTAGCTGCTGCTAATTCTGCCCAAAGTGCATCTGCACTTCCAGCAAATTTAACCCACCAAAGATCTCCTAAACCTAAAGCATCAATTCTTTGAGGTATTAAGTCACCATGCCAAGTTTGTGGACCTTCTAACATTCTTCCTTTTCCATCTGAGTCAGGTGTTACAAAGTTCTTAGCACAATCAGGATTTTTTAGAGCAGTCCAAT
Organism: uncultured Pelagibacteraceae bacterium; assembly: GCA_902590125.1. Lineage (GTDB taxonomy): Bacteria > Pseudomonadota > Alphaproteobacteria > Pelagibacterales > Pelagibacteraceae > Pelagibacter. The sequence continues at coordinate 3,111 of CACIVL010000001.1, read as the reverse complement.
CTGGAAGACCTGGACATAATCCTTTTTCAACTACCCAATTAGGATATCCCATATCTTCAAGAGTTCTTGCTTCATGATCGCCCCAATCAAGTAAACCACCAGCATCAAGTGCTGTAGTAAATGATTTACCAAAAGCTGATTCCCAAACTTCGTGTGATATAGTTACATCACCAAGTCGAATTGACTCGTAAACTTTCTGAGAGTCCGCTGGTACATATTCTACATTGTTACCCATACTTTTAAAAATTCCACCAATAACGTAAGCCATTACAACTTGGCTCGACCAATTGTGTGTTGGGATAACGATAGGTTTCTTACTATCCGCTGAATTAGCTATTCCAGTAAACGAAACTAACGAAATAATTACCGCAGATAATAGAGATATTATTTTTTTCATATTCTTTCCCCTTTCTTAATTACTTGTATTAATAATTATTAATATTTCTAATTATGCCTTCATTTTAAACTCATAGTCAATGCTTTTGAAATTGAGAGCCCAAAACGGTCAAAAAATTTTGATATTTTACTTAATCCATGTGTATTGATAGGATTGGTTTTATAACTAACAAAAATAATAAAAATGCATACAAGTCTTGACATAAAAAATCCTGGTTTAAGAACTTTACCACCTGGAGTTGAAAGATATTTTGTTAAAGGCGGAGGTTTGTCTGTAATTGAAGTTCTGCCAGATGATAAAATAGAAATTATTAATGATGAAGGTAAACAAACTTGTGAAATAGTTGTTTTTAATTCAAAAGGCAAAAGTGATTTATCAATATTAAATTTAAAAGAAAATTCTAACGCAAATTTTTCAAAAAAAACAATTTCTCAAGATGAAAAAATTTCAAAATTATTTCAACGCAAAAATTTTAATTTAGACAAAGCTAAATCTTCGATAATATTTGATCAAGATTGTGTAATGGGTGAAAAAATAACCTTGCAATCAAAAGATAAATGTACAGTTATGATTGCAGCTCCAGGAGAACAAATGAGTGTTCATGAGCAAAATCCTCCTACAGATTTAACAGTTTTTTTAAATAAATCTAAGTTTAATGAAGTAGAAGAACAATATATATTACCTGAACCACTTTACGATCCAATAAATGAAAAATTTATTGAAAGAAGAACTGCAGAAACTTACGAAGTGAAGGCAGGTGAATATATTCAAATTATTGATACATCTGGAAGACAATGCTCAGACTTTTTAGCTTTTGACTCACGTAGGTTAAATGATGGAATTGAAAGTATAATTGATCCCACTGCAACTCGAACTTTTATGGGATCCGCCTATCCTGCTCCAGGTTTATTTTCAAAATTTTTTGATGCTCAACATGATCCGGTTATTGAAGTAGTAAGAGATACTGTTGGAAGACATGATACTTTTAATTATGCATGTACCGCAAAATATTATGAAGATATGGGGTATATGGGTCACATCAATTGTTCAGAAAATTTTAACAATGTTTTGCAAAAATACGATGTCAAATCTAGAAAAGGTTGGACAGCGATAAATCTTTTTTTTAACACCGCAATCGATGCAAATAATGTTGCTTCTTTTGATGAACCTTGGTCAAGACCAGGTGATTATGTATTGTTTAGAGCTTTAAAAGATTTAACTTGCGCTTCTTCAGCATGTCCTTGTGATGTTGACCCAGCAAATGGATGGAATCCTACTGATATATTTGTTAGAACTTATTCTAAAGAAAAAAAAATTTCGAAAGGAGTAGCTTTTAGAGTGAATACAGATTCGGAACCAAAATTAACAAAAGAAACTGGTTTTCATAAAAAAACATCTGGTCTTACAAAAAATTTTATAAACTATAATGGATATTGGTTGGCTAACAATTATACAAATTATGGAGCAATCAAAGAGTACACTACTTGTAGAGAAAGCGCTGTCGTAACAGACCTTTCTCCATTAAGAAAATTTGAAATTTTGGGTCCAGATGCAGAAAATTTAATGCAATATACTCTTACTCGTAATGTAAAAAAATTATCAGCTGGACAAATTTCTTATACGGCAATGTGTTATGAAAATGGATGTATGATTGATGACGGCACAATAATGAAATTAGGACAAGATAATTTTAGATGGGTTGGTGGTCAAGAGTATGGTGGTGAATGGTTAAAAGAACAGGCTAAAAAGAAAAACTTTAAAGTTTGGATAAAATCATCAACTGATCAAATTCATAATATTGCTGTTCAAGGACCAAATAGTAGAAAAATTTTACAAAAATTTGTATGGACACCTGATACCCAACCATCTATTGAGAATCTTGAATGGTTTAGATTAACAATAGCAAGAATAGACAGTGTAACAGGAATTCCTATTGTAGTATCAAGAACAGGTTATACTGGAGAGTTGGGTTATGAAATATGGTGTCACCCAAAAGACGCTGGTGCCGTTTGGGATAAAGTTTGGGAATCTGGTAAAGAATTTAATATTTCACCCCTTGGTTTGGAAGCTTTAGATATGGTTCGTATTGAAGCAGGATTAATTTTTTATGGATACGAATTTGATGATAAAACAGATCCATTTGAAGCAGGAATAGGATTTACTGTACCTCTTAAAACAAAAGATGATGATTTTATAGGTAAAGAAGAATTAATAAAAAGAAAAGCAAATCCACAAAAAAAACTAGTTGGTTTAGAGCTTATTGGTCATGAACCCGCTGCTAACGGTAATACCGTTCATATTGGAAGAGGACAAGTTGGTGTTATTACCAGTGGAATGTTGTCAAAAACTTTAAATAAAAATATTGCTCTTTGCAGAATAGATACAAAATATTCCGAATTGGGAACAGAAGTCGAAATTGGTAAAATTGACGGTCATCAAAAAAGAATTGTAGCAAAAGTCATAGCTTTTCCATTTTACGATCCTACAAAATCAAGAGTAAGAGCTTAATATGATAAAAACTACAAAAGAACTTTTAAAATTTTGGGAAGAACAAATGCAACAATCGCATCGTTCAAGTAACTACTTTTTTAGAAAATCACCTTCACATTATCATATGATGTTAATTGTAATGGCGGCACATAAAGAAGACCGAAAAATATCGGTAGAAGAATTAAAAACACATTTATTTAAAACATCAAGACCAAAATCCGCTT